>NZ_JBIARC010000114.1:0-14628 GCF_042889625.1 Streptomyces sp. NPDC002573 | reverse complement strand
ACCCCACCCTTCCTCAACGCCCGACCAGCGAAAACACCCAGTTCTGACGTGCCGTCACTGACACCCGCTCACTGACACCAAACCGGCACATCGCACCTCACCGCCTTGCCGGGGTTTCATCGCGTCCCCGACGGTAGGAACCCTGCTGGCAGTCCCGCTACGAAGTTGCACCGAATTACACGGCAGTTCCAGGGCGCTGGCCATGGCCGACACGCGCTCTTGACCGTGTGACCCGTGAGCACGACGGTGGTGTAAATCGCTGCAACCGACTAGCGCGGGAGGCCAGCCACCATGAACATTCACTTCGTCGGGATCGACCCTGAGACGGATGAGGACGGATGCCCAACGGTCTGGGTGGACACACACGCGGAAGACCTGTTGATCCAGAGCTACCGGGCCGACGATGCGACGACCGCGACATGCGACGCGCTGTCTCCGGCGCGGGCGCCGATCCCGCCCGGTGAGACCGTCATCAGGATCCCGAAGCGAATGATCCCGATCATCAGGAAGGCGTGCGATGAGCTCGATCCCGGAGTTTCCTGAACTCCTTGCCGGTGCCTCGAAGTCGGCTGTTCACCTGGAGATGCGGGACGCCTACTACAGCAACCCCCGCTTTGAGGCATGGCAGGACGGGCAGCGCATCGACTGGGATGATCGCGCATCCTGGTGGCGGCCCTTCCACCAGACCGTCGCGGACGCTGTCGCTCGCGGTGTCCAGGTGCGGCGGGCCCGGGTCGTGTCTGAGCCGGTCACCGACTACATCCGCTGGGAGCACTACCAAACCCGCGCCAACGTCGAGGCAGGCGAACAGGTTCGTTGGCTTCCCAGGCACCGAGCCTGGGACCTGCTCCTGCCAGGCAGCGACCTATGGATCTTCGACGGGCGCTTGATGCGCGTCCATCACTTCTCCGGCGACGGCGAGTGGATCAGCAAGGAACTGTGCGACGATCCCGCCGTGGTCGGCCCGCACGCGGCCGCGTTCGAACACATCTGGGAGCGGGCGATCCCGCACGGTCAGTACGAGGTCAAGTAACCGGCCATGTCCACGTTTCCCACGTCCAGCGTGCAGGAAGCTCGCGCAGCTCTCGCGGCCCGGCTACGGGAGCTGCGCCTGGACGCGGGCATCACCGGCAAGGAACTCGCGTGCCTGTGCGGCTGGTCGGTCGCCAAATCCTCCAGGATCGAGAACGCCGTCACTGTCGCGTCCGACGCGGACATCCGCGCCTGGTGCACAGCCTGCCGTGCCGACGACCAGGCGGCCGACCTCATCGCCGCCAACCGGCAGGCCGACTCCATGTACCTCCAATGGAAGCGGCTCCAGCGCACGGGCATGAAGCAGCTGGCAGAGACGTCCGCCAAGCTGTACGAGCGAACCCGCCTGGTTCGCGTGTACGCCTCCCATGTGATGCCCGGCTACCTGCAGACGCCCGGCTACGCGACCGCGCTCCTCGGCACGATCGCTGGCTTCCGCGGCACCCCGGACGACGTGAGCGAGGCGGTCGAGGTCCGTATGCGCCGCGCCCGGGTCATCCACGAAGGCGACCACCGGTTCGCGACGCTGATCGAGGAGAACGTCCTCAACCACCGAGTCGGCGACCAGGACGTGATGGCCGGCCAGCTCGGCAACCTCCTCGCCGCGATGCCTCTACCGTCCATGTCGCTGGGCATCATCCCGGCTGCGGCCGAGCGGGAAGGCACCATGTGGCCGCTCGAGCAGTTCACGGTCTTCGACGACACGCGTATCCACGTGGAACTGCTCGCGGCCAAAGTGACCGTGACGGCCCCCGGAGAGCTGGACATCTACCTGCGGGCGTTCGCCCGGCTGGCAGAACTGGCCGTGTACGGGCCAGGCGCCCGCGCCCTGATCGTGAAGGCCATCGAAGCGCTGCGCTGACCTGCAGAGCTTCGCCGACGCCGTTGTGGCGTACCTGATGGCTACGCGGCTGGCACGCTTGCCTGATGCCACGGGGCCGGGCCGGTCTGCGAGGCCCACCCGCCGAGGGCGCGCTCGTCATACAGGCGGATGCCCTGCGCGGTGGCGTAGCCGACGGCCTGCCGGGTGAAGGTGCTCGTGGTGACCAGGACGGGGACGTGGGCGCCATGCATCGAGTAGCAGGTGCCGCCGAACCGCTGCGCGTCCGGGGAGCCGACCTTGTTGGTGGGCCCGTACCGCTTGCACTGGATGACGACCCGGCGCCCGTCCGGAGTGGTGGCGATGACGTCGGCCCCCAGGTCTCCGGCTCCACCGACGACCTTGACGTCCGTGCAGCCGTCCCGCTGGCACAGGTAAGCGATCGCGTGCTCGAACTCGCCCGGGCTCATGGTGTGGTAGCGGGCGACCTCACGTGACTGCACCTGGCGTATCTCGGCGAGGCGGGCGGCCTCGAGGCGGCGCTGCTCCGCCTTGCGGGCGCGGCGCACCAGGTAGACGCCGACGCCGGCGAACGCGGCCAGGAGCAGCGGGATACCGACGGCCGGCTTGTGCTTGACGATCTGGAGGAGGACGGCAAGCGGGATGGCAACGCCGTACAGGCCGACGGTGATGACGTTGAAGCAGGACGACCGCCATCCTTGCCGAGTCCGGTGGCAATCGAACCGCAGGCGGTTGCTCGGCGTGCGGTCACAGGCTGAGGAGTACGCGGCCGAAGGGCCCGCCTTCGATGAGGTGACGCTGGGCCTCGGAGGCCTGTTCCAGGGGGAAGACGTGGTCGATGAGAGGAGTGATCTCCTTGTGGGCGGCCAGGTCCAGGAGCTTGGCGTTGGCCGTGTCGATCTGCTCCTGGGTGAACAGGGCGAACAGGAAGCCGTGTACGTGGGCGGCCTTCCAGATCAGGTCGGTGACGTTGATCTCGGTCTGCATGCCGGCGGAGTAGCCGATGCTGATCAGGGTGCCGCCCCGGGCGAGCGCGCCGATGGCCTGTCCGGTGATCGGTCCGGCGACGCCGTCGAGGACGACGTCGACGCCCTTGCCGTCGGTGAGCCGGGCGACCCCGTCGCGCAGCGACTCGCGGCTGAGGTCGATGACCTCGTAGCCAGCTGCCCGGCTCCGCTCGGCCTTGGCCGTGGAGGTGGCGGTGGTGATCGCGAGCGACGCTCCCAGATGCCGGGCGATCTCGACGCCGCCCTGGCCGACCGCGCCGCCGCTTCCGGGGGCGAGCACAGTGCCGCCCGGCTGGAACTTGGCCAGCTCGGTGAGCGCGAGATACGCGGTCAGGTAGCCGACGCCCGTGGACAGCGCGGCGGCGGTAGTGTTGTCGATCCCGTCCGGGAGGGGCAGCAGGTGGGCCGGATCGACGGCGATGTACTCGGCCCAGGTGCCGTCGGTGGAGACCCCGTAGCGGCCTCCGCTGATCATGACCCGGGTGCCGGCCGCCAGACCGCTGTCGCCGGGCTCTTCGACCGTCCCCACGCCGGTGCCTCCCGGGGTGATCGGGAAGGGCTTGACCGCGCCCCGCTTGCCGCTGCGCACGGTGTCGTCCAGTGGCTGGATGCCGGCCAGGGTCAGCCGGACCAGGGCCTGGCCGTTCTGGAGCTCGGGCCTGGGGGTGTCCACCAGGTGGAGGACGTCGTAGTCGCCGAACTGGTTGTACTGGATTGCTCGCATCGTCTTGGCCTTCCACGGTGTCTGTTCGTGAGACGCGATGCGCTTCTGTGGGGGGTTCTTCGTCGAGGTGGGGCGTTGCCATCGCGCCTCGGGGGGCGCCCTCCGCACAGGTAAAGCGATCGCTCTACATCGAACCTAGCACTGACGGCGTCCCAGGTAAAGCGATTGCTGTTCTTGTGAGTGTAGGCTCCGAGCCGCCGCGGCACCTTCGAGCCACAGATCGTAAAGAAGCGGCAACGACGGCTGACCGGCGTCGACTGCTGTCGCTGTCCGCGAAGGGCCTCACGCACCGCGAGATCTCGGCTCATCTCGCCGAGGTGTACGGCGCCAAGGGATCGTGTCCTTCGGGTGTGAGTCCGGCGCCGCATCCGGCCGCTGGATGGTTTCGAATCCCGCCAAGGTGGGCCAATTCGACGTCGAGATCGAGGTTCCCGAAGAGGTCGCAGAAGGGCGCCAGCCACCCCGGGGTTCGCTTCCCTCTCAAAGTTCGCGCGGGAAGGGGTTCGGCGCCTTGCTACAGGCGGAATCGTCAGATTTGACGATGGTGATGATCCGGTCGTAGAGATCAGAGTGGGATCGGACCTCCTGGTCGAGAACCGGACCGATGGTCGGAGCGTCACGCGGACGATCTGATTTCCGTCCGAGCTCCCGAAATTCAGCTGAACCCGTGCGATCTGGAGCTGACCTAATTGAAAGATCCAAAGAAGGATCGTGCGGGATTCAACTCGGAGCACCACATGACTCGTCGCTGACCCGCACCCGTCAGCCAGCCTCGCCGAAAAGTCGGGGCCCAGGAGACCCCAATCACCCCCGCACCGGCGGTCGTCTCCACTGCCATGCTTGATCAAGCCTGGCCTCGGTGGCTTTCCAGCCTTCGACACCCGCTTTAGGAGTTCGATCCGAGTGCGGATGTCGCAATGGCCGAGCGTGTCCCCCTGACCGGAGGCCGCGTGGCCGGTCCGGTGTAGCCTGATCTTCGTTGGGCCCGGTAAACCGCTGCCAGACCTCGTAGCAGCGCGGTGATGAGCCGTGAGATATGGCAGGGTGCTGGATCTTTGCCGATATTGAATGGAAAAGGACCTCGAGTTCGGAGTGCAGGAAGGATCCGAGACAATGGCCGTCATCGGCGGTGCGCGTGACATGGACAAGTGGAGTTCATTGCTCCGAGCAGCGGGGACGAACCGGCGGTTCCCCGGAGAGTCGAGCGAGTATCGCAGCGCCCGCGACGAACTGTTGAAGGCGGAGGCGGAGCTCCGGCGGTTGAACGAGGAGGTCGCCGCCCAGCGCCGGGCGCTCCCCCTCGGGGGCCTCATTCCGGAGGACTACGTCTTCGAGGCTGCGGGCAGCGGCCGCACGGTACGGTTCTCCGAGCTGTTCGCGCCTGGCAAGGACACGCTGGTCGTATACAGCATGATGTTCCCGCGCTGGTCCGAAGACCCGCGGGCGAGCGCCCCCGGCAGAATGGCCCTGCTCCCGATGGACGAGCAACCGTGCCCGTCGTGCACCTCGGTCGTCGACGGAATTGACGGATTCGTCCAGCACCTCGCTGCGCGGATCAACGTCGCCGTGGTCGCCAAGACGAGTGCCGCCCGACTTGGCGCCTACGCGGCAGACCGCGGCTGGCACAACTTGCAGTACATGCAATTGCTGTCCGCGCCGAACAACACCTTCAACCGCGACTACCACGCCGAGACGCCAGACGGCGAGCAAGTACCGATGCTGAACGTGTTCTCACGTGAGCAGGACGGAATCCACCACCGATGGGGAGCCGAGCTGATGTTCGATGGCGGAGACTCCCGTCACCTCGACTCGATCTGGCCGATCTGGAGCGTTCTCGATCTGACACCGGACGGACGCGGAGCCGCGGCCGCCTACCCCACCGGCCAGTACGCGTAGAAGGCATCGGACCCCCGGCGCGATTCGGAATGCCGGAGGTGCCGCGGCGTTTCCGGCGGCGACCGAGGTCGCGTGCAGTTGGGGGCCTTTCTGGATCCGGTGATCCGTGTTCCGCACTGCCGGGCCGAGTGGACCTCGCGCGGCACCCGCTGGCGACGACTGAGTGCCGACCGCCAGGCCCTGCTGGCGCTGGCCCACCTGCGGTGCGGGCACACCTATTCCCAGCTCGCGGCCGGGTTCGGTGTCGGCACCACCACCTACCGCTACATCGCCGAGGCCGTCGACGTTCTCGCCGCACTCGCCTCGGACGTGGCTGCCGCGGTGAAGACGGCGGCACGCGCAGCGTTCGTGATCCTCGACGGGACGCTGCTGCCGATCGACCGGATCGCCGCCGACCGTTCTACTCCGGGAAGCACAAGAAGCACGGCATGAACGTGCAGGTCATCGCCGATCCGCATGGTGCCGATTGCTGTGGGCCTCGCCGGCTTTGCCGGGCGCCGTCCACGACATCAAGGCCGCCCGCACCCACGGCATCATCGACGCCCTCACTGACGCGGGCTTGGCCTGCTGGGCGGACAAGGGCTACCAGGGTGCCGGTGGGACTGTCCGGGTGCCCTTCCGCGGCAGGTGGGAGCGACTTTCTGCAGGTCAGCGAGCCGGCAACCTGTCCCATGCGCGTATCCGCGCGTTGGGTGAGCAGGCCATGGCAGCCCTGAAGCAGTGGCGTCTGCTGCGGAAGCTCCGGTGCAGCACGACCCGTATCGCCGACACCGTGAAGGCCGTCCTGGTCCTCCACCTCGCCACTGCGGGCTGAGCTCAGCCCGCAGCATTCACCAGGGCCATGGCCTCGGTGGTCCCGGTTGGCAGACGCACGTCGAAGGTATAGCCCTCATCGCAGAACACCAGGTCAAGGTGCATGGGTGCCAGCCTACGGAAGGTGACCGCCAACCAGATCGCGTCCTCCTCCCAAACGTCCATGTACAGGCAGGCACCGTCCTCGTGCAGATAAGCCTCACGCGGGCCGTACTCCGTGTCGAACCTCCAGATGAGACTGCGTACTTCACTACGGTGCGACGAATCGATCTCGACCTCGGCCCACCGAGCACGGATCGCTTCGGTCAGCGCATCCCGATCGACGTGCCATCCGCCCGCATCACCCTCGACCACTGCCAAGAACGTCATAGCCAGGGTCTATCAGATGCCCATGACACAGCACCGATCCGCGGTTGCCCGAAGTTGGAATGGGCTCAGTGATGACGGTCATGGCGCGGCCTTGGCCGCCCCGGAAGGACTGTCGGCGGCGAGGGCCTCAGTGAGGGCAGCTGCCGTGGTCTTGGCTGTGCGCCCGCGAACGGCGGCTATGAGGACGGCCAGCAGCGCCAGCGCGATGACCGCGGCCCCGTACCACATCGTCGTGGCGCGCAGGCCGAGGGACGGTATGACCAGCCCGGCCGCTACGGCGGGAACGCCGAAAGCGATATAACTGACGACATAGACGGAGGCGAACAGCTTCGCCCGCTCCGTGGGACCGGCCAGCGCTGCCAGCGCGCCGAAGGAGCCCAAGAGAGAGCTGCCCCAGCCGGCGCCCGCGAGGGCGGTTCCCAGGAAGAACAGCAGCGTCGAGGGCCCGACCAGGGCGAGCAGGGTCAGACTGGTCCCTGCGGCCAGAGCCACGCACCCCACGGCCATGACCCGGTTCGGCGCCAGGTTGCGCGACAGCAGTGACGCCACCGTTCCCGCGCCGTAGAACGTGGTCAGCGCCACGGCGCCCACCAGATGACTGCCGATGTGCAGAACCCCCACGGCCAGCGAGGGAACCAAAGAGAGGTAGAACCCGGTGATCGCCCAGGTGGCGACAAGACAGGGCATGATCGCCAGGAAGCCCCGGCGCGCCTGGGACGGCACCGCCACCTGTGGCCGCAGCGAGGCCCAGGCACCCGGCCGGGGCGTGACCGGCTCGGGCAGGAAGAACACCGCCACCGTCAGCACCAGGAAGACGGCGACGAGCAGGACGAAGACCAGCATCGTGGGGGCGGGGGCGTACTGCACCAGCACTCCGCTGCCCAGCGCCCCAAGCCCCAGCCCGGCGGCCGGCGCGGCGCTGTTCAGCAGCGAGCCAAGGCGTGAGGTGGGCGACGGCTGCAGGTCCAACAGCCCGGCGCCGATGCACCCTATCGCCGCACCGATCCCCAGCCCCTGCAGGATGCGCGCCACCAGCAGCAACCCCACACCGTCGGCAGTGAGGAACATGGCCATGGATGCTGCCTCCACGATCAGCGCGCCGGCGAGTACAGGCCGCCTGCCGACGTAGTCGGAGAGCCGTCCGACGGTCAGCAGTGCAACCAGCAAGCCCAAGGCGTAGACCGCGAAGATCGTGGTGAGCATGGTCGGCGAGAAGCCCCAACGGTGCTGGTACACCACCAGGAGCGGGGAAAACGCGCTGGTCGAGGCAAAGAGCGCAAGGAGCGTGACGGCCAGAAGCCAGAACCCGACCGAACGCGATATTCGTTTCGCCGGAAGCCAGGGCTTGATGTGCATGACGGGGTCTCTCCGGTAAGCGGCTGGGCGATTCGCTTCGGCACCGGCGCAGGCAAGTGCAGCACGACAGTGCCAATCGGGCGCTGTGCGCACGATGCCAAAGGAGGAAAGCGATCGTTGTACTTTGAAGCTAACGCATCCAGTCAACGAAGTAAAGCGGTTGCTATACTTGCGGCATGGAGACAGAGAGCACAGCCGCTATCCGGCACCGTGGCGGCCGGGGCGCGCGCGAGCGCATCCTGCAGGCAGCCGCGAAGCTCTTCTATGAAGAGGGCATCCATGCCACCGGCATCGCCCGCCTGGTGGAGGTCGCCGAGGTCTCCACGCGCACCTTCTACCAGCACTTCCCCACCAAGAACGCGCTGGTGGAGGAATACCTGCGCGACTACGAGGCCGGCATGACCCGGCGCATCGAACAGAGCCTGAGCCGCGAGGGAGTCTCCCCCCAAGACCGGCTGCTGTCGCTGTTCACCATGCTCACTGAGGCGACCTCGGGACCCTCAGGGCGTCTGACGAACC
Organism: Streptomyces sp. NPDC002573; assembly: GCF_042889625.1. NCBI lineage: Bacteria > Bacillati > Actinomycetota > Actinomycetes > Kitasatosporales > Streptomycetaceae > Streptomyces > Streptomyces sp. NPDC002573. The sequence goes on along the minus strand of NZ_JBIARC010000114.1, from coordinate 6,071 downwards.
GCGGCTGCCCGCTCCACAACGCCACCGTTGAAGCCGCAGGGCACATGCCCGAGGTGCAGGAACTGGTCCACCACCACAAGAACGGCATCACCCAGCAGCTCATCGCCGTCGCCGCCCGTGCAGGTGCCGCCAACCCGGACCAACTGGGCCGGCAATTGAACGTCCTCCTCGAAGGCGCCACCGCCCTACAGACCTCGCTCGACAACCCGTGCCCCCGCCATGACGCCCTTGAGGCCGCCCGCGTACTGATCGAGCACGCCCTTCCCGAAACACGGCCTGCCAACTGACCCCTGCTCACGGTCCGGCCTCTATGGTCCTGATCGGCACATATGGTCGGTGCCCCACCAGGCCCCAAGGGGCCATCTGGGACTGGCACCGGGAAGAGTCGGCCAGCTCCCGCGAGTCAGTTCAGGGACCATGATCAATCTTGGCGCTACATCTGCTACCTGAAGAAGGTGCGGATTCCTCGTTTCCGCAGGGCGCGGACGTGGGCGAGGAAGGCTTTCGCGGATCCGGCACTGTCGGTACGGACGAGGATGTCGGTGCCGTGTCGGTGAGCGTCGGGGATCTGCGCGAGTGCGTCGTCGAGAACCGTGATGTGATCCGCGGCAGTGTTGGCGCCGGCGTTGCCGTGCCGCGGCCCGCCGGACAGTGCTTCGCCAGTGTTGGCCGGAAGCACAGCAGCGGGTGGTAGCCAAGGCCGACCTTATAGGTGGGTGCTGCCTGATCTTTCTCGGAGCGGCAGGTGACCAGCGTCGCGTCGAGGTCGAGGACAAGCCCGGGCAGCATGCGTCTCGCGCCCCGAGCCGCGGGTATGCCCTCGCCTCGTTGCGCGGCCTACAGCCAGGCGACTTCCCGAGCCTGGACGCGGGCCGAGCGCTTCCTTGCCGCTTTCAGCGGCATCTCGCCCCGCGTCCGGCCCCGACGCCAACTCCTGACCGTCGCTCAGCACCACTTCGAGATGGCCCTCCGTTTCACCCACTGGGACCAGATCACCGGCGTGGCCGACCGTCCCACAGCAGGATCCAGGACCCGACGCCAGGCTTCACCACACCCCGACACACCGTCAGACGTTCACGCACCCGACAACGCAACAACACCCTTGCGTGCACTACGTGTTCTGCCGTTGGAGATTCATGACTTCTGGCGGGCGTCGTACTCTTCGCGAGCCGCCAGGACGTCGTCCATCGCGTCTTCTACGCAGTGGATGAGGGTGAGCAGGCGGTCGGTGACCCGGCGGCCCAGGGGGGTCAGTTCGTAGTCCACGCGGGGCGGGTTTGTCGGCTGGGCCTCGCGGTGCACCAGGCCGTCGCGTTCCAGCGCGGACAGGGTCTGGGACAGCATCTTCTCGCTGACGCCGTTGATGCGGCGGCGCAGCTCGTTGAAGCGCAGCGGACCCTCGTGCAGCGCGCCGAGCGTCAGCCCGCCCCAGCGGCCCGTGACGTGCTCCAGCGTGCCGCGCGACGGACATCCCGTGGTGAACACGTTGTACACGAGTCCGCCCTGCTCCTGGGTCATACCGCTCATGATGCAAGCATACGCGATCGCAGCGCAAACCAACAGTTTGCGCTTTCCAATAGAATGTGCTTTCCTGGGGGTATCGCCTTTGAAGTGCCCGTTCGGGCCATTCGACCCTCCTTGAGGAGAAATCATCGTGACCACCCCTGTCGTGTCCATCGCTTACCACTCCGGCCACGGTCACACCGCTGTGCTTGCCGAGGCCGTCCGCGCCGGCGCCGCCGAGGCCGGCGCCGAGGTGCACCTGATCAAGGTGGACGAGATCACCGAGGAGCAGTGGCAGACGCTGGACCGCTCCGACGCGATCGTCTTCGGATCGCCCACCTACATGGGCACCGCGTCCGGTGCCTTCCACGTCTTCGCCGAGGCGACCTCCCAGCGCTGGTTCAGGCTGGCATGGCACGACAAGCTCGCGGCCGGCTTCACCAACTCCGCCTCGAAGAGCGGCGACAAACTGCACACCCTGCAGTTCTTCCAGATCCTCGCCGGCCAACACGGCATGCACTGGGTCAGCCTCGGTCTGCACCCCGGCTGGAACAGCTCCACCGCCTCCGAGAACGACCTCAACCGCCTCGGTGTGTTCGTGGGGGCGGCTGCCCAGTCCAACATGGACGAGGGCCCGGAAGCCGTGCACAAGTCCGATGCAGCCACGGCCGAACACCTGGGCCGCCGGGTGGCCGAGACGGCGACGGAGTTCACGCGGGGGCGCCGCGCCGCGTAGACGGGCTGCGGGCCCGAGCTGATCCCCGGCGCGGAAGTCGAGAAGTCGGTCAAGATCCTCGTGCCGCCACCGCGCGACTGGCCGTGAAGGAAGACCTGGCAGCCGCGTACAGCGGCGGCCTGTTGGGCGAGCAGTCCTGCGCGGCGCACTCCGACGCGAGGGACCCCGGCGAGCAGTTGGCGACGGGTTGGGCCCGGGCGACTTGACCGATTCTCCCGGTCCTCGGCGCGGCGCGTTCTGGCGGCACGGACCCATACATTCTGCCCGGCCCGTGTCCTGGTCGTCCGTTAGCCGGGCCCGGAGCCGGTTGATCGCGCATGACCCGGATCAACCCACGAAGAAAGGTATGGACATCATGCCCAGTACCCCGCTGTACCCGCCCTGGGGCGTGACCATTCGACCGAGTGGGAGTTTTGCCGTTCTACTCCTCGGCGTTGCACTGGTCTCGTGCGTTCGACTGGCGCTGGCCGCCGCGGGCCTGCAGGTCATGGGACTAGCCGAGTACTCCGTGCTGATCCCGGTCGTGGCCAGCGCTCTGCTGCCGCTGCGGCATACCATGATCGTGGGTCTTTTTAACCTGGCCGCCGCGATTGCCGTCTACGGCGTCCTCCTCCAGGGCATAGGACACGCCAGCCGGATCACGGTCATCACAGCGCTGGCGGCCGCGTTGGGCATCAGCCTTACCGTCTGCCATCTCCGCATCGCCAGAGAACGCCGCCTGGGGCATCTGATGATCGCCCGTGAGCGGCTCACGCTTCTCGGCGAGGCCAGCAGCCGTGTTGGCAGCACCCTGAACGTGGCCCGAACCGCCGAGGAACTGACCGAAGTCGCCGTCCACCGCTTCGCCGACCACGCCGCCGTGGACCTCTTCGCTCCCGTCCTCCAGGGCGAGGAACCCGTCCCCGGACCCCACACCGGCCCCATCACCCTGCACCGCACCGCCTGGCAATCGGCCCCCACCCCACTGGCGGACCGGTCATGGCCGGGCCAGGCCGTCACCTACCGCGAGGGATCGGTGCCAGCCCTCAGCCTGATGACGGGCGAGGCCATGACAGCGTCGATCACCGAGGCCTCCGACTGGCCCGCCGGCCCAGACGGCGCCGACCCAGGTGCAGCCCACTCCGCACTGGCGGTCCCGTTGCGCGCCCGCGGAGTAACCCTCGGCGCGGCGCTGTTCACACGCTCCCCGGGTCGGGAGCCCTTTGACGCCGATGACGTGCTCCTGGCGCAGGAAATCGGGGCGCGAGCCGCAGTGTGCGTGGACAACGCCCGCTGCTACACCCACGAACGCAATACCTCTCTCGCGCTCCAGAAAAGTCTCCTGCCACGAGCAACCCCGAAACAGCCGGCAGTGCAAGCGGCGACTCGCTACCTGCCCGCGGACTTGCAGGCCGGGGTCGGCGGCGACTGGTACGACGTGATCCCGCTCTCCGGGGCCCGGGTCGCCCTGGTCGTGGGCGACGTGGTCGGACACGGCATCCACGCCTCGGCAACCATGGGACGGCTGCGCGCCGCGGTACGCACTCTCGCCGATATCGACCTACCGCCCGACGAACTGCTCACCCGCCTCGACGACATCGTCATCCGGCTCCAAACGGAGAGGGACCAGCCGCAGCAGGGCGCCCGCGATGCCGCAGCGGATCTCGGGGAGGTCATCGCGACCTGCCTGTACATGACCTACGACCCGGTCTCGCGCCGCTGCACCGCCGCACGCGCCGGCCATCCACCACCCGCCGTGATCCGTCCGGGGTCGGACGCCGACTATCTCGACATCCCTACCGGCCCTCCGCTGGGCGTGGGCGGACTCCCTTTCGAGACAGCCGAAGTGCAGCTGCCCGAGGGCAGCCTGCTAGCCCTGTACACCGACGGTCTCATCGAACCCCCCGGGATCGGGATGGACGAAGGACTCGAGCGCCTGAAGAAAGCCCTGTCCGAGCCGATGCCCTCCCTGGAGGACATGTGCGAGCACGTCCTGACCACCTTGGTCGACGACCGCCCCCGAGACGACACCGCCCTCCTCATCGCCCGCACCCTGGAACTCGACAGCAGGCACACCGCCGCGTGGGACCTGTCGGACGGCCTCGCCGAGGTCGCCCGTGCGCGCGACCTTGCCTCAATCAAACTGGCCGAATGGGACCTGCAGGAGCTGACGTTCACCACCGAACTCATCGTCAGCGAACTGGTCACCAACGCCATCCGCTACAGCGGCGGCCCCGTGCAGCTGCGCCTGATCCGGCACGACACCCTGATCTGCGAAGTCTCCGACGGCCACAACACCGCCCCCCACCTGCGCCAGGCCCGAACCTTCGACGAAGGCGGTCGCGGACTGTTCATCGTCGCCCAACTAGCCGAACACTGGGGCAGCCAGCAACGGCCCGACGGAAAGACCATCTGGGCCGAACTCGCCCTCCCGCCCACACCCCACCCGCAAGGGCGTGTTTGAAAGATCGTGTAAGTCCGTGATGTGACAGGCTGGCCGAGGCCCGGCCTTGGGCCCCTGGCCGGCAAGGGCGGACAGAAACCGACAACGAAGAGACCCCGGTCGGCGAGCCGGTCGAGGACAAGCTGGTGGGCGAGGTCGTCGGGCGGTTGATGGACCGCGGCGACGGTCGTCCCGTGCTCCCGGCAGGCCACCCGCGGCGCCGCCGCCTCCAGGAACACCCGCAGCACCCCGTGGTCGAGGTCCCGCCACCGGCGCCGCCCCCGCCCCGCGTCGTACCAGGGCGCCGGACGCCGGCAGATCCCACACCGCTGCCGACGGCGCGCATCGGGCCGTACCGACACGATCACGCACTGTTCGTTTTCATCGATCCGGACGCCCTCGACCACCGTATGTTCGGCAGTCAGCGTCCGCTTCCATATCCTGAAGAGGGACACGCCGTTTTCCTGCTTGATCCAACTTGAGCCTAGACACCTCAAGGATCACAGGAGGCGGCGTGTTTCCTGTATCGGGGCAGTTCAGGGCGCCCACACATACGGCAGGAGAGCCTCATATGGGGCGTCGGCCTCCCGCTCGCGATCCTCCTCCAGCTCGTCAAGCACGTCCCGGCTGTCGGTATCCCGCTGCTCCTGGCCGCGTTCGCCGCCGGCGGTGTCTACGTGGTGCGCCGCGCCCGCAACGCCGAGCAGCGCCGCCTCGAGGCTGCACGCCTAGCGCAGATCCGCGCCGTGCAGTCACGGGAGGTGGCCCGCTACCACACCATGAACCCGGGCGAGTTCGAGCACGCCATCGCCTACCTGTGCCAGCGGGACGGCTGCACGGACGTCAAGGTCGTCGGCGGAGCCGGAGACCTGGGGGCCGACGTCGTCGCCACCGCCCCCACCGGACACCGCATCGTCATCCAGTGCGAGCGGTACGGGCCCACCCACAAGGTCGGCTCCCCGGACGCGCAGCGGTTCGGCGGCACCTGCTACAGCGTCCACCAGGCGCACATCCCCGTCATGGTCACCACCAGCACCTTCACCCGGCAGGCCGTCAGCTACGCCATCGCGCAGGGCATCCGCCTCTACGACGAGCACGCTCTCGGTGGATGGGCATCCCAGACCGGCCCGGCCCCCTGGCACCAGTCAAGCGTGCCAGCCGCGTAGCCATCAGGTACGCCGCAACGGGACGGGCGAAGCTCTGCGGGTCAGCGCAGCGCGTCGATGGCCTTCACGATCAACGCGCGAGCGTCCGCCCCGTAGACCGCCATGCTGCGCAGCTGCTCGAACGCCTTCAGGTAGAGGACGATCTCAGCGGGCTGTGTGATGTTCACTTCCGCCGACAGGAACTCCACCGAGACGAGGGTGTCGTCGTATACGTGGAACGTCTCGATTGGCCACTGGAGTCGGG
>NZ_JBIARC010000113.1:0-14722 GCF_042889625.1 Streptomyces sp. NPDC002573 | reverse complement strand
CGACGTTGCACCGGACCGGGCGGTCGTCAGGCCCCTCATCAGCGGTCAAGCGGTGCCCCGAGGCCCGGCGGCAACACCCCCCAGGTCATGCGTGCGACAGGGGGCAAACAGCCATACCGGACCCGGGGGGCCAGGCACCCCGTTGCGGGGCCACGAGAAAGGTAACGGGGCGCGACCCGCCTCCCTGGCTGTTCCCCGTGCACGTACGTACGTCGTCGGATGCCTCCGCGCTTGTGTGAGCCGGGGCGGCTCACACAAGCCGCCCGGCTGATTCCACCAGCAACTGCACGACGGTGGAGGCTTCGGCAGCCTCCATCACCGCCGGTAGCGCCGTCGAGGTCAGCTGCCGACGGGGTACCGGCTGGTGATCGCGACGCGGTTGAAGGCGTTCATCACGGTTGCCAGCCAGGCGACTACCGAGATCTGGTCTGCGGTGAGTATGGCCGCGGCGGCGTTGAAGTCCTCGTCGCTGACGTGTCCGTCCGGCACGCGTGTGATCGCCTCGGTCAGGCGGAGGGCGGCGCGGTCGGTCTCGGAGAAGTAGCCGGTCTCTGCCCAGGCGGGCAGCACCGCAATCCGGTCGGGGTTCTCGCCCTTCTTGAGGGCGTCGCGGGTGTGCATGCGCAGGCAGAACGCGCAGCCGTTGATCTGGGAGGTGCGAATCCTCAGCAGCTCGACCAGGAGCGGGTCGAGGCCCGCTGCGGCGGCGTCCTTCTCCACCTCCGACGACAGGGCGATGAGGGTCTTGTAGGCGGCCGGGTGCTGCTCGCCGATGTTGACGCGCTGGGGGTCGGTCATGGTTCCTTTGCTTCCTTCGTGTGGTCCGCGCCGCGCTTGTCGGGCACGTCTTGGTGGTGGATGGGGCGTGCTCCGGCAGGGGCGGAGCTCGTGAAGAGTGTTGCCGCCCCGCTGCATGCCCCGGGGTTACGACTTCGGGTCGTCGACCTTGAGCTTGGCCCCGGTGTCGGAGACGAATACGACCAGGAGCTTTGCCGGCTTGGTCCGGCTGGCGTTCTCGGTGAGGACATGGTGGGCGCCCGGCTGCTCGACCCAGTTCTCGCCCTGGTGGTAGGTGGTCACGGGCTTATCGTCGAGCTTGCTGCGCACGGTGCCTTCGAGGACGTAGGCGTAGACGAACGCCTGGCCGTGCCGGTGTGGCAGCGCGCTTGCGCCGGGCGGGAAGGCGACGATCGCTGAGGTGAACGTCTTGCCCTTCACATTCGGTAGCGCCTGCTGGAGCAGCGGTGTGAAGGTTTCGACAGGGCGCGTCGATGCCGCGACCGTCGCCTGCGCCTTGGCGTGGGCAGGCTGGTCGGAGGCCGAGCAGGCCGTGGCCCCAGTCAGCGTGGCCGCAGCCAGCAGGCCGGCGGCGATTCGCATTCCGATCACAATGGGTCTCCCGATTCAGTCTTCCGTGACGCGGATGATCGTCTTGCCGGGGGTGCGCTTGCCGGGGGCGAACGCGGCGGGCGCCTCGGCGAGCGGCCGCACAGCACCGACGAACGGCTTGAGCCGGCCGTCCCTCAGCCGCGTGGCGAGCTCGGCGAGCCGGGCGCGGTCGGGTTCGACGACGAAGAAGACGGCCCGCCCGTCCATGGGCTGGACCTTGGGCGGCATGGCGATGCTGACCAGCGTGCCACCGGCTCGGACCAGGGTGGCCGAGCGGTCGAGGATGTCACCGCCGATCACATCGAACACCACGTCGGCCTCGCCGGCGTCCTCCAGCTTCTCGGTCTGCAGGTCGATGAAGGTGTCTACACCGAGGGCGAGTGCCCTGTCCCGGTCGGAGGCCCGGCCGGTGCCGATGACGCGGGCACCGGCCTCGCGGGCGAGCTGCACCGCAATCGAGCCGACGCCGCCCGCAGCACCATGGATGAGGACAGTCTGGCCCGTGGTGAGGCGGCCGTGGTCGAACAGGCCCTGCCAGGCGGTCAGCCCGGAGATGGGAAGCGCGGCGGCCACGGTGTGGTCGATGTCCGCCGGCAGCGGGGCGAGGTTGCGGGCCTCCACCGCGACGTACTCGGCGAGGGTGCCGTTGCGGGTCCAGTCGGCCAGGCCGAACACCCTCTGTCCGACGCTGAGGCCGGTGGTGCCGTACCCCAGCTCCACGACGACACCGGACAGCTCGTGCCCGGGCACACTCGGCGTCCGGTCGCGGCCGGCGCGATCGGTCCACGTGGCGGGCCAGTCCAGTTCGCCACGGGTGAAGCCGGCGGCGTGCACGCGCACGATGACGTCGTTCTCGGCCGCATGGGGGTAGGGCATGTCCGTCAGGGACATACCGGCAAGACCGGCGTCACGGTCGCGCACAGTGATGGCTTGCATACAGATCCTTACTGGGAGAGGCGATCCGAGCGCACAGCCCGCTCACGCCGGGGCTCATGGCGGCTGCAGGTCGATGCATGCCGCTCTGCATGATCGATCTCACCTCTTGCCGAGTATTCCTTCGTCGCCCGTTGTGCGTTCTCATCAGGGAGACGAGGTAGGCCGTCCGGGTGTGACAGCTCAGACGCGCATGAGTTTGTCGGGGTTTATGACCCTGCGGTACGCGGTGATAAGACCGTTCGTAATCTGGACCGTGTCGACGGAATAGACCCTTCCTTCCCGGTGGAACACGAGGGAGAGCTCGCCGCCGACCTCGGCGAAGTCGATGCGGTCCGGACGCCACTGGCGCCCCGTACGCACCATGACCTCGGCGACGCGCTCGCCGCCGTGGATGAGCTTGCGTGCCGCCAAGACCTTGCCGCCGCCGTCGGTGACGTAGACGGCGTCCGGGTGCAGGAGCCTGACCAGGCCGGCGAGGTCGCCGCTCTCGTAGGCGGCGCGGAAGACCGCAAGGACGCGTTCACGCTCCGCCTTCGACGCCTGCGGCGTCGACTGCTTCGCTTTGGCCACCCGCCGTCGTGCCCGCGAGGCGAGCTGCCGGGCACTCGGCCCGGAGACATCCAGCACCTCGGCGATCCGGTCGAACTCGAGACCGAAGACATCGTGCAGGACGAAGGCCACCCGCTCCGGCGGGCTCAGCTCTTCCATGATCAGGAGCATCGCCGAACTGACCGACTCGTCGACGAGTACCGGCTGCGACGCGTCCGGCCCTGTCAGCAGCGGCTCCGGCAGCCACGGTCCGACGTAGGTCTCACGGCGGAAACGGGCACTCTTGAGAATGTCGTACGACCGTCGCGCGGCCACCGTCACCAGCCAGGCCCGCAGATCACCGATGTCCTGCAGATCCGCTCCGGCCGCCCGCAGCCAGACGTCCTGGGTCACATCCTCGGCATCGGCCACACTCCCCAGCAGCCGGTAGGCCACACCGAAAACGGCGGGCCGGTGCCTTTCCCATTCGGCTCCGAGCGGGTCCTTCTGCTCTGACCGTCCGGGCCCGTACCCGTCACCCATACGGATCGCAACCTCCTCCAGCTTGCGGAGCGAGCGTATTAGCCGAGCTCAGGAAGTCCGCTCTGACACGGCGACCGTAAGCCGTGATCAAGCTGCTCTGGGGCTGGTGTCGTCGTACGGCGGTGTTTCATGCTGGGGCCACTCTCCCTGGGGCAACCGCAGCCGGAACCGACTCGATGCGGCACGCTCAGCAGCGGGTCCGTTCGCTGTGAGCTCGCTTTCCCGGACCGTCCGCATCGGGTCTCCGGTCGGCCGGTGAGCACGCGATCGTCCGGCGTCGAGGGCCGCAGCCACGGACAGCGCCCCGACGAAGCCGACGTACAGGTAGCCCGTGGTCTCCAGTCCCCATGAGGGCGCCGCGAGCCCGGCTGCGAGGGCCGGAAGACTCAACGCCGCATAGCTGATCACGTAGACGGCCGAGAAGACCTCCGAGCGCGACTTCGCGGTGGTGACCGCGCTGATGGCGCGGAGGCTCCCGTTGAACGTCAGGCCGACGCCCAGCCCTGCGACGACTGATCCGCCCACGTAGATGGCCGGCGACGCAACAGCGATGGCCACCGCCAGCCCGAACGCACCCAGAGTCAGGAGAACCGCCCCCAGCAAGGTGGCGAGCCGTGCCGCATGCCGAACGGACCAGAACCCACCCACGCTGTTGGCCAGAAACAGCGCCGCGATGCTGAGCCCGCCCGCAGCGCCGAACCGCACATGCAGGACGTTGCTCACCAGAGAGGGAGTGAGCGAAAGGAACAGACCCGTGACGGCCCACCCCGCGACGAGGGCGGGAACCGAGGCGAGGAACGCCGGCCGGACCTCCCGAGGAACCCGGACTCTCGGTCGCAAAGACGCCAGCCGAAACGCTCGCGGGGCGAGTGTCTCAGGGATCCTGAGGATGACCGCGGCCAGAACGACGAAGGTCAGCGTAAGGACCGGAAAGACATACGCATCGGGACGTGAAGTCAACTGAACCAGCAACCCCACGACTCCGGCACCGGTGGCCATGCCGATACTCGTGCCCACCGCTGTCATCGTCGGCCCCAACTGCGGACGTCGCTCGGGTGAGAGGTCGACCAGTCCGGCGGCAAGACCGCCCGTGGCCGTCCCCGTGGCGATGCCCTGCACCACCCGGGCGATCAGGAGGGAGACGATACCGTCGGCCGTCCAGAAGATCGCCGTGCTCGCCGCCGCCACCAGAAGGGCGGCGACCAGCACGGGGCGGCGCCCCAGGCGGTCGCTCAGCGATCCGACCGTCAGCAACGCGCCGAGCAGACCGACGACGTACACCGCGAAGACCACCGTCAGCATCGTGACCGACAGGCCCCAGCGCTCCCGGTACAGCGGGTAGATCGGTGACGGTGCGCTTGCCGTGGCCATCATGACCACATTGGCGCAGACCAGCACGGCGAAGGCCGCACGTCGCCCGAGACGACGCCCGTCGCGATAGCGACTCACACGTTTCATCACGTTGCCTTTTATGGCGTCCTGATCAGCTCGGCCAGGGAGCGCCCATGATGCGCTCGACCGTGGTGGTGCGCTGGAAGCCGGGAATGAAGTGCTCCAGCACATCGGAATTTACGGTTCCGTTCGTGGTCTCGGGGCGGTACTTGAGTCCGTCGACGAAGGCCTGCAAAAACTCGTTCTTGAAGTCGCCCCGCGGATGGACGGCGGTGATCTCGTCCACCTGGCTGCGATCCAGCTCGCCCAGACCGAATCCGAGCACATCGGTCAGAACCCCGAAGTTCGTGATGGCGATCTCCGGGCCCATCCGCCCAGGAATTCCCGGAGTCGTGTGCAGCGCGATCGCCGTCCACACCACGTCGGCGGCCGTGGCCGGGAAACCGCGGTCGAGCATGAACTTGCGTGCGTGGTCGGCTCCATCGACCTCGAAGCGCTGCTCAACGTCGGAAAACGGCGTCAAGAGGCCGGTGTCGTGGAACATGGCGGACAGGTAGAGAAGCTCCGGGTCGGGCTCCAGGCCGAGCCTGTGAGCATGAATGGCACCGAAGACGAACACGCGTCGGGAGTGGTGGTAGATGAGGGGACTGGTCATCTCCTGCATGAGGCGGGTGGCCTCGGCGACTGCCGCCGTTTCAGGAATCTCCACCCCCGCGATGATCTCGCTCATGACCTCTGCTCCTTCCGATATCGGTGTGTTACGAATGGACGGTGCGTCCGTCTTCCACACTGCCAACCACCCGGCGTCCGGCGCTCCCTCGGTCCGGCCATGAGTCACCCGAATCCGGACAGGCGGGCCGCGGGGTTGTGGGCTCCGCCACGCATCGGGTTGCGATCCTCGTCTACGACGGGGTCAAACTCCTGGACGTCGTCGGCCCCGCGGAGGTATTCGGGGAAGCGAACCGGCTCGGTGCCGACTACACGATCGTGCTGGTATCACCGACCGGTGCCGATGTCACCTCCTCCATCGGGATCCGGATCGCAGTCGACGCCGCCGCCACGGAGCCTGCTCCTGACACGTTCCTGGTGGCTGGCGCAGACCTCTACCCGCGCACACCTGTGCCCCGTGATCTGATCGAGGCCACGCGAACGCTGGCGGTCCGGGCCGGCCGTGTCGCGTCCATCTGCACCGGAGCCTTCATCCTCGGCGCCGCCGGCCTCCTGGACGGCAAGCGCGCGACCACGCACTGGAAGGTCGCGCACGAGCTCGCCGCCCGCTGCCGGGCCAGCCGCGTCGAACCCGACGCGATCTACGTCCGTGACGGCACCACCTACACCTCGGCAGGCGTGACCGCCGGCATCGACCTGGCACTGGCACTCGTCGAGGAGGATCACGGCCCTGATCTGACCCGCGACGTCGCCCGCGCCCTGGTGGTCTATTTGCAACGTTCCGGCGGCCAATCACAGTTCTCCGCCCCACTGCAGGGACCGCCGCCCCGATCTCCGGCCCTCCGCAGAATCACCGACGTGATCACGGCGAATCCCGGGGGAAACCACTCACTCGGCGAACTCGCCAAGCACCTCAATGTGAGCCCTCGGCATCTCACGCGGCTCTTTCGCGACGAGCTGTCCACCACGCCGGCCCGGTACGTGGAGATGATCCGGTTCGACATGGCGAAAGCTCTACTCGACCAGGGGCATACCGCGACGCAGACGGCATCCCTTGCCGGATTCCCGAATTACGAGAGTATGCGGAGAGTTTTCGTGAGGGAATTGTCGCTCAGCCCCGCCGCCTATCAGCGCCGCTTCAGCACAGCCCGCCGAGCCGACGAAGGGCAGCGGTAAGACGAAGCTGTCACTGCCCGGACACCGATGCGTCACAGACGGTTGCGCTGCCCGGGTGCGATTTTGTTCCACGACGGGTTCGTCCACCACATCCGCGACACCTCGCGACAGCACAGCCTTCCCAGGCGGGCTCAGCGAGAACGAACTGGCCTACTCACAGAGGCCCGCCCCGCGAGCCGACCTCGACCTGCCCGACCTCCCTGGCCACCAACCTCTGCGCCATCGGAGCCATGGCACCGGACCGCATCGCTGTACGCCTGGAAGCTGCACAAGCAAGTACGCGGCATGCGCCGGCGCGGCACCAAGGACCACGTTAGGGAGAAGCGCGAAACGCGCCGGTCGCACCTCATCGTCGGTGTGGCGGACCGCCGCGGCCACTCTCGCCGACGTAAGGACCGTACCCGCCCGGCACCACGGACCTCGCGAGGCCGGGCGACAACATCCGAGCAAGATCGTGTTCGAATTCCGAGCCCGCTGATCGGTATGCATACGACCTCTTACCTGTCCCAGCACCAATCTCGAGGGCGGTCCGAACCGGGTGGCCCCCGTATGCCATCACCATGCCGAACAGCTCCACGGGATACCCTGGCCGGAACCGTTCGTATGCTTCCGCCACCACTCCGAAACTCAGCGCGCGACCGGACACGCCCAGCATCCTGACACGAGCGACCCCTGCGGTGCTTGATCCTTTCTGGGGCCCAGGCGCGAGCTGATGTCTCATGAGACACCCCAAAGTCTGGAGAAGGACGGGTTCCGGGCCCTGGTGTCCGTCGACGCGGGCAGGGTGGTGCTGCGCTCCAGGCGCGGCACCGAGATGCTTCCTGCGTTTCCGGAGAGTGGGGCTGCGGCTAGGCAGTTGCCGGACGCGACGGCGCTGGACGGCAAGCTGGTCGTATGGGACATCGCGGGACGGCTCGCCTTCGAGCAGCTGCAGAACCGGCTTCAGCGGCACGGTGACAGGGCGGCCCGGGCGGCTGCCGAGTGGCTGGCCCACTTCGTCGCGTTCGATCTGCTGCGGCTATCCGGGACCGACACGACCGGATGGCCGTATCGGCGGCGCAGGGCCGCGCTCGAGTCCGTGTTCGCCGCCCGCCGGCTGTCCGCCCCGTGGGTGCTGTGCCCCTCGACCACCGACCAGGACACCGTGCGCGAGTGGCTGACGTGGGCGTCGGTCCGGGATGGAGGGCGTGCTTTTCAAGCGGCTGGACAGCGTGTACGAGCCTGCCGTGCGCGGGTGGCGGAAGTACAAGGTGCGTGAGACCACCGAGGCGATCGTCGGCGCGGTCACCGGCACACACTCGCCGCTCCGCGCACCCTGTTGCTCGGCAGGTTCGACGGCTGCGGCCGCCTTCAGCACGTCGGCCGCACCACCACTCTCGCCCATACAGCGAGCAGCACAGTCGCCGGGCTACTCGCCCCGGCGCAGGGCGGGCATCCGTGGCAGGGCTGGTCGTTCTCCGCCGGGTGGGGCAGCCGGGAAACGTTGGACGTCACACTGGTGGAACCCGAACTGGTGGTGGAAGTCGGCGTCGACGTCGCCCGCGACACCTCCGGCCGGTGGCGCCACCCCGCGCGTCTGCACCGTGCCCGCCCCGACCTCTCCCCCGCCGATGTCCCCGGCCTCGTATCGCTGCCGCGCTGACCGCCGAGATCCTGACGGCGGTCGGGGAACTCGACCAGGACGCTGCCCCTGACGTCATCGCGGCCCGGCTCGGCGACGGACTCGCGCCCGCCCTGCACACGATGGCGAAGGCCCTGCGCGTGCAGGCTGGCGCACTGGGGGTGCCCGCGGCGGCGGTGGACGACTTCGGCGGGTTTGAGGGGCAGTACGAGCAGATCGAGAAGGTCGCAGCCCACCATGGCAACCACCGCTCGTGATCGTGTTACGAGCTCATACGAGGAAGGGGACGATCTCAATGAAAGCCATTGTGGTGACGGACCAGGCCGCGGGAACGGCCGGGATGACGCTGACGGAGCGGCCTGAGCCGCCCGCAGCGATCAACGACGTCATCGTTCAGATTCATGCATCGGGCTTCGTCCCGACAGAGATGGAATGGCCATCGACCTGGACCGATCGCGCCGGCCGTGACAAGACACCGTCGATCCCCGGCCACGAGCTGGCCGGAGTGGTCACCACCCTCGGCTACGGCACGACGGGGCTGTCGGTCGGGCAGCGGGTGTTCGGCCTCGCCGACTGGCACCGTGACGGCACCCTCGCGGAGTACGTGGCGATTGAGGCACGCAACCTCGCACCGCTGCCCGGCGACGTCGACTTCACGGTAGGCGCGTCCTTGCCCATCTCGGGTCTGACCGCGTGGCAGGGGCTGTTCCAGCACGGCCGTCTTCAGGCCGGCCAGACCGTCCTCGCCCATGGCGCAGCCGGAGCAGTCGGGACGATGGTGACCCAGCTCGCACGCGAGGCCGGCGCATACGTCATCGGCACCGGACGAGCTGCCGACCGTGAGAAGGCGCTCGACTTCGGTGCACACGAGTTCGTCGACCTCGAGAACGATGCCTTGGCAGACGTCGGCAGTGTCGACCTGGTCTTCGACGTCATCGGCGGCGACATTCAGAGGAGCTCCGCGGCTCTGGTCAAGACCGGCGGGACGCTGGTGTCGGTCGTGGGCCCGGTCGAGGCCCGCCCCGCTGATGGCCTGGCGATCGATTTCGTTGTCGAGGCCGATCGCACCCAGCTGGGTGAAATCGTGCAGCGAGTCCGGGACGGGCGGCTGCGTACGAACATCGGAACCACCGCGTCCCTCGACAACGCGGTCGCAACCGTCAACTCAACCGAGCGACGCAAGGGGAAGACAGTCATTCGTGTACGCCCGTAGGCCCCCCTGATAGAGCTCGTCAGGAAAGACGCTCACGGCGACCGGGCTGGCGACGCCCTTCACGACGAGGAAGGGGGACGCGTCAGGCCTTCGGTGTGTCCGGCGAAGGCCCTGGAGATGAGTTCCAGGCTGGCCGCGTCATGGTCGAGCATGAAGGCTGCAAGACCGACGGGAGAATCCGCCAGTCCGGTCAGCGTGTGCGGGCGCGACCCGCGATGTCTGCACACGCCAGCGACCGGGCCGCCCGAGCACGCCGCCTGGCCGCCGCCTCTCCTTCGTCGCCCGGCGAGGCGATGGTCACGGCAGCTCCAGCATCCGGATCGACATCAGGGTGAGCTGGAGCCGGTGTGGCCGGTCGACGAGTAGCACCTCGCACGCCGAGCACGCCGGACAGCGCACCACCATGCCGGGGCAGCGCAGATAGACCCTGGTCTCGGCAACGCAGTGCCGATCCCCGCACTCGGCGCACTGCAGGACGATCGTGGTCGCGTCCCGGCCCAGGGCCAGCGACATCGCCCCGGCGACGGCGTTGCCGTCCACATAGCCGTCCTCCGGGGGCACCGAGAGGAGGTCTTCCTCTGCGTTCACTGCGGGCCTCCTATCCGAACCTCTCGGTCCTCAACGAGTCGGCGTCCAAGCCGGCGCCGATCAGTGCGCGGGCGGCTTCCTCGACGAAGGCGGTCGGGCCGCATACGTAAGCCCGCAGCCGCGGCTCGCGAACACCACCGGGACGAAGCAGCGCGCTCAGCTGCTCGGCTCTCAGCCGGCCGTGCTCGAACCCCGCCGCCCGTTCCCGGGTCAGATGGACGGTGCTCTCCGGCCCGTCGGGACCGCGCAGCTCGTCGGCGAAGATGACCCGGTCCGCGGTGCGCGCGGAGTACACCAGTCGCACCGGTGTGCCGTGAACGCGGGCGGCCCGCCAGATGGCGCGCATCGGCGCGATGCCGGAGCCGCCAGCGACCAGGAGCAGCGGTACGTCGTCGCCGGGCCGCCATACGAAGTAGCCCCCCACCGGTCCCATGATCTCCAGGGCGTCACCGTCGGTGGCAACGTCGACCAGGTACGGAGACACCTCGCCGTCGTCCACGCGTTCCACGGTGATCTGCGGGGCCTCCCCGGGCGCGGAGGACAGCGAGAAGCTGCGGGTGGCCTGGTACCCGTCCTCGGCCGTGAGCCGGACGTCGATGTGCTGGCCGGCGACATGCCTTGGCCAGTCGGCGACGGCGAGCCGGATGGTGCGTGCCGAGGCGCTCTCACGCGCCGTACCGGCGACGGTGGCGGCTCGCCAGCCGTGAACAGGTCGCACACGCGGTGGCATGGCTGAACGGTCAGTCACCGTAGTAGCGCTGTTCGAGGAACGGGTCACCGCGGTGGTGGTAGCCGGCGTTCTCCCAGAACCCAAGCTCGTCCTCGGGCATCACCCGGATCCCGCGCAACCACTTTGCGGACTTCCACAGATACAGGTGCGGCACCAGCAGCCGGACCGGCCCGCCATGTTCGGCAGGGATCGGACCGCCCTCGTAGCCCACCGCGACCATCGCGTCGCGGTCCACCAGGTCCTCCACCGGGATGTTCGTGGTGTAGCCGCCGTACGAGGACACCAGCGCGTAGGGCTCGTCGGCCACCCCGGCGTCCTCCAGCACGGCCGCCACCGGAACGCCCTGCCAGGTCGTCCCCAGCTTGGACCAGTGCGTGACGCAGTGAATGTCGGTCGTCAGGTCCACCACGCCCAGATCGTGCAGCGACGCCCACGCGTAGGTCTTCTCCGTGATCCCGTCCGTGACCACCAGCTCCCACGCGCGGGCCGGCACGTGCTGGGTCGGGCCCGCCGTGAGGACCGGGAAGTCACTGGTGACGAACTGCCCCGGTGGGACCGGGCCTTCCGTGCGTCGAGGACGTCCCGTGAATCCGCGCGTGACCATCTGTCGCTCACCACCCATCGTATCGACAGCGTAACCAACCGTGAGCGTTCTCGCCTGCGCCGCGATGAGTGGCCCGGATGCCTCCCGTACAAGATGCGCGAGACGGGCTGAGGCGATCGTCGGCGCGGTCACCGGCACACTCGCCGCTCCCACCAGCCTGCTGCTCGGTAGGTTCGACGACAGCGGCCGCCTGCTGTATGTCGGCCGCCCGACCACGACCCTCAACCTGAAGACGCACGTCCACACCCGCCCGGTCGGTGAGCGCCCCTGCGTCGAGCTCGAGCCCACCGACCATCCCCTCGCCGTCGAACAGCGCACGGGGATCAGGCTGGACCGCGTGCTGAAGATCGCGGCGGCCGTGCTCCACCCCGGCGACGGCCAGCAGCGGTGACGGCGGACTTCTCCCAGCTGGCGCGCAAGGCCGCCGAAGGCAACGGGTGGGTCCTCGGCTTCGGCTTCGGCCAGCCCGTGACAACCTGTCCGGGATGCGCGGACGGCCGTGGACCGGTCCTCGAGCGTGGAGTCTGCCGGCGGCGCATGGGGCTCGTCGGTACAGAATCCAAGTGCGTGTACTGCCTGCACCAGACCGAGCCTGCCCAGGACGAGAAAGACTGAAAGCCCCGTCCGGCCCCCAGGGTTGCCCGTGGCTGATCCCCCGGGGCCGTGACGTGCCCGGACCGGATCAGGACAGGTCGGTGGGGCCGATGCCGACACGCGGGAACGGCTACGCGCCCAGCCTTCGAGGTCACCGACGCGGTAGGGCAGTTCCGTACCCCGCTTGTCGACCGCCCGGGAAGTCCAGGTTGATGGGCGATCCCAGCGCAACGCGGCGAGCGTGTGCTACGGCAGGTGTTCCGCCGGCGCTTTGCGCAGCCCGACGACAGCGTCCTCCAGCGCCGGCGCTGGAGGGAAGGCATACGGGACACACGGAAGGGGTGCCCTCCCCAACAACGGAAGGGCACCCCAGGAGTGGTCAGCGGTGGTCGTAGCGGTCGTAGCCCCCGTGGTAACGCCGGTGCCGGTTGTCCCAGCGGTAGTCGCCCCAACGGTGGTGGCCCCAGCGGCCCTCGCCCCGGCGGTGGTCGCCCCAGCGGCCCTCGCCGAAGCGGCCGTCGCGGTCGCCACGCCCGTAGTCGTCACCGTAGTCGTCACCGTCGTCATCATGATCGTGACCACGGACGTGCGTGGCATGAGACACCACCGAGGGGGCAAAGGCTGCGGCGCTGGCGCCAGTGGCGCCGCCCAGCAGGGCTGCGGCCGCGACGCCCAGCGCGGCGACAAGACGGGAAACCCGCATTCCGTGCTCCTTTCACGGCAGGTGCCTCATGCGCCTGCCTGGTCGGACACATCAATCCTGGCAGCCGAAATGCACCGTTGCGTCCCAACTCTCGCCAATGACCACTCATGTACCATCGCCGCTGCCACGGTGAAGCCCCGCACGGAGTACGCGCTCGCCGTGATCGAGCGGGAGACTGGCGAGCTGATCGGGTTCGGTCGCCTGGCCATCGACCCCCACCAGCAGCGCGGAGCCACCATGGGCTTCGCGCTGCGCCCGGATGCGTGGGGCGTGGGCTACGGCGTGGAGACGGTGCGACTGCTGCTCACCGTCGGCTTCGAGGATCTCGTCCTTCACCGGATCTGGGGCGCGCGATCCCCGCTGAACGAGGCCTCCGCGAAGACCATGACGGCTGCCGGCATGGTGGAAGAGGGTCTAATCCGTGAGCACGTGCTGAAGGCCGGGTTGTGGCGGGACTCCGTCGTGCACGCAATCCTCAATCGCGAGTGGCAGCCCGCCCCCTGACCAGAACGGCCTTCGTTCGTAGTCAGGTGGCCTTCCGACCCAGTCGCGCCCTGCGTCGGCCACGGCGAACTCCAGCAGCGGGCCCGCTCAGCATCGGTCAGGGCGAGCGCATCGACGAGCAGCGCTGCCACGGTCCGGGACGGCACCCGCAGACACGCCTCCAGCCGGAACAGCTGAGAGTGGGACATGCCGACCACCCGGGGCCTCCCGCAGCCGGAGGTCCGCGCGTAGCCGGGCGTCCAGGAGCAGCCACCCCACGCCGGCGGGCATCGTCCGGCGCTCGCGCTCCTCGGCTCCCGCAGACGGCATCACGGGCGACAGTCGGCCAGGAACCGCTTCCACCGGATGAGCCTGACTGGCTGGCGGCCACCGTGGACATCACGTCATGGGAGCGACGCTATGGCCGCAGGATCGACGAGTCGTGGCACGTCCAAGTCGCCTCGGCACCTGTCGTCCGTCACGGTGCGCCTAACGATGCCGTCCCGGCCGCAGTAGCGGGATGCGTACACGGGTATGTGACTGCTTCTGATGCCTTTCCGAACCCTCATCAACGAACTTCCGTTTGAAAAAATTGGATGTCGAGGCTGTTCTACGGCCGAGTCATCCGGTCCATTCACAGCACGGGCGAGGCAGTCTCAGTCAGGGCCGCATCGGCGGCCTTCACCACGGCCACGACGGCGTCCGGACCGGTCGGGTGCCATGCGCGCGATGGTGCCCGGCTCCGCCGACGAATCGCGGTAGCGGATGGTGTGAACCGTAGGTGATCGCGTTGCTGGTGGTAGCGCCAGTAGGCGTCGAAGTCGCTGTCCACGGACAGTGGGACGTCCGGGTGAGCGGACAGTTGATCTCCTTGTATGCGGACAGCTCATCTCCTTGTCCGGTATGACTTTTCATCCCTCGGACGGCGGTCAGTTGGACGGGGTGAGAGGCTGGACGCCCTGACCGCGGCCACCACAGACATCAACAGTCTCACCACCCGACGCCACCGCACCCGCCGCTCCCCCGCACGTACCCACACATGACCACGTGCCCATAGACGTGCCTGCACCCGGCCGAACCGTCCGAGCAGCACGCCCCGTACCTGGGTCAGTGACACCGGATACGCACCCCGGCCACAAGACGCGGGCGTCGGCGCCCGTGCAGAGCACCACATCAACCATGCTGGGCGCCACGTGGAGGCACATCTGTACCGGATGACCATGGCTGCTGTCAGTCTTATGCCGATTCACGTCAGGGCTGCGATACCTGGGACCTGGAGGGCAGTTCATGCCGTCCGGTTCTCGTGGGAAGGGCCACGATGCAGGGAAGGCGTGATGGTGATCGCGAAAGCGGTCCGGTGGCCGTGTTCCCGCCAGCGTCGGGCCGGGCGGCGGCAATGTCCCGGCTGCTGGACCTCGGCCTCCACCAGCAGTCCATCGGCCGGTAGGCCTGCATCAACGTCACTTCACGGGCGTGTCTGCGGCGAGGCTTCGGCGGTGATGGCCGGGTCGAACATGGCGACCGGGGTAAGAATCTCGTCCATGCGCTTCAGT
>NZ_JBIARC010000112.1:0-14784 GCF_042889625.1 Streptomyces sp. NPDC002573 | reverse complement strand
ACTGAAGCGCATGGACGAGATTCTTACCCCGGTCGCCATGTTCGACCCGGCCATCACCGCCGAAGCCTCGCCGCAGACACGCCCGTGAAGTGACGCTGATGCAGGCCTACCGGCCGATGGACTGCTGGGGGAGGCCGAGGTCCAGCAGCCGGGGCATTGCCGCCGCCCGGCCCGACGCTGGCGGGAACACGGCCACCGGACCGCTGTCGCGATCACCATTACGCCTTCCCTGCATCATGGCCCTTCCCACGAGAACCGGACGGCATGAACTGTCCTCCAGGGGACTGCGCAAGTCCGCCCCGGGGCCGGTCACCGGCTGCCTGCTTCATTCGGCGGTGCGCAGGTCCTCGCGAGGGCGGCGCACCGCCGACGTGTCAGCACTACCAGTGCGCGGGCTCCGCCGTCGGCTGCCAGCACGGTCGCAGCCGCCCTGGTGTTTGGAGCGGTCAGGTGGTCAAACGTGGAGGGTCTCGTAGGTGGGCACGGTGTCTTCCGGGCAGCACGACGAAGCTCCCAGCGGGCGCCGGGGATGAGGGATGGTCGGGTGGGGGAGCGGTGGTCCTGGAGGTCGGCGGGTGGTGTTGACGGGCGTTTGTGGTGGGGTGAGGGAAGGGACCGGAGGGCGTTGACGCTGGCTGCTGAGGTTTTCGGCCCAGGGTGACGGTGATCTCGCTGGTGGGTGTATATCCCAGTGTCATGCAGTATCCCGATGGGGGCGGTCTGACCGCGAAGCAGCGGGCTCAGCGGGAGCAAGTGCGGTTCGAGGCCGCCGAGTCATTCGCGCAAGGGGTGACGCCGACGCAGGTCGCACGGCGATTACAGGTCCCCCGCAAGTCCGCCTATGCCTGGCACGCCCGCTGGCGGGAGGTCGGCGTGGAGGCGCTGCGGTCCAAGGGGCCGTCCGGGCGGCCATCCCGGATGAAGCCCGACTGGCGGGAGTGGTTGGCCGGCGAGCCGAGCGCGCCGCCGGTCAGCCGGCGGGCGGGGCATCCAGCTGCCTGCCTTGGCCGGTTGCAGTGGTCGGGGCGATCAGCCCGAGACCAAGTGGCGTACAGGTATGCCAGACTGCCTTGCCTTCACGCTGGCTGACGATGAGGCGGGCCTGCCTGAGCGCCTTGGTGTGTTCGGAGGCCGAGGACTTGCTGATGTCGAGCTCACGCGCCAGGTCGGTGGTGGTGCGCTGCCGGGTCAGCAGGGCCAGGACCGCAGCGCGGGTGCGCCCGAGGAGGGCGGCTACCGGATCAGCGGTCGACGGCTCTTCCCGCAGCGTCAACGGAGTCACCGCCGGGTAGACCAGAACCGCGGGACCGTGCGGATAGACCCCGACCAACGGCCGACCGGACCAGAACGCCGAAGGCAGCAGGGTGAGGCCGCGCCCCGCGAGGTGAACGTCGCGGTCCTCGGAGGAGTCGATCTCCAGGACGGATCCGCTCAGGCGCAAGCCGTGGGTGAGGCCGGTCAGCATCGTCCGGATCCCGTCCCGGGCGAGGATCTGTGCGCGCCATGCCCGCTCGGCTTCGAAGCCGGAGGTGATCCGGTCCCAGACGGGGGCCAGAAGACCGGCATACCCGGCCCGTACGGAGCCCTGAAGGACCTGCCAGGCGTCGTGGTCCCGTTGGGCAAGGTGGGTTGTCCACAAGGTCAGCGGACGGCCGGCCGCACACACGCGCTTCAGGTCGGCTCGTACGAAGTCGGCGGAGCTCGACAGGACCTGATCCAGGCCGTCGTCGATTCCCCGGCTGAGAGGATCAAGGAACAACGGGCCCTTTCCCGTCGGAGGTACGAGCTCCAGCAGGGGGCGTGCAGCACGCGGGAAGGTCTGCAGCGTGCGCTGTCGCCATCGCGAGAACACCGGGTTGTCCTGCCGTTGCACCACGGCCGTGGCGAGGACCAGTTCCGTCAGGGGCGCCGGCGTCGGCGCCAAGGTGACCCGCAGCAGGTCCTCCAGTGTGAAGTGCACACGCAGCATCGAAGTCCCCCATGTCGGCAACGGCTGAAGTTGGGGCCAGACCCCATCTTCACTCAGTGCTGAACCGGATCGGAGCTGCATTGTTCGGACAGGGCCGAACTGATTGCGGCGCTGGAGGCGGACTGCCGACCATGAAGCTGTAGTAAGCATGTCGAGTCTCGCCCGCTGCATGAGGGACACGGAAGGCTCAGATCAGACACCCGTGGGCTGGGAGCACAGAGGTGGCAGCACTGACGCATCGGATGTTCGCACCGTCCGCCCTGCTGACTAGGGCACGCTCAAGGGGAGAGACACATGCGCACAGCACGCACCGACCGGCGCCTCGCCCCACTGGGCCGGCGGCACCCTGCTACTCGTCTCGCTGGTGGCCCGCCGGCACCCTGCTCTTCGCCTCGCTGGTGGCCGGCACGGCCCAGGCCGTGCCCACTGCGGAACCATAGTCGGGGCGGATCGGCGCCGTGGATGTGCTCACGCCCTGGTCTTCTCCATCGCGCTCGCGATGCCGCCAGTGACGAACGTGAACGGTGCTTCCCCAGGAACTCCCACTCCGTCGGCATGCTGTGCGCCACTCAGAAGACGTGATCGCCGGCGTCGGTCGGCCGGACCAGCCGTTAACCAGGTCGAACAGGTGTCGCCCGATTCTTCACACACCAGCGGTAATCGGGCGCGCAAAAACTGAGAGTACCTGTTCCTGCGTCGGCCCGCCGTAACCCCGCGGGCCGAGCGTCCTGTCGCACCGAGTGGGGCCGCACCTGCTGTGAAATTGTCCAATCGTCCAAGCTGGCATAAGAGTTGCGCGCCCTGCGCCACGCTTTTCATGCCGATCGACACGCTCATGAGGGTCCGCGTCGCGGGATGCGGACAGAAGGGGAGACGATCGTGATCAAGCACCTCAGGATGCTTGCTGCCTGTGGAGTGACCGCGTTGCTGGCACTCACGGCCGCGCCGGCATCGGCCGTGTCGGCAGATGCCGGATCGGCAGCGGCCAGCCCGAACAGGTGCGTGGGGGGACCTGCCAAGTACCGCGAGGATTTGACGAGCACCTACTACCTGGACGCCTCCGGAAGTGGCGGCAAGGGTACCCACGTGATCAGCTGGGACCGCAACGGCGGCGCCAACCAGAGCTGGTGCCTGGAACATGTCGCTGGAGCCCCGAGCGACTACTTCTACATCCACCCAAGCTACAACCTGAGCCTGTGCATGGACATCCCCGGAGGGAACCTCCAGGAAGGCACGCAGATCATCCTCTGGTCGTGCAATGGCCGGTGGAACCAGCGGTTCGGTGTGTCGAGCCCGGCGGGCGACTCAACTTACTTCATCGAGTCGATCTTGGCCCCCAACGGACACAGGATCTTCGTCAGTTACGCGGGGCGCGGGAACTACGTCCAACTGAGCTTCGACGGCAACACGTGGAAGCGCCGCTACTGAGGTTTTCGGCCGAGGGTGATGGTGATCTCGCTGGTGGGTGTATCCCGGTCATGCGGTATCCCGATGGGGGCGGTCTGACCGCGAAGCAGCGGGCTCAGCGGGAGCAAGCGCGGTTCGAGGCCGCCGAGTTATTCGCGCAAGGGATGACGCGGACGCAGGTCGCACGGCGATTACGGGTCTACCGACAACCCTTGCGTCCACGAGTCCCGGCGGATCAGCAGGAACAGCTCTTCCTTCGCGGACGCCACCCGGCATCGCCCCCTCACGGAGACCTACGCCAAGCGTCCCAGCCGCATCCGCTGGGTGGGGCCAACTCAAGGGTCTGGCACAAGTCCCGGAACCTGTGCCAGACCCCATTTAAGACCGTTACTGTAACGCCACTTGTGCCCGGGACGAGACGCAATCGGTGATGCCGCTGGCGGATCGAGTCGGAGTTCTCGACGCCGCTCCGCTGCTACGGTCTCGCGTATGACACTCTCGGTCTCCACGGCTCGGACTGTTGATCTACGAGTGCAGCCGGTCGACGAGGTTCTCGACCGCGTCGCTCGGTCTCTCCAGGTGCGTTTCCTCCAGGAAACGGTGGTGCGCAAGCGCCGGTCGGTAGGAGCCCGAACAGCCCGCGATACCTGGGTCCGCGTCGAGCGGCGATCGCTCGACAAGATCACCGATCAGGGATGGAACGGCGCCGAGTGCGCCGCCCGTCTGGAGGAGGTCGCCCAGCCGGCATGGCACGGATGCGTGGTCTGGCGGGACATGGACGAGCCGGTGATGTGGCGGGCCGATGAGACGGACCTCCTGCCGGGCACTCCGGTCGGGAGCGCCATCTTGAGTGATGCCCCGGAACTTCCCGACGAGTGGTGGAAGGGGTTGAACGCCTCGCTGGACGCGCTGACGGCTCACACGACCAAGCGGGTCGCCACGCCCGACACCGACACCATCACTCAGGAACTGGTCACCGAGTCCATCCGACGCGTCTTCTCCGGCGACTTCGACACGACCGTCCAGCGCTGGGTGCCAGCTCACGCCGACCTGAACTGGGCCAACGTGACCGCTCCGGCGTTCAGCCTCTACGACTGGGAGGACTGGGGGAACGCACCGCAGGGACTGGACTCCGCCTCACTGTGGGCGAGCTCGCTTGCCGTCCCGGCTCTGGCCGATCGCGTCTGGCGGGAACGTCGGCGCGACTTCGAGAGTCGGGACGGCAAGCTGATGACGCTGTTCGTCTGCTCGAAGATCCTCGGCCCGCACGCGCACCCACAGGACCCTCGGCTCGCACCCGCGCGGCGCACGGCCGAACAGGTTATTGAGGTGCTTCACACGGCCTGATCACGCGAGCGATCCTGGAGGAGCTTCCGGTACTCCTGGACCGTCCGCTCCTCAACCTCGCTGGTCAAGGCGGCGACGAGCTCGCTCAAATGGGCCGGTTCGTCGGTGCTCACAGCGATGGAGCCGACCCCTGGGAGGCGATAGGCGGCTCTGAACGCCGCCTGCACGCGGGAGAACCGACGATCGTCCCGGAGGAAGACGCGTGGGTCGAATCTGTCCCACACCGGGGCGCTGGTGCTGCCTCCGAAAGGGCTCATCCCCCACACCTCGCCTCGGCGCAGATCCCACGCTTTGACGAGAGCATCTGCCGCGTCCAGGGTTCTGGCTCCGACGAGCAAGCCGGCGCGGACCATGAGGACCGATGGTTTCGGCACGGTCGCGTCGACCAGGCTCAGCAGCGGTATCGGGTCCCAGGACGCGACGCCCCAGGCAGCGCACAGCCCCCTCGCTGTGGCGTCGTCCAGGGCTGCACACGCCGCTGCCAGCAGCTCCTGGTTGCGCGGGACGGCCTCGCGGAGCGAATGTTCCGGGTTGTGCAGGAACACCATGTCCGGCTCCCGGCCGAGGTCCTCGGCCGCCTGTTCCACAGCCGAGTTCAACCGCATGGGATCCAGGGAGTGCTCCGCCGCGTCGGGGCCCGGGAAGTAGCCCACCTTCGTGGAGAGAGTGAACTTCGGCAGCAGATCAACGGCTGTCCGCGCCAGGACCTGGTGCGAGCGGAAGCCGAGGTAGTTGGCGCTGGTGTCGAGTGTGGTGACGCCCAGGTCCAGCGCCCCGGTCAGGAGACGGCGTTCGTGACGAGACCGGTGTAGCCCGAGGACAACTCGGGGGTCAGGACCGCGCACAGCTCCTCCTCCACCAGGATCTCGGCGACCTCCGCCACTTCGGCCCCCACGACGGCAGCGGCCTGTTCCAGCACGACCGGCCTGCCACTCAGCAGCAGACGCAGCGCGGGCAGGGCCTTGGGCGACAGGGTGAGCTTCTTCCCCGAGGCCAAGACGTCGACGGTCTCTCCGCTCTCCTGGATCCAGGGAGGGAAGTGGGTGGTGCACACCACGGCGTCGAGCGGCCCGAGGATGCCGAGGAACGGCACGTGCCGAGGCAGTGACGTTTCCTGCTCGTACGCGCCCAGGTAGTCGGCCGGGGAGCGCTCGCCGAGCAGTGCCGTGGCGGCCTCGGTCAGAGCAGCGCTGTCGGGACCGTGCCGACGGTCCAGATCGTGCCTGAAGATCTCGCGCTCGCGGCACCAGTCGGCAAGCCAGGCGAGCCAGCCGACACCGGTGCGTTTGGTGATGCCGAACGTGACGTGGAGGCTCTTCCCCGAGCCACTGCCGGTCCGGGTCGCCTGATGCCAGTGCCCCCGGGGGATGTGCATGACGTCGCCGGTCCTCATCACGCCGGACCAGATGATCTCGTCGCTCGGGGTGTTGTTGGGGTCGGAGTCCCGGTACATGGGGACTTTGCGGGAAGCCGCGCGCACTTCCCATTCCTTCTCGCCTGCGAGCTGCACGATCACGACATCGTGGTCGTCCCAGTGCAGGGGGAAGCCGGCGGCGTCGTTCGTCGTCAGATAAGCGTTGACCTGCACACGCTCATGGGACCACCACTGCAGCGCCCGGCACGCGACCTCCATCGTCGGATCGAAGACGTTGGCCTGGTCGAGGATGAGCGTCGCGCCTTCTCGCAGGAGCCTCCCGAGGCTACGCATGTTGACCATGGGGATGCTCTGGCCCCGAGGGCTGACGCTGTCGGTGTAGTAGACGGCCGGGTGCACCTCCTCGCCCTTCTGGAAGCACCGGAACTGCGGGCGGTTCAGACTCCTGCGCATCGCGATATCGAGCAGGCGGTTGGGGGTCAGCAGGTGGGAGACGAGGGCGGGGTCGTCCATGCGTCCCCGTGCGAAGCCCTTGCCCAGCTCCTTAGCCCCGCTCCACCCAAGTGCCGTCTCGATCGCGCTGATCAACCTATGTTCCATCGCTGTGCCTCCATGGGTTCGACCACGTGATACGGACACGGCGGGGTCGGCGCGACTGGCCGCCCCGACCCCGGCCGCTTGGCGTCTACTCGCTGTCGTGCAGGTTGCCGTCGCCACCCGGCCACGGTGCGTCGCCGGAGCTTCCGGAGTTGTCGGACCGGAGGCTGTCGTACCGGTCGTGGACGGCGGTCAGCTCCTCCACCGCCACCAGGAGGCCACTACGGGCCGGAGGCGGTGCCGTGCGCTCTTCCACCTCGTACTCCTTCCTCTTCGGGTCTCCCGCCAGGGATCTGGCGGGAGGTCGTGGCCGCCCCACGGCCGTGGGAGAGACGGAATTCCGTGGGGCGGCGGTCATTGGGTGGCACGATGAGCCGCAGCACTGCGCCTGCGGCCAGGCAGCCCGGCTGCTCATCGGCAGGAGGTCCGCGTCCTGGCGCATATTGGCCTCCAGGACTCGCTGATCCAGTGCGTAAAGGCACGCGCGACAAGAGAAGAGATCCGCGTGCATACCGCTCGACTGGACCGGTCCGATCCACGTCACCTCGACATCGTCACGTCCGCACCACAACCAGCACTCGCCACGCGCCTGCCACTCATGTCGATCCCACAGCGCGTAGGCAGTGGGCTCCCCTGTCACGGGGGCGACGTCGCGGCGGGTAGGCCGGAAAACCACGTCGGGATCAGGCAGCGGAGTCGCTCGCAAGGCGTGCCGACCCATCACGCGACCGCCAAAGTGAGCGACTCGGGCTCGGCTACGACCCTGCACTTCTGTCGTAGCACGAATAGCCGGCGCAGACCGGAGGCTCGGATGGCGGGCGCCGTCACGGAGAGTGCGATCTCCGCCCATACGCGCTTTCCGCGGCCGGATGGCTCCCAGGCACACCGCGAAGCGAGGCGTCCTACTAGCGCCAGACCGCGCCCGCTCTCGTCGTCCGCCTGGGTAAAACTCGCCTGCGGAGCCGAGGGATTGTCATCGAGGACCTCGATCACCATGCGGCCGGACCGGTGGTACAGCGCGACGGTGACGGGCCCCTTCCCATGGACCACCGCGTTGGTGATCAGCTCGGACGTGACGAGACGGATGACGTCAGCCGTCTCGTCGTCCAACGGCACGCCCCACGCACGCACCTTGTCGATGACCTTGCGCCGGGCGAGGGGCACATCCCTTTCCGTACCCGCGAGGCCGAATCGATGGACGAGCGTTGGCATGGCGGACGCCTCCGAAGAACTGGAAAGCGGCTCCGCCTCCGAGGGGGAAACGGGGACGGAGCCGCCTATCTGAGGAACCGTTCCGGGAGAGGACGCCCTGAGGGGAGCGTGCCCTGCGAACGGCTGATACTCAGTCAACGGCCCCAACTGACAGGGCGGAACGTTTCTAGGGGGTTCCTCGTGGGGACGCGCCCTCCCCGTATGCGGACACGCGAAGTAGCCTCGCCATGAGGGGATGAGGGAGTGATGACGTGCCTGGTGACCCGTTAGCAGCCCACCCGCTGAGCTTCCTCCGCCAGACGCGTGGATGGGGGAAGGCCGAGTTCGCCCGACTCATGCAGGCGCACGGGAGGTCACTCGGAATTCCGCTCGCGACCAATCGGACGACCGTGTGGAAGTGGGAGCAGGGCCAGGAGCCGGACGCGGACGCCCAGCGCGTACTCGCCGATCTACTGCGCGTCCCGTACGAACAGGTACGGGAGGAAGGGTGGCCCCGGTGGCTTCCGGCCTGGGAGGTGACGGGGCTCACCGCCCCGTGGACCGAAGCCGGTACCGTTGAGGCGTTGTCCGAACTCGTGGGGAGTGGCCGCATGGACCGCCGGGGCTTTCTCACCATCACCGGCACCGCCTTGACGGGCCTCGCGGCGAGTTGGGTGGACGCTCCCTCCGCCTTCGCCTCAGCCCTCAACGGAGACCGGGTCACGGACACGATGGTCTCGACGATCGAGCAGCGCATCAGCACGCTCCGCACCCTCGACGACCAGCTCGGAGGCGCCAGGCTCCTGGAGCAGGCACGCGGTGATCTCTCCCTGGTCACCGGTCTTCTGAGCGCCGGCAGGTACACGGAGAACATCCGAATCCGCCTCTAC
This sequence comes from Streptomyces sp. NPDC002573, assembly GCF_042889625.1. Taxonomy (NCBI): domain Bacteria; kingdom Bacillati; phylum Actinomycetota; class Actinomycetes; order Kitasatosporales; family Streptomycetaceae; genus Streptomyces; species Streptomyces sp. NPDC002573. Next base: position 6,008 of record NZ_JBIARC010000112.1, on the reverse strand, counting down.
GCCCTTGCGGCCCGGGTGTCGCACCTGACCGGCTGGATGGCCTACGACGCAGGGTTGCGGTCCGCCGGCCAGCGGTACTACGTCGGGGCCCTGCGCAGCGCCCGTACCGCTGGGGACGATGCCTTCGGCGCCTTCATCCTCGCGGAGATGGGCGTTCACGTCTCCGAGGCCGGAAGGACCGCCGAGCGCGTCGACCTCATCTCGACCGCCATCGACAATGCCCCTCGAACGCTGGCGCCTTACACGCAGTCCTTCCTCTACCTGCACAAGGCCGAGGCACTGTCGCGCGACGGCGACTACCAGAAAGCCGGAACGGCGCTCAACCGCGCCGTGTCCCTCTGGGAGCACCACACGGCAGAGGAGAAGCCGGACTGGCTCGAATGGTTCGGCGAGGCCCAACTGAAGTCGACCGAGGGTAAAGTCCTGCTGCGGTCAGGGCAGGTGGAGCGCGCGACGGGTGCCCTGGAGACCTCCGTGAAGAGCGCGGCTCCTCGGGACAAGGCCGTACGCTCCAGCCGCCTGGCGGAAGCCCGGCTCGCCGGTGGCGACCTTGAGGGGGCAATGGACGCCGCGAACTACGGCGCCGGACTCCTGGAGAGCAGTGTCAGCTCCGTACGGGCTCTGGACCGCTTGAAGGAGTTCTCCGCACGGCTCGAACCACGCAAGTCCGTCCCCGCTGTCCGTGAGTTCCGCGAGCGGCTTCAAGCACTGCCCGTCTCGACCTGACAGCCACCGGCCTCGAATGAGCAGGTGGTCCCAGTGCCAGGATGGACGGCATGACGACGATCGACGGTGAGGTCGCGGCTGGGTTCGAACCGGTGCGTGAGACGTTCGCGGCGAACTTCTCCCAACACGGGGACATCGGTGCGGCAGTGTGTGTGTACCAGTACGGCCGACCAGTGGTGGATCTGTGGGGTGGCGTCGCCGACCCCGAGACCGGTCGGCCGTGGACGCGGGACACGCTGCAACTCGTCTACTCGGCTACCAAGGGAGCGACCGCGACCTCGGCGCACATGCTGGCCCAGCGCGGGGCGCTGGACCTTGACGCGCCGGTGGCCAAGTACTGGCCGGAGTTCGCCGCGAACGGCAAGGCGGACATCCCGGTGCGCTGGCTCCTGTCCCACCAGGCCGGCTTGATCGCACTGGATCAATCGGTACCGCTGCACGAGGCGCTGGCCTGGCATCCGATGGCGGCCGCACTGGCAGCTCAGCGCCCTCTGTGGGCTCCGGGCACGGCGCACGGGTATCACGGTCGGACCTGGGGCTGGCTCGTTGGCGAAGTGATCCGCCGGGCGTCCGGCCAAACGCCCGGCCGCTTCTTCGCCGACGAGATTGCCGCCCCCCTCGGGCTGGACTTCTTCATCGGACTGCCTTCGAGTGAGCGCGACCGGGTCAGCCGCATGGTGTACCAGCGGCCAGAGGTCGACCTCACCACCGTGCCTGCCGAGTCGATTCCCGAGGAACTGCGCGAACTGGTCGCCGCTTGGCGCGACCCGAACTCATTCAGCAACAGGGCGTACGCGGTCACCGATCCCGCCGAGATCGACTTCGACTCGCCCAAGGTGCAGGCCGCGGAACTCCCCGCCTCCAACGGCATCGGTACCGCACACGCCCTTGCGCGCATGTACGCCGCGCTGATCGGCGAGGTGGACGGAGTGCGCCTGCTCACCCCGGCCGCCCTGGCGTCGGCGACCAAGGAGCAGGCCGGCGGGAAGGACCAGGTGATGCTGATCCCGAGCCGATTCAGCTCCGGGTACATGCTGCCTACCGAGAGCAACCCCATGACCGGCCCGAACGCGTTCGGCCACACAGGCAGAGGCGGCTCACTCGGCTTCGCCGACCCGGAACACGGCATCGCCTTCGGCTACGCGATGAACCACATCATCGGGGGACCCGACGATGCACGTGCGACCTCGTTGGTGGAGGCAGTGCGAAGGGCGTCGGCATAGCTGGCTGTTTCCTGGGGAATCAGGTTCTGCCCCCGCACGCAGTGCGTGCTCCTCTTGTGGACGGGCACGACACCATGACCGCGATGTCGGTGCAGCACACGAGGCACTCGACGGATCGAACGAAGACAGCTTGAGCAGCACTGCTGCATCCGCTGCCCGACCGGGCCCAGACGACCAAGCCGCACCTCGGCAAGGTCCGGAAAGCTGCGGCCAACTCCTTCGACGCGTCGCCTCGGTGAGCCCCGGCGTACGAGGCGCTGTCCGCCTCGCTGATCGGGGTGGACCAGGACACATCGGCGACCTCCCCCCACAGCGAGTGCCTTCACGAGCGTGTCGCCGACGTCCCGGCGGCGTCCGTGTGGATCTCGGCCAGCGCCGACGCGCTGTTGCGGTGCATCTGCTCGTCAGCGACTGAGGGTTGGGTTCGGAGCGAAGCAGGCGGTGCGGGTGTGGCGCCCGTCGTGGCCGGATGTGCTGATCCAAGCTTCGGCGTAGACACAGCCACTGCGGGTGGACAGGACGTTTCCCCAAGAGCCCAGAGCTGCGTCGCCGCGGAACTGGGAGGGGGCGGAGGCATTGTCTGCGGGACGTCTGGCCACTATGTGGCTGGTCCACTGTCTGGAGTTCGGTCCGTTGAGGTAACCCCATGCGGCTCTGCAGGTTGGGGAGTAAACCAGGAGCAGAGTTCCGAAGGGGCGGCCGTCAGGGTAGGCGACCGGCTGCCAGTCCAACTGCTTCTCGTCGGCCTTGCATCGCGCGACGTACGGGTCGCTGCGGTCGGCTGCCGGTACCACGGTGGTCACGGCGGCCTGGTTTTTGGGTGGCTGCCCAAGGATACCGGTGAGCTCAACTCCGGCCCAGGAACCCGCCGCGAGCAAGCCGACAACAGCAGCCGCCAAGGCGTGTGTTCGTCTGAGTCGGCGCACCGGCTTCGGGGTGCTGCCTTCAGAGACGCTCGTCAGCGCGCTCGGGTCAGAGTGCCGCGCACTGGCACTCGTTGACGCCACCTTGCTTTGGCTCTGATCCTCTACGGCCAGTTTGGCGGCTGCCCACTGCTGTTCTGCCTGGTTCTCGTCAGCCCCACAGGCGCCCGCGAACGCGCGAGCCACCTCTGCCGAGGGAAGCTGCTTGCCCGCGGCAGCACGGGACAGGACCGAGGCTGAATAGTGGCTGCGCGCGGCCATCTGCCGGTAGGTCGGTGTTCCGGCATCGGCACGCACTTTCCGCAGGTAGCAGGCGAAGTCCTCCACTGGTCCCTGACCTGGGGTGATGCTGTTCTCCGGACGTCCCACGCTGCATGCCTCCGTTGATGCGTTGATTCGTCATCTGCCTGCAACAACGCGATGATGCCCGGCCTCCGGGTGGGCGGTCTACAAAGGATCTGCAACGCCCGCTTGGCGGAGCACTATTGCTCCGACTCCCCCCGTCCACGACTTTTTGGAGTGCTTATGCGCGCTGCGCTCCGCGCGCTGATCTGCGCTGCCGCCCTATGCAGTGCAGGAGCTGTCGCCCCGGCGCCGGCCGATGCCGCCCCTGCTACCCCGCCCGTGGTGTCCCCTCAGTACCTCACACCCCCCATCAGCGGTCAGGTCATTGCGCAAGCCGGCCTGGCCGTCCGCTACGACTACGCGTCGGATACGAGTGTTCCTTTCACCTACGACGAGGCGCCGTCCCAGTACTACCTGCCCTATGGCACTTCCGTGTCCGTGTACTGCTGGGTCCTCGGCCCCGACGTCACGGGTCCCTACGGCACAACGAACGCTTGGGACATGATCGAAAAATTTGGGCAGGGCCACCGCACGGTCGCGAGTGACGCGTGGATCTACACCGGCGGCGACGTTCGCAACCAGTTGGCCCGGTGTTGAACGCGCACCTACGTCAGCCACAGCGTTCAGCCCCCAGCACATCCACTGCTCGTTTCCCTTCGGGCCGAGCGAGCAAATGCCACTCTGAGAGGGAGAACACCATGAATGCTCACCCGCGGCGGCGCGCCGCAGCCATCGCCGCAGCCGCACTGATCACTGCAGGTTTTTGGGTCGCTGGCCAGACTCCGTCCCAGGCCGCCGCCCCTCACGCCACGCAGATCACCATACCCGAGCACATCAACCCCTCAACCGCCACACGACCCGCAGGTAGTGCGTTGCCGGCCAGCGGAACCTGCTACTGGAGGGTGATCAGCGAAGGCGGATGGTACGGCGGCACGGCCGCCTCACCGTACGACCTCTGGGAGGACCTGCAGGTCCTGGCTATGTACGACGGTTCTGGCAACTACTGCGGTCGCGTCTCGGATCACGTGTGCGCCACCCCCCAGAACGCCGACTACTACGGCGGCCTGACCATCCAGAACTGGTGGTATGCCGACGGCGTCTACCAGAACTCCAGAGTCGACCGCTTCTACCCCAGCAGCGGCCAGACAGTCTGCAGCTACAGCGGCTCCTACCTGGCCAGCCACTCGACTGTCATCGACGGAGAGTTCGCGACATGGAACGGAGTGCAGGTCGGCCTCCACTCCATCGGCGGCACCCCCTGAACAGGAGTCTCGAGCGGTATCACTGCCATCCTCGACACCCTGGTGACGGCCTCGAGCAGTAGGGCGTGGTCGGATTCATCCCCCACGCCCGCGTTCCGCCTGCACTGAGCGGATTCCGTTGGCCGCCGCGGTGCGGCCCCTCGTCTTCGAGAGCGGTGCATCGCAAGCGGCAGAGCCGCCCCCATGACCCGCCGGTGCCGCGGAGCGGAAGACGCCGTCTTGTATTGTTCCAGCGCTGACGCCAGCCGACGGCTGTACTTGGGGCCCCAGTTCGCAGACGCGTGAGGGTGAAGTCGCTGTCGTTGACGAAAGAGGCCGTCCCGGACAGGGGACGGCCTCTGCACTGTCACCCGACGATGCGGCCGACCAGCGGTCGCCATCGGACACCTCAAGCGCCCCGTCGCTGTCAGCCGCCTGCGGCTCAGGAGCAATCCTTCCGCGACCGAGCAACCGCCGCCCGCCGCCTAGCGGCACACGAGCCGGGCGCTGCCTGACCGACCGCTGAGACCCCCCGTCCGCCACCCGACCGGGGGTTTTCTCATGCCTGCCGCACCACGGTTCGCGAGTGCGTAACCTGTGGCCATGCCGAAGGAGACGCCGGAAGCGAAGCGGGCCCGGAAGGCTGCGGCGAAGGCTGCGGCCCGCGAGCGTGCAGCCCGCATCATGGCGGGCTTGGTGCAGTCGCCCCGGTCGCAGCCGCGGCGCTCGCCGTGGGTCAAGGTGGTGCAGGCGCAGCCCGAGAATCCTGCGCGGGCGCTGATCCCGCCAAGGGACACACCGCTGCCCGAACGCGACCGCGAGCACTACGCCGACAACGCCCCCGTGGCGTGGGTCAAGCCAAACGCGTAGGTCATCCCTGCCGCGTGCCAGGTACTCATCCCGGCCGGCGGCGACCCCCGATACCGTCGCCGCTGAACCGAACGACAAGGGGGAACATATGCGTAGCAAATGGGGATGGGCCGCACTGGGAGCAGTCGTAGCTGTCGGCCAACTCGTCGTAAACGCACGGCCGCGTGCCGTCGACGAGGCAGACGGGGAGGTCATCCGCAGATTCCGCGACGACCCGGGCAGCTTCGGCACCCACTGGAACAGCGGCTCCGGCGGGTACCGGGCGTGCGGCCACAAAGCGTGCAGCAAGAAAGCGAAGGATTTCATCACGAGTCACGACTGCTGCGGCCGGTGCCAGATCGCGAACTACCGGGACTGCGCGGGCAAAGCGATGCGCGACTACGACGGGCCGGGCAGCTTCTACCACGACTTCCAGGACGGGATCATGCAGCCGGGCGTGTGTACCGTCTGCGGTGAACCGCAGGAAGCGCACTGACCCGAAGCGATCCGATTCCAGCGGATCACACATCCACTGACACGCGCGTATCCGCTGGTCAGTGATGGCTCGAGAACAAGTTGCGTACGAGGGGTACCCGTCGGCGGGTGCCCCTCACTCCTGCACGTGGTCGCCCGCGCAATCCGGGCAGGCGTACACCTCGGTATCGAGGACATGAGCACCGATCCGGCCGCGGGAGATGCCC
>NZ_JBIARC010000111.1:0-14884 GCF_042889625.1 Streptomyces sp. NPDC002573 | reverse complement strand
CGCTGCTCCATCTCTTCGGCGATACGTTCCAGCACGGGCTGGAAGGTCAGCGAGGGGGCCATGGTCACTATCGTGCCGTCCCGCCGAGCGAGCCGCTCACCCGAGGTACCTCATGATCATGTCCTGGTTCCTGGACACCACGACGGCGTCCGGTTGTGCCGGGGCGGCCGCGCCTCGCGGCCGCCCCGAGGTGTGTTCTCCCTGGTCGGCGCGCGGGTCAGAGCTTCGGTGAGCTGCTGCCCGCGAGCACCTCGGGGCGCAGCAGGCCGGCGAGCCGCTCGGCTGGCAACAGGCCCTTCTCCAGGACGAGTTCGGCGACCCCCCGACCCGTGGCGAGGGCCTCCTTGGCGATGTCGGTGGCCGCCTCGTACCCGATGTACGGGTTGAGGGCGGTCACCAGGCCGATGGAGTTCTCCACCGCGGCCCGCAGCTGCTCCTCGTTGGCCGTGATCCCGGCGACACACCGCTCGGCCAGGGTCAGGCAGGCGCGCTCCAGGTGCGTGATGCTCTCTGAGAGGGAGTGCAGTATCACCGGCTCGAAGGCGTTCAGCTGGAGCTGTCCGGCCTCGGCGGCCATGGTGATGGTGACGTCGTTGCCGATCACCTCGAAGGCGACCTGGTTGACGACCTCCGGGATCACCGGGTTGACCTTGCCGGGCATGATGCTCGAACCGGCCTGCACCGGCGGCAGGTTGATCTCGTTCAGACCGGCGCGCGGGCCCGAGGACAGCAGGCGCAGGTCGTTGCAGCTCTTGGAGAGCTTGACGGCGATCCGCTTGAGCACGCCGGACATCTGCACGAAGGCACCGCAGTCCTGGGTGGCCTCCACCAGGTTGGCGGCGGTCACCAGCGGAAGCCCGGTGATGTCGGAGAGGTGGCGGCGGGCGGACTCGGCGTATCCGGCGGGGGCGTTGAGGCCGGTGCCGATCGCCGTGGCGCCGAGGTTGATCTCGTGGATCAGCTCGACGGCCTCGGCGAGGCGGCTGCGGTCCTCGTCGAGCATGACGGCGTACGCCGAGAACTCCTGCCCCAGCGTCATCGGCACCGCGTCCTGCAGCTGGGTGCGGCCCATCTTCAGCACGTCGCGGAACTCGACGGCCTTGCCCGCGAACGCGTTCTGGAGCACGGCCATCGCCTTCAGCAGCCCGCGCACGGCGAAGACCGTGGCGATCTTGACGGCGGTCGGGTAGACGTCGTTGGTGGACTGGCCGAGGTTGACGTCCTGGTTGGGGTGCAGGTGCTGGTACTCGCCCTTGGCGTGGCCGAGCAGCTCCAGTGCGCGGTTGGCGACGACCTCGTTGGCGTTCATGTTGGTCGAGGTGCCGGCGCCGCCCTGGATGACGTCGACGACGAACTCGTCGTGCAGCTTGCCGTCGCGTATCTCGCGGCAGGCCGCGACGATGGCGGCGGCCTTATTCGGCTCCAGCAGGCCGAGTTCCTCGTTGGCGAGGGCGGCGGCCTCCTTGACGGCGGCGAGGGCGTCGATCAGATGCGGGTACGCGGAGATCGGCGTCCCCGTGATGGGGAAGTTCTCCTTGGCGCGCAGGGTGTGGATGCCCCAGTAGGCCTCGGCGGGTACGTCGCGATTGCCGAGCAGGTCGTGCTCGTTGCGGTGAGCTGCGGCGGTCATGGTGGTGCGGTTCCTCTTCCGGAGGTGGTCGGGTGGCGGGGGGCGTCAGACGTGGGCGTCGGGCGTGAGCGGGTCGAGGGCGCGGACCGGGCGGACGCTGCCGACCGGCCGGCCGCCGCCGAGCAGCGGCTCGCCCGCGAACTCGGCGAGCGCCGCCGGGTCGACCCCGGCCCGGGCGAGGGCCGCCGCGGCGACCGGGATCCGGGCCCGGTTCGCCCCGTCGGCGATCTTCACCGCGACGGCCCGGCCGTCGGGCAGCGCGGCGACCTGGACGCCCTCGAAGCCGTCCTTGGCCAGCAGTCCGGGCACGGCCCGCATCAGCGCGGCGACATCGCGCCCGGAGCCGGAGGCCATCTCGGCGTGCTCACGCATCGCGTCCGCCACCCGTGCCTCCGGAGTGCCGGCCGGTGCGGTGGTGATCCGGGCCGCGGCGCGCGCGAGCCCGTGCAGCGAGACGGAGAACAGGGGGGCGCCGCACCCGTCCACGGTCACCCCGGCGATCGCCTGGCCGGTGAGGTCCTCGACGATCTCGGCGACGGCCTGCTGGAGAGGGTGGCCCGGGTCGAGGTAGCCCTCAAGGGACCAGCCGTTGAGCCGGCAGGTGTAGAGCATGGCCGCGTGCTTGCCGGAGCAGTTCTGCGCGAGCCGGGACGGTAGCCGCCCCTCGCGCACCCAGGCGTCGCGCACGACCGGGTCGTACGGCAGGTCGGGGACGTTGCCGAGGTCGTCCTCGGTGGCGCCGGCCAGCTCCAGGATGCGGCGGGTGCCGGCCAGGTGCCGTTCCTCGCCGGAGTGGCTGGCCGCGGTGAGCGACAGCAGCTCCCCGCCGAGCGGCAGCCCGGCCCGGACCATCGCCGCCGCCTGCACCGGCTTGAGCGCCGAGCGCGGGTAGAAGGCGGCCTCGATGTCGCCCAGTTGGAGCTCCACCGTGCCGTCGGCGCCGAGGACGACGACCGAGCCGTAGTGGATGCCTTCGATCACGCCACCGCGGACGAGATGGGCGACGGGTGCGTGCAGGGGTTCCCGGATCGCGGGAGCCTCGGCCGGCGCACTTCCGTGCAGTACTGCGTGGTTCACGGATTCACCTTGGGGGATTCGGCGCGGGCGACCCGGCCGCGTATGCCGTACCAGCCGGCCACCAGGGCCGCCGCGATCAGCGGCAGGCACAGCACGGTGGTGCGGCTGGCGCCGCCGTCGGCGTACATGAGGACGAACACGGAGACGAGGAAGCCGAGCGTGACGATCTCGGTCCACGGGGAGCCGGGCAGGCGGTAGCCGGGCCGGGAGAGCTCCCCGTCGCGGGTCTTCCTCCAGAAGAGCAGATGGCAGAGCATGATCATGCCCCACGTGGACAGGATGCCGATCGCCGCGAAGTTCAGCACGATCTCGAACGCGTCGGCCGGGACCACGTAGTTGAGGCCCACACCGAGGACGCAGATGCCGCTGGTGAGCAGGATGCCGCCGTACGGGACCTGGCGGCCGCTCATGACCCCGGTGAACCTCGGCGCGGAACCGGACATCGCCATGGAGCGCAGGATGCGGCCGGTTGAGTAGAGGCCGGAGTTGAGGGAGGACATGGCCGCGGTGAGGACGACGAGGTTCATGACGCCGCCGGCCGCGGGGACGCCGATGCGGGACAGGACCGTCACGAACGGGCTCTCCCCGGCGGTGTACTTGTTCCAGGGCAGCAGCATCGACAGCAGGACGACCGAGCCGACGTAGAAGAGGCCGACGCGCCACATGATCGAGTTGATCGCCTTCGGCATGATCTTCTCGGGGTTCTCGGTCTCGCCCGCGGCGACGCCGACCAGCTCGACGGAGGCGTAGGCGAAGACGACACCCTGGATGATCAGCAGCATCGGCAGCACACCGTGCGGGAAGACACCGCCGTGGTCGCTGATCAGGGACGGTCCGGGGGTGGCGCCGTCGACCGGGTGCCGGGTGACCAGCAGAAAGATGGCGATCGCCATGAAGACCACGAGGGCGCTGACCTTGACGATGGCGAACCAGAACTCCAGTTCGCCGAACATCTTCACCGAGATGAGGTTCACGGTGAGCACCACGGCCAGGGCGATGAGCGCGATCACCCACTGCGGGATGTCCGAGAACAGGCCCCAGTAGTGGGTGTACGTGGCCACCGCGGTGATGTCGGCGATGCCGGTGGTGGCCCAGTTCAGGAAGTACATCCAGCCCGCGGTGTAGGCGCCCTTCTCGCCGAGGAACTCACGGGCGTACGACACGAACGCGCCGGAGGACGGGCGGTGCAGGACCAGCTCGCCGAGCGCGCGCACGACGAGGAACGCGAAGACGCCGCAGATCGCGTACGCGACGAAGAGGGAGGGGCCGGCGTCGGCGAGTCGGCCGCCGGCGCCGAGGAACAGGCCGGTGCCGATGGCACCGCCGATGGCGATCATGTTGACGTGCCGGGACTTCAGGGACTTGCTGTAGCCCGCGTCTCCGGCGTCGACGTGATGGGACGAGGGGCGTGTCTCGTCTTTGAGGTGCTGCTCGCTCACGCCTCGGGTCCGCCTTCCGTGGGGAGATCCGTACGCCCGGGGCGCAGGATGTCGGTGAGGGTCGTCTCGACGCGGTCGAGGTGGTGGGCCATGGCCTCGACGGCGTCGTGCTCGGAACCGTCGGTCAGCGCCTCGACGATCGCCCGGTGCTCGCGGTTGGACTGCTCACGGCGGTCGCCCAGCTGGTTGAGGAAGGTCGACTGACGCGCCAGTGCGTCACGGATCTCCTCGATCACCCGGCGGAAGACCGGGTTCTGAGCGGCCTCGGCCACGGCGAGATGGAAGAGGGTGTCCATCGCGACCCACGCGGTGGTGTCCGTCTCCCGTTCCATCCGGTCCAGGAGATGGGCCAGATGGTCGAGGTTCTCCGGGGTGCGGCGCAGCGCCGCGTACCCGGCGACCGGGATCTCCACATGGCGGCGCACTTCCAGCAGATCGCTGGCCGCGTAGTCGCCGAAGGTCGGGTCCTCGACGGCGTTCGCGACGACGAAGGTGCCCTTGCCGGTCCTGGAGACGGTCAGCCCCATGGCCTGCAGGGCCCGCAGGGCCTCACGCAGCACGGGCCGGCTGACCTCGAGGGTCCGGCACAACTCCGCCTCGGAGGGGAGCTTGTCGCCGATCGCGTAGTCGCCGCGCTCGATGGCGTCGCGAAGGTGGGTGAGGACCGCTTCCATCGCGCTGATGCGCCGCGGGCCCCTGCCACCTGTCTGGCTGTCTGACAGGTTCACGGGGGTGATCCTGCGGGTTACGCGACGGGACTGTCAAGAGGCGCCGGCCGGGAGAACACCAGGGGCGGGAAGCCTGGACAACGGCTTCCCGCCCCTGGGTGACACGGCGGTGATCAGCGGCGACGGGCGGCGCTCAGCTCAGGACGCCGGTTGCGAGCAGCCCTAGGAGACCCACACCGATGACGATCCGGTAGATCACGAATGCGTTGAAGGAGTGCTTGGCGACGAACTTCAGCAGCCAGGCGATGGAGGCGTAGGCGACCACGAACGACACGATGGTGCCGACGGCGAGCGGCGCGGCGCCCACCCCCGCGCCCAGGGCGTCCTTCAGCTCGTAGATACCGGCGCCGGTGAGGGCCGGGATGCCGAGGAAGAAGGACAGGCGGGTGGCGGCGACCCGGTCCAGGTCGAGGATGAGCGCGGTGGACATGGTGGCACCGGAGCGGGAGAACCCGGGGAAGAGCAGGGCGAGGATCTGGGAGCTGCCGACGAGCATGGCGTCCTTGAAGGAGGTGTCGTCCTCACCGCGCTTGTGCCGGCCCATCTGGTCGGCCGCCCACATCACACCGGAACCGACGATCAGCGAGCCCGCGACCACCCACAGCGAGGCGAGCGGACCGTCGATCAGCGGCTTGGCGGCCAGGCCCACCACGACGATCGGAACGGTCGCGGCGATCACCCACCAGGCGAACTTGTAGTCGTGGTGGTACCGCTCACGCGGGTTGAACAGGCCCCGGATCCAGGCCGAGACGATCCGCACGATGTCCTTGAAGAAGTACAGGAGCACGGCCGCGATGGCGCCGACCTGGATGACGGCCGAGAAACCGACGACGGCCGGGTCGTCGACGGGGATCTTCATGAGCCCCTCAGTGATCTTGAGGTGACCGGTCGAGGACACCGGGAGGAATTCGGTCACCCCCTCGACGACTCCGAGGACGACGGCCTGACCGACGCTGATGACGCTCATGAGATCCAGTTCTGAGGAGTGGTCGACAGTGCTGTAGACGATGGTGCTCGGGAAGTTGTACTACGTACGGGCGACGACCGCCTAGCGCGGCCATACCGCCCCGGCGATCGAGGCCCCCGCGAAGGCCGCGCCGAGGCCCGCCGTCAGGCTCGCGACGACGTTGGCGGCAGCGTAGAACCCCGCCCCGGTCTCGGTGAGACGCAGTGTCTCGTAAGAGAAGGTCGAGTAGGTGGTCAGCGCCCCGCACAGGCCCGTGCCGATCAGGAGCTGAAGATGGGGCGAGGCATGACCGGACGCCGCGGCCCCGGTGAGCAGGCCGAGGATCAGACATCCCGTGACATTCACGGCCAGGGTGCCCCAGGGGAAGACGGTGTCATGCCTGAGCTGCACCGCGCGGTCGGTCAGATAGCGCAGGGGCGCCCCGACCACGGCGCCGACGATCACCAGCAGCCAATTCACAACGAGTTCTTACCTTTCCCGTCTGGTGTGCTGCCGCTCCCGTCCTCGGCAGGGCCGCGCCCGGCCCCCGCGTCGCCTTCTCCGGCCGCCGTGCGCGGGGTTCCCCCGCGTCCCGTGTAGGTGATCACCTCGCACTCGTCGAGGGTCACCAGCCCCTCGGTGACGAGTTCGTCGAGCTGCGGCAGAAAGGCCCTGACGCGCTCCTCGGTGTCGATCACGATGACGGCCACGGGCAGGTCCTCACTCAGGGACAGCAGCCGCGAGGTGTGGATGAGCGAGGAGGCGCCGAAGCCCTCGACACCGTGGAACACACTGGCGCCCGCCAGGCCCGCGGCGTGCGCCCGGTGCACGATCTCGGCGTACAGGGGCTTGCGGTGCCATCGGTCGTGCTCGCCGATGTAGACGGTCAGTCGCAGGGCCCTGCCGGTCAGTCGGGTCATCGTCGCCTCCGTGGGGCGCCGTCCGGTGGTCTCGTTCATCGCTGCCGCCAGGCCAGGAGCCCGCGCGCGGACTTCATCGCGAGCCACACCGCGGTGAGAGCCCCGGCCAGGGTCGCAAACAGATAGGCGAGCGCGGTGCGCGGCTCGCCCGCGTCCACCAGTCTCTGGATCTCGACGGCGTACGTCGAGAAGGTGGTGAAGCCGCCGAGCACCCCGGTGCCGAAGAAGGGGCGCACCAGCCGGTGGGCGGCCCACACCTCCGTGATCACGACCATGAACACGCCGATCACGGCACAGCCGATGATGTTGATCCCGAAGGTGGTCCAGGGGAATCCGCCGGTCCGTGCGGGCCAGAGCAACGAGGCGGCGTAGCGGGCGGTGGCCCCGATGGCGCCGCCGAGGGCGACGACCGCCACGACGGCACCCTGCCCCTGCCAGGGGGAGGGCGTCCGAACGGGCTCGGGCGCGGGGGAACCGGCCCGGTCGGCGCTCTTGGGGTGTGGGACTGTCATGGAAGTACTGCTCCTACTCGCCGGGGCCCTGCCGGACGGGCACGCTCGATCGCAAGTAGGGACCGTTGGCGGCAGCACTGCCGCGGTTCGGGTACGGCGGGCCCCACCACCGCGCCGCGGAAGGTGATCGCGGCCGGGGAACAGGGTAACCCGGTGCGCGAGCGGCCCGCACACAGGCGGCGCGGGGACTAGGGGCTCGCGGCCTGGCCACCTGCGTGACTTGGCTCACCGTGCTGCCACTTCGGCCCGTTCCCCCCTCGGCCCGAACCCGACCGGCACGCCACAGTGGTCCAGAGGGCGGGCACGGAGGGACGAGATGCTGAAGACACCCGCGAGCGAGCGACGGATGCGGATTCTCGAGTGGTTGAAGGACCCGGTCGCGCACTTCCCGCCACAGCGCCGCCTCGACCTCGTCGAGGACGGGGTCACAGTGGCGGCGGTCGCCGAGAAGCTCCATGTGGCCCGGTCCGTCGCCGCCACCGATCTGCGGATCCTCGCCTCCCTCGGCCTGCTGCGCACCAAGAGGAACTGCCGGCACACCTTGTACCGCCGGGACGAGGTCCGTATCGCCGAGGTGGCGCGCCTGTTCGAGAAGGGGTGGTAGACGACGGCCCGTGGGCCACGGTGGTTCAGCGGTGGCCGAACCAGTTCATCGCGGGCAGCGCCCGGTCGTCGTAGCCGAACAGGGCCTGTTACTCCCGGCCGTTGCCGGAGGACGGATCGGTGGGGTCCCAGCCGTTGCCCGGCACCGCGGTCCTCGTGGCCTCCCAGGAGAAGACTCCCAGGCCGCTGCCGTTCGGGACGGCCTCCACGATATTCATCACGTCCCGGAGCCAGGCGGCCTGCCCGGCCGGGGTCGCGGGGTAGCCGGCCACCAGTTCACCGGTGGTGTCGATCTGGTTGGTGAGGAAGTCGTCGCTGTCCAGCCGGAAGGGGTAGGCCGTCTCCGCGACGAAGACGGGCTTGCCGTAGCGGGAGGCCGTCGAGACCTACCAGGCCGTGCCCGCGCCCAGCCGGTGCCGGGTGACGGCGGGGTGGCCCGCGGCCGGTCCGTCGGCGTAGGTCCACATGGTCTCGGCGCCGCGCGGGACGACGAACTCGGTCCAGACGTCACCGGTCAGCTCGGCGCCGTCGGGGCCGGTGACGCGGATCCGCTGGTCCTTCAGCAGGGGCGAGAACTCCTCGGCGGTCAGGCCGAGCACCTCGCGCAGGGCGCCGGGGCAGGCGCCCTCGTGGACGGCGTCGTGCTCGTCGACGATTCCGGAGAAGTACGAGACGACGAGGGTTCCGCCCCGCTCGACGTACTCCTTGAGGTCGTTCCCGGCCGCCTGCGTCATCAGATACTGCGCGGGCACGACGACCAGGGGATACGCCGAGAGATCGGCCTCCGGGTGGGCGAAGTCGACCGTGAGATGACGGTCGTAGAGGGCCTCGTAGAACGTGTCGGCGCGCTCGCGCGGATCGTGGTCCTCGCTGGGGCGCCACGGGAGGTTCTGCGCCCACCAGGACTGCCAGTCCCAGAGCACCGCCGCGTCGGCCCGGGTGCGGGTGCCGCGGATCGCGCTCAACGAGCGGATGTCCGCCCCGAGTTCGACGACCTCGCGCCAGACGCGGGTGTCCGTGCCGCCTTGCGGGAGCATCGCCGAGTGGAACTTCTCGGTGCCGCGCCGGTACTGCCGCCACTGGAAGAACAGGGCGCCCTCGGAGCCGCGGGCGAGGTGAGCGAGGGAGTTGCGGGCCATCTGGCCTGGGGCCTTGGCGGGGTTGCGGGGCTGCCAGTTGACGCCCGAGGTGGAGTGCTCCAGGAGCAGCCAGGGATCGCCGCCCGCGACGGAGCGGGTCAGGTCGGCGGCCATCGCGAGGTCGACATAGCGAGATGGTTCGGGTGCTGCTGGCCCGGATCGGCGGGGAGGAACCGGCAGCGGTGGTCCTCCCGACGGAGCTGGTGAGGCGCGAGTCGACGTGATCCGGCGGTCCGCCGGGAGCGACCGGTCAGTTTCGGAGAAGCACTCCCGCACTCCCCCGACCTAACGTGAGACCACCGGCACACGACGCCGGACCCATATATCCCGGATCCCGTGTCCGGGATCTCGTATCCCGTATCCGGAGGAGTACGCCATGACCACCGGCGTCCAGACGATCATCTACCCCGCCAAGGATCTCGCCCGGTCGAAGGCCGTGTTCAGCGCGCTGCTGGAGGTGGAGCCCTACGCGGACGAGCCGTACTACGTCGGGTTCAAGGCCGCCGGGCAGGACATCGGCCTCGACCCCAACGGCCATGCCAAGGGCATGACCGGCCCGGTGCCCTACTGGCAGGTGACGGACATCCGGGCGCGTCTCGCGGCTCTGCTGGAGGCCGGGGCGGAGCTGCTCCAGGACGTCCAGGACGTCGGCAACGGCCGGCTGATCGCCTCGCTGAAGGACCCGGACGGCAACCTCGTGGGGCTGATGCAGGACCCGGTGGCCTGAGGCCGGGGACCGCACTCACGACGAGGGGGCGGCCGTGCCCGGGCCGGGCCGCCCCCTCGCCGCGAATTTGCTTGCCCGCACACTAATTGCACAATAAACAAAAGGGTCGATCTCTGTTACCGTGCAGGTATGGCAGTGGAAACGGCCGGTGCCCGGCTCGAGGAACGGTGGCGGGACATCCTGTCCCTGCACGCCCGCACCCTGTGCGAGATCGACCGGGTACTTCACCCGTACGGCCTCGGAGCCAGCGACTTCGAGGTGCTCGACATCCTGGCCACCGAGGCGCCCGCACACGGCGAGCTGTGCCGGGTGCACAACATCGCCGGACGCGTCCATCTGAGCCAGAGCGCCCTGTCCCGGCTGCTCGGACGGCTGGAGAAGGAAGGCCTGCTGGTGCGCTCCGTGTGCGAGGAGGACCGCCGCGGGGTCTGGGTCGCGCTGACCGAGAAGGGCCGCGCCCTGTACACCCAGGTGCTGCCGCTGCAACGCGAGGCGCTGGCCCGCACGCTGAACGCCGGGGCACCCCTGGTCTGACCGTCCGGTCAGACGACGAACTCGGCTCCGTCCACGAGGACTTCGACTCCCGCCTCGGCCACCTGGCGCCGGGCCGCCGACGCCGGGTCGAGCAGCGGGTTGGTGTTGTTGAGGTGGGTGTAGATCCGGCGCGGTCCGGGATGCCGGGCCAGCTGCCGCAGACTGCCGTGCGCGCCCGTGACCGGCAGATGCCCCATGGCCGCCTGTCCGGCCGCCCCGCGCACCGCGGTGCCCATCTCGCCGGCGGCGTGGAACGTGCCGTCGAGCAGGGCGCAGTCCGCCGTCTCCAGCAGCTCGTCCAGCACCGGCGACCAGGCGCCCACGCACGGCGCGTACACAAGGACCCTGCCGGTGGCCAGGTCCTCGATGCGGTACGCGATCACCCAGGGGTTGTCCGCGGCGGCACCCGGGAGGTAGCGGGGCGCCTTGGCGCCCACCGGGTGCGCGGTGACGACCAGTCCGCCCGCCAGGACGAACCCTCCGTCGGTCAGGGCGTCCGCCCACTCCCACCCCGTGTAGCGGCCGAGCGCCGCCCGCAGGGGCGCCAGCGCGGCCAGCACCGGCGGCCCCGCGTACACCTTCAGGGCCGGACCGCCGCGCAGCACGCCCAGGCCCAAGGCGTGGTCGGCCTCCGCGTCGGTGAGCAGCACACCTCTGACCGGGCTGTCCCGGGGCCCGGGGCCGGGCCAGAGCGGGGCGTTGGCCGCCAGTTGCGTCCGGATGTCGGGTGAGGCGTTCAGCAGCCACCAGTCGCGCCCGTTGCCGGTGACGGCGACACACTCCTGGCTGCGGGAGGGCAGTTTGCCGTCACGGGCAGCCGTGCACAGCGCGCACGCGCAGTTCCACTGCGGGAAGCCACCACCGGCCGCCGTGCCCAGCAGGATGACCCTCACGACCAATCCCCTCCCTCGTCGGGGCGCTCCCCTGGGATCTTCCCGCCGCAGGGGCCCGGGCTACCCCGCCCTGGGGGGCAGTTCCGGCCGACCTCGGTCCTCGGGCCGCCGGTCCGCCGGGCGCAACGGCGGCAGGGGAGCGGCGACGAAGTCGCGCGGGCCGCTCCACAGGGCGGGTACGGCGTCGGAGCGGCGGCACAGCTCGTAGGCGGTCGCCTCGTAGTTGACCCGCCAGCCGTGGAAGTGCGGCCAGGCCTCCTTGGCGGACCTCTCGGCCGGGAAGCCCGCCGCCTCCACCATCGCCACGGCCGCCTCGAACTCCACGAAGGTGAGGTGGATGGGCGCGTCCGGTGCCGGGTCCGTGTCGAAGGGGAAGCGTACGGAGCGGGCGATGTCCCGCAGGGCGGTGAAACCGGCCCGGAGCACCAGACGGGCCTCCGGCGGGGCGGAGCGCGGGGCGAGCGAGAGCTGCATGGCCGCCGCGTCCATGACGGCGAGCAGTCCGACCAGCCAGTGCCGGTAGGGGCGGGGCGAACGGAAGGAGACCAGCACCGGGTAGGTGGAGTGGCTCTCGCCGATGTCCGAGGCCAGCCGCTCCCAGGAACGGTAGAGCTCGGACAGCGCGGCCTCCGTCTGGACCAGCCACTGCCGGGCGAGGATCTCCGGCCCCCAGGAGGGTTCGCCGGCCCGGGCCTGCAGCAGGGTGACCTCCAGCTCACGGCGGTTGTAGGCGGCGTACAGGGTGGGCAGGTACGCGATCTGCAAGGCGATGACCACGGGACCGGTGGCCGCCGCGAGGAAGTCCACGGCGGACAGATGCAGCCGCTGACCGCTGGCGAAGCCGAGCGTGAAGAGGCTGGATCCCGCCTCACGGAAGGAGTTGGCCCAATTCAGGGTGGACAAGGCGTGCAGCAGCAGTCCGTAACCGACGAGGGCCCCGCCGAGCCAGGTCGCGAGCATGCCCATCAGGATCAGCGGCCCGAGCCAGGTCTGCGTACGGTCGATGGCCTGGTAGTCGCCGCGCAGGGCCCCCAGCCGCAGCAGGACGCGCAGCACCCGCCACAGCCGGTACACGAGCCCCGAGTAGAGGCCGCGGGGCACCACCAGGGTGCGCAGGATGCTGGCCAGGACGCTCCCGAGGAGCAGTACACCGGCCACGCCGGAGATCCATCTCATGGCGTCATTGTGCGGCGGGCCCGATCCGCCTCCGCGGGATGAATCGCGTACGGCGTCGAGCACGGCCCGGGCCACCGCCGCTGTCCGGATGGACAGGCGCTCTGTGGCGGAACCCCGGCCGGCCGGTCACCCTACGGGCGGGCCAGGAGCGTGCGGACCCCGTCGGAGTTGAGCGTCAGGCCGTGCGACGAGGCGGCGTCGATGGTGAGCGTGAGATCTCCGGTGGGCCACTGGGAGGCCAGCGCACCGAGCGGCACGAGCCGGTAGCGCGAGACGAACGGCAACAGATCGGTCATCTCCGTCTCGGAGGTGAACACGGGCACCGTCTGCTCGCCGTCCGGCTGCTCCAGGACCGGCAGCGCCACGGCGTTGGGATTGGTGGCGTCCTCCTCCGTGGCGTCGTCCGGCACGGGTACGAGCACTTCGCTTCCGGCCAGCGTGTCCAGCGCCTTGGTGTCGGCGGCGTCCACCACGAGGGTGTCCAGCGCCGCCTGCGCCTCGTTCGGGCGGGGGGTCTTCTCGGGTATGTCCATGGCAGATTCCCAGGTAGTGGCGGGCAGGCGTCCGGAACCGCCGGCTCCGGACGACGCGTTCCCGACACGTACCCGCGCGAGGACGGGCCATGCATTCGGTGACGGCCGGAATCGGGTGGCCCGGAGCCGGACGGACCGGGTGAGTCCGGTCCGCCCCCGCCGCGCCGGGCTCACCCGGTCCAGGCGGCCGGAGCCCTGCCCGGGCGTTTGACCGCCTGGCCCACGAGCACGGTCTCCGTACCGTCGACTCCCAGGGCGCCGAGGTCCCGGGTGATGAACCGGTAGAGGTCCTCCAGATCGCGCAGCCAGACCGCGACCTGCAGATTGGACGCCCCGGTGGTCGCGAACGCGCCGTGCACCGCGGGGTGCGCCGCGAGCGCGCGCCCCACGCCGTCGAGGCGGTCGGGCGCGACACGCATCATGACGTTCGCGTCGATGAGCAGCCCGAGCCGCCTCGGGTCGACCACGACGTGGGTGAGCAGGCGGCCGCTCCGGGAGAGCCGGGCGATCCGGCGCCGGACGGTGGAGTCGGGATGGCCCGTTCGCGCCGCGACGGCCGCCGCCGGCGCCCGGGCGTCGTCCTCCAGCGCCGCGAGGATGTCGCGGTCGATGTCGTCCACCGGCCCCGCCGCGGCGGCTCCCGGCTGCCGTACCGGTGTCAGTGCCACGCGTTCGGCGTCGCTGAGAACGGCGTGCCGCCAGTCCGACGCCTCCGCGAACACATGCAGTACGGTGTCCGCGGCCACCGAGGCGACGGCCCGGGTGGCGGGCAGATCACGGAACACCAGGTGCTCCCGGGTGCCGGGGCGCGTCCACGAGACGGCGAGGATCTCGTCGCCGGATGTCGACACATCGATGAACGGGATGTCGGGGCGGGCCGCGAGGGCGGCCGTGAGGGCGTCCAGCCGGCCACCGAGCACCCGGATCCGCACAAACAGCGCGCCGGCCGAGTCCGGCCTGGCGGGCAGGGCGATCAGCCGGCAGACGCCGTCGGCGATCAGCGCCGCCCAGCGCCGGTGGAGGGTCCGCGGGCTGATGCCGAGGACCTCGCCCGCCCGCTCGGCGGTCAGCCGCCCGTCGCACTGCAGCGCCGCGACGAGCCGCTGATCGCGCTCATCGAGCACTTGCTGCCCCATTTCCTGGGCCATGAATGGCAGTATCGCCCACACGGACCCTGCGGGAGGACCCGGGGCAGCTAGGAGCGCGGACGATGGTGCCGTCGATCCGAACTCGCACGGGAGCCCACGATGACGTACCGGAACCTGCTCGCCCCCATGGCCGCCACCGTCCAGGAGGTGGGCGAGCTGCTGGCCCCGCCGCGGCCCGCACCCGTCACCTCCTTCGACGAACTCACCGCCGTCTACGGCGCGTCGGAGGCACCGGCGGTCGCCGTCATGCGCCGGCACCTGGACGCGCTGCGGCCGGGCGTGGGCTGGGCGGACGAGTGGGAGGAGCGTGCCGCGCCGCCCGCCGAGGGCGAGGTGTGGGTCGTCGATGTCGTCGACGGCGCGATGCAGTTCCTCCAGGACCTGCCGCAGTTCTGTGTGAGCCTCGCGCTGGTGCGGGGCAGCGCACCCGTGGCGGCGGCCCTTCACGGACCCCGATGGGCGAGACCTACCTCGCCGCCCTCGGCGAGGGTGCCGCCCGCAACGGGGTGCCGATCGGCCCGTCGGCGAAGACGGACCCGGCCGTCGCTGTCGTCCAGACCGCGAGCCGATCAGGCCCGCGCCGGCGCGCGTGTAGTACTCGCGCATGAGGTCGGTGGGGACGTCGCCGGGCTGGGCGGCGCGCATGCGGGTCAGGGGCGCCATGAACACGCGGTTGTGCGGGTGGTGAACGCGGGCAGGGCGAGCCGATGGGTCAAATTGGGCATGGGTATCCCCTCCAGTCGGCATCGGCCGGCCGTGATCGGTGTTCTTGGAATGTGTCCCGCCGCCCAATGCCCGACGGGCGGGTCCGCCTGGGGCGTGTTGGGGGACTGACCGGGCCGGGGGGGGGGTTGCGAAAACCCCCCCCCCGGGGCGGGG
>NZ_JBIARC010000110.1:0-15166 GCF_042889625.1 Streptomyces sp. NPDC002573 | reverse complement strand
GAGCTCACCGGCTCCGGAACTTGTAGTGCTCACCTGCTGGCGGCTACGGACCGTAGTCTCTCCTACCGCCCGCTGAGCCCCATTAGGAACTTGTACGGCGAGCAGCGGAAGAAGTCCGGGCCGAGCTGCTCCAGGTCGACCAGCGTCTGGGCGGCGGTGGTGGATGCCATCGACGTAGGTCAACGCCCGGCGCTCGTATGTCAGTTGGGCGATCCCCTGATCGCGGAGCGCGTCCCGATCAGATTGGAGACGGCGGTCACGGCGAGCAGCCGGGCGCGCTCGCACGGCACGGAAACCGTGAATTCGCTTTCGTGGCGCTCTGAGTGGCTGTCCGTGAGGTGCTGGATGCTCTGGAAACGTTGATCCGGCGGATCAACCGGACCAATGCCACCGTGCAGATGGGTTCCGACGGCACGCTCACCGATGCCCTCGCACGCCGGGATGTCCTGCGGTTGCGTCATTCCGTAGTCACCGCAGCAGCGGACGCGGCGGCGGGTAAGGGCGAGCGGGGATACGGCCGGCAGCTTCGGTCCGAGCTGATGATGCTTTCTGCGCTTCCGGTGGCGGATCTTCGCGGTCAGGCGGATGCACTCGCCCGGGAGATCCGCGAGGTCGATGCGCGGATCCAGCGTACGAACTGGGAGGTCGACCTGCTGGACTGAGTAGTCCGGCAAGCTGGTGCGATGTGGAGCAGGTAGCAGCTTCGGAGGCGTGCACACACCGAGGGCCGGCGGTTTTCCAGCCCACTCCTGGCGCGTGAAGAGCAACGCGGGGGTTCGACTCCCCACTAAACAGTGCAGCTCAGCACCGCGTACAGGTAACGGCGTACATCGCACAGCACATCACCACGTGCAGATCCGAGGCGGCGAGGGCGGGCTCGGGGCTTTCCACATCGCAGCGCCATGGAGAACGGCGATCTCCGGCGGACTGTCGGCGATCCTGCATCTTTCGCGAACGAGATTCCGCGGAAGTCAGGTCGTTTGAGAGCACTGGCCACCGGCAGTCTCAAACGACCTGGCAACTGCGCAGGTCAGCAGCCCAGCACACGCCAGACTCAGTGCGACAGGACACAGATCGCGTGTACCTCGTTCGCGTTGAACGCCGACGCCTGGAAGGCAAAGCGGCCGCGCCGGGAACAGCCGGTCCGGTCGGCACGGTTGCATCGACCGAGGGACCGGCGTCGCACGGGCGGGGAACACGGAGACCGCAAGGTCGTCCGCCCCACCAGGATCCGGGCCCCAGGGTCGCGGTACGCCCGCCGCGCACTCGGACCAAGACGTATTTCTGCAGGAGGACTGTTTCATGGCTGACCGGCCCTTGACGCTCATGGCAGTACACGCCCACCCCGACGACGAGGCCACCGGAACTGGAGGGGTCCTCGCGCGGTATGCGGCGGAAGGCGTCCGCACGGTTCTCGTGACGTGTACCGACGGCGCTTGCGGTGACGGACCGGGGGGTGTCAAGCCGGGCGAACCCGGGCACGATCCGGCGGCGGTCGCCTTGATGCGCCGTCAAGAACTTGAGGCGAGCTGTGACGTCCTGAAGGTCAGTGATCTGGAGATGTTGGACTATGCCGACTCCGGGATGATGGGCTGGCCGAGCAACGACGCCCCCGGATCCTTCTGGCAGACCCCCGTGCAGGAAGGCGCGGCCCGACTCGCGGAACTCATGCGGCATTACCGACCTGATGTGGTCGTCACCTACGATGAGAACGGCTTCTACGGTCACCCCGACCACATCCAGGCCCACCGCATCACGATGGCGGCGCTGGAGATGAGCGCGCTGACACCGAAGGTGTACTGGACCACGGTGCCCCGCTCGATGATGCAGCGGTTCGGCGAGATCATGCGCGAGTTTCATGAGGACATGCCGGAGCCGGATCCTGCCGAGGCCGCCGCGATGGCCGAGATCGGCCTCCCCGACGCTGAGATCACCACGTGGGTGGACACCACCGCATTCAGCGGTCAGAAGTTCGACGCGTTGGCCGCGCACGCCAGTCAGGGCGAGAACATCTTCTTCCTCAAGATGGGCAAGGAGAGGTTCGGCGATCTGATGGGCATGGAGACCTTCGTACGTGTCCAGGACGCCACCGGCGCGGCCATACCCGAGAACGATCTCTTCGCCGGACTGCGCTGATACGCCCGTCCGACCGGCCGGGAAAACTCATCCACCGCACGGCGCGATCGAGCGGGTGACACACCCGGAAGCTGGTCCACGCGAGTTCCGCTCCGGCAGCCCGCTTCCAGGCTCTCTCTGACGGCGTCGTCGTGCCCGCACTTCCGAGTGCGCGTACGACGACGAAACGCCCGCGCCCGGTGAGCTCGGAGCATGTCAGCTGGGCGGCTCGTCTCGTTCGATGGCGCCGGGAAGCGTCCGACGCGCCTGCCGTCGGGTACGGGCCCGCTGTCATCCGGCGGTGATGGCCAGCAGCAC
The DNA here is from genome assembly GCF_042889625.1 of Streptomyces sp. NPDC002573. Lineage (NCBI taxonomy): Bacteria > Bacillati > Actinomycetota > Actinomycetes > Kitasatosporales > Streptomycetaceae > Streptomyces > Streptomyces sp. NPDC002573. The sequence continues at coordinate 12,733 of NZ_JBIARC010000110.1, read as the reverse complement.
CAGCCCGGCGACGACGTTGCCGGCGACGTCGTGGAGGGCGAGGCCGTAGGGCGCTGCCAGGACAGTGGACCTGGTCATCGCCGCACTCCCGCCTGCCGTGCCTGCGCAGCGCGCTGCTGAAGGGCTGCGGCCATGCGGTCCTCCGGGCCAGGCTCCGGGAGATGACTCGTGTGCTCCCGGTGCTGCTCCTGGAAGAGCGGCGCTTTTCCAGTACGGGGCCGTTGGCGCTCGACCGCCGACAGCAGTTCGTGGGCCGCCTGGCCGGGAACGTAGCCAGGAGTGCGGTGGGGGAGTTCCGCTGGCCGCGCTGCGTGGTGACTTCGTCGCCGCCGTAGCCGAGCGGAGTGCGGTCGCCGGGCGGGCCAATCCCGAGATTGCGGAGGTCGCTGCAGGCGGGGCGCGGCACGACGTGTGGAGCCGGCGCTCGCGGACCACGCAGTGCGACCGGGCGGCTGCCCCCGGCGCGGGCGAGGGCGGGTTGAGGAGGGCATGCATGCCGCCGGTTGTGGTCAAGAGCCCCCGGGTAACGGATCTGTTCCAGCGGACCGCGGTCGCAGGCGGCTGCGGGAACCGCCGTCTCCACTGACTGGGGCGCGGTGCGGCGCACCGTGTTCGGGCCACTCCCGCGCCGGAGGGCGGCAGTGGAGGGTGCGGCAGGACTGCGTGAGGTGCGGGTGCGGGCGGAGCGTGCCCGGTGGTGCAGCGCGTTGTGCCTGGCTGTGCGTGTAACAGGCGTGTATTGGGGGGTGGTTGGGCGGAACGGTTCGCCGGGCCGGGCGGCTCCTGGTAGTCAGAAACGCTCGCTCGTACCGACCCGTACCGAGCGGCCGGGACCCCCACCGATACCGAGGAGGAAACGATGCGCGTCTACAAGCTCACCTTCGCAGCCCTGACCGTTGCCGCGAGTCTCTCGCTCACAGCCTGTCAGAACGACGCTGACGGTACGGGACGGAATGACCCGTCGTCCGGGTCCACCGCGTCTTCCTCGGGCGGTGGTTCGGGATCGGGCAGCTCCGATCAGGGCGGCGCGAATGACTCCGCCGGTAAGGGCTCCGGCGGGCAGGGCACGGTCGCCGGGAAGAGCTCTGGCGGGCAGGGCAGGGCCGCGGGGACCGGCTCCAACGGGAACGGCAAGTTCGGCAGGTGCCACACTGACGAGCTGCAGATCACGGCGACGGACAGCACCATCGGCGGCGATCCCGATGGCACCGTCACGGTGCAGCTGAAGAACCACAGCGGCCGGGCCTGCTCGATATCCGGGTACGCGGGCGTCGACCTGAAGACCAGCTCGGGGTCGCTGTCCGCGAAGCGCACTGGTGCGAAGGCCACCCCGGCCATCCTCAAGGACGGGCAGTCGACGGCCTTCGGCATCAACTACCCGATCAACAAGTCGGGCGGCTCCGGCGTCCGTGTCACAGGGCTGTTGGTGACCCCGCCGGACGAGACGAAGACGGTCACCCTCGACTGGCCGGGCGCCGGCACGCTGCCCGTCACTGACGGCGCCGGCTCCCCGGTGAAGGCCGGCCCGGTCGGAAGCGCCGGCCAGGGCGGCTGACCCGCACGTCCTAGGGACTGTTTGTCCCATGGGTGGCGTGACTAGAGTGAGAAACCCCGGCCATGCGCCCGCTTTTGGGCCGTTCCGGTGGCCGACTGGGCCGCCGGGTAGGGCTGTTGCCTCCGAGATGAGCTCCCCCCGCGTATTCGACGTCCTGGAGGCCACATGGGTGATCTCGTCGCCTCGCTTGTGACAACCGGGACCCGGGCACGCTTTGGCCGGACATGACCCGACGACTGATTAACATGGCAACCGCCACGGGCACCGTCCTCGCCACGTTCGGCGCGGTCGCCCGCCTCGGTGTCCCTGACTCTGATGGGCACGGGAAAGCAGAAGGCCTGCAACACCGCCGGCCCACCCGCGCAACTGCACCCCACCGGTGCCGTATGGGGAAGTGCTCGCCGGCCGTTACGCGGGCTGTCCTCACGGTCGACGGTGCTGGGAGAGCGGCGACCTCGTCGCCAACGGCTACCGGCACTGACTCCACCGCTCATCGGCTGTGTCGGCGGTGGCGGGCCCCGCACCGGCAGGCCGGCCGCCGAAGGGAAGAGACCAAGTCCCTCCCTGGCCGGTGTGCCCGGCGATACCGTGGCCGTACGACGTCTGGAGGAGTCATGAGCGCCCAGCCCGACCATGCCACGCCGCCGCCCGCGTTCACGCCCACGGCGGCCACGCAGCTGCTCGCACAACTGCGGGCCTGCAGCCGGTCGGAGAGCTGGGTGCCGGCGTTCGAGCGGGACTGGGCGACCGCGCTGGACGACGCCCGGCACAGCTACAGCCTTACTCCGCTGCACGATGTGGTCCGTACCTGGCAGGCCCGCCTGGAGGCGTTGCCGGCCGTGACCGTCTTCGTGGAGGGCGGGATGGACGACTCCGACGGCATATACGCCCAGGACGTGCTCGGGACCCGCTCGTGAGCGACGCCTTCAGCGCCCGCCTGTCCCCGAAAGCCCGGGACTTCCTGACCGCACTGTCCGATCACGCCCAGCGGATCGTCGGCGATGTGCTCGACATCGCCGACCGCGACCCGTGGTCGTTCCCGCCGTTCGACAGCCGCGACCCCGAAGGAGAGAATGTCCGCTCCGCCTCGGTTGGACAGCTCAGCATCGTGTACTGGATCAACCGCCAGGCCGGGCGCCTGTATGGCGTCGACATCGTGTGGCTGGGCTGATCGGACGGCGACGGAGGGTCCGGTCGGCGGGAGTGGAGCGGTGTGTCTGCTGACGCGCTTGCGGTCTGAAGCTGTCGTCGGGCGTGGGCTCTGCAGTACGGCTGAGGGTGTCCAGGTCGGCAGGGCCTGGTTGATGACGACTACGCCGAACTGCGCGGAATCGAGCGCTGTCGATGATTGGGCGCCTCGACCCGTCGGATGAGACGGCACCAAGGCGCGCCCACCACTCTGCCCGGGGCCGAACCGCGCTACAGCGAGCGGCGGTGCGGCCCGGGCCGAGGTGGCGGCGGTGTGGTTCAGCGGACCGTCACGTTGAAGACAGGCGAGGCGGTCGTGCCGTTGACGATGCGCAGGTCGTTCTTGCCTTTGAGGCCGAGCTTCACGCCCAGCGAGTAGGAGCCGTTGCGCGAGACGGGGGCGGACGCGGGCAGGGAGACCCATTGGCCGTGCTGCTTCTGCTGCAGGGTCACGTTGCTGCCGGCCTTGAGGCCGGTGGTCTTGCCGGTGACCCGGAACAGCTGCCAGGCCTGTACCGAGGTCGTCGACGGCGTGGCGGTGATGCTGGCCTTGACTGCCTGGGCCTGCTGCACCAGGGCAACGGGAGACGCGGTGTGCGTGGCCGTGGTGGCGGCCGTCGCGGTGCCCGCGAGGGCGAGGGTGGCGGCGCCCAGAGCACCGATGACGGCTACGCGCAGAGAGCGCGGCTTCGAGAGCATCATAGATATATCCCTTTCCGTGGCGAAAACAACTTTTCCTGATGGAAGAGAGCTACATGCCTTTTGGTGTAGTCAGTCATAGAGAGGGCGCGGAAGGGGCTGGCGTTCATCGGAGTTATGTCCCTGTCTTGTAACAGCCGATCGCGGCCCGGTTGCTCTCAGTAGCCGCCCAGGAGGGTTCCAGGTCCGTGTCGACGTCCTGGCGGCGCCCGTGCTTCTGACGGGTGCTCAGCCACCTACCGGCATGATCGGCCGAGAGAATCCCGGCGGCCGGGGCCGGGACGGCTGCGTCGCCCTCCCCCTCGTATCGTCCGCCGCCCTCGGCCCGGCCACTCGTACGGCCCATCGCTCGAGACGCCCTCGTTGTCAGTGCGACCCTGCATAGTTCAGGCATGTTCGACGGACTTCATGACATCGACTGGGCGTCGATGAAGCACGCGTACGGCTCGGCCGAGGAGGTGCCGGCGCTGCTGTGGGCGCTGCGCTCCCCGGACGCCGAGGAGCGCCACAAGGCCCTCAGCCGCTTCTACGGCGCGGTCCACCACCAGGGCAGTGTGTACCCGCCCACGGCAGCCAGCCTCCCCTTCCTGTTCGAGTTGGCCGTCGACGGCGCCACGCCCGACCGGGCCGCCGTCGTCGCGCTGCTGGTCAGCATCGGTCGGGAGTCCTTCGACCAGGGCTTCGAGGACGACGGCACCGAGATTGAGTACTACCCCCCGATGGGCTGCGCGCAGGCCCTCAGGAGGCCGTTCGGGCGTTGGCGCGTCTCGGCGACGCACGCGCGTTGCCGAGTCTGCTGGCCGCGCTGGACGGCGACGTCGACGCCTGGCGCGCGATCCAGGTCGCAGGGCATCTGCCGCAGGCGGCGGACCAGTTGGTGTCCCGGCTCTGCGACCACCTGCGCCGGATCGACCTCTCCCAGCAGTGGACCGAGACGAGCGCCAACGCGATCCTCTCCGCCCTGGTCGCGCTGGGTGACACGGCTGCGGTTCCTGTGGTCGTGGACACGCTCGACGCAGCGGTGCGCCATGAGCAGAACCGCGTCACGCGATCGGCCCTGAATGCACTGGGCGCGTTCGGCCCGGCGGCGACCGGCGCGCAGCACACGATTCGGTCGCTGACCACCGCCGCCGACGCGCACGTTCGGCCTGCCGCCGTCGCCGCGCTGTGGGCCGTCGGCGGTGACCTGGCCGAGGTCATGCCGCTCCTGCTCGGCCTCCTCGACGACCCCATCACCTTCCGGATCAGTGGCGCGGCTGATCTTCTCGGGGAGATGGGCCCGCGCGCCTCCGTCGCCCTGCCGCGCCTGCGGGGCCTCCTGACGCACGACTACGAATGGGTTCGGGTACATTGCGCGGCCGCGCTCTGGGAGATCGGCGGCGAGGCCGAGGCGTCGGCCGTCCTGTACGCCCTGCTGCAGGCCATGGCCAGGAACTCCGCGACGGCGAACCACGTCGTGGCCTGCCTGGACCGCATGGGCCCCCTCGCGGCACCGGCCCTGCCCTGCTGCGCGAGCACCTGGCCCTGCCCCGGCGCGGCGGCAGGTTCAAGAGCGTCGACCACGACGAGGAACTGCAGAGGGTCGGCCGTACTCTCATCGCCCGGCTCGAAAGTCCAGCGCCGGAAGCATCCGCTCCGCGAACAGCCTGAGGCTGCGCCGCCTCTTCATGCGCAGCTCCGCCATACTCCCGGCAGCCGAGCGGGTCCCGCCCGACTGCCAGGAGGCGTACCGGCCGTGATGCTGACAGGGTGGGGCCGTCCGAGGCTCTGGAGTTCGGCATGGTCGGCCTCAACCGCCCGGTCGTGCGGACCCCGCCGCCCGCGTTCGGCGGCGTCAAGCAGCCCGGTCGGACGCGAGGGCGGCTACGACGGGTTGCTGGAGTTCACCGAGGGCAAGGACATCGCGTCGCACTGGTGAGCACGCGTACGCCCCGGTTCAGCGCGACGCACTCAGGGGCGCGCGCAGTCCCGCCAGCGCGGTCAGCACCGTGTCGTTGGCATTCCGGTTGCCGACGGTGAGCCGGAGTCCTTCGCCGGGGTAGTGGCGCGTCTGGACGCCGGCGTCGGTGAGTACTGCGGCGCCCTCATCGATCGGATCGGGCGCGGCGAGCCAGACGGAATTGGCGTGGCCGCGTCGTACGCGCCAGCCGAGGGACACGAGTTCACGCCGGAGCCGTTCGCGTTCGGCGACGACGGTGTCCACGCGTGCCCTCAGCTCGCTTTCGGCACGCAGTGATGCCTCCACTGCTGCTGTTGCCACCGCGTTGATCCCGAAGGGCAGCTGCTGCCGGCGGATCCGCTCGACCAGGTCGGGGGAGCCGATTCCGTAGCCGACCCGCAGGGCGGCGAGGCCGTAGGCCTTGGAGAAGGTGCGCAGTACCAGCAGGTTGGGATGTGCGTCCAGGAGCGTGAGTGCGTCCGGCACGTCGGCGTGGCGGGCGAACTCCACGTATGCCTCGTCGAGGAGCACGGTGACGTGTCGGGGGACCTGACGCAGGAACGCCGACAGCGCCTCTGCGGTGACGAGGGTTCCGGTGGGATTGTGGGGATTGCACAGCACGACGACGCGGGTGCGGTGGTTCAGCGTCGCGAGCAGGGCGTCCAGATCCTGGTGTCCGGCCGGTGACAGGGGTATCGGCACGGGTTCGGCGCCGACCATGGCGGCCAGGAGGGGGTAGGCGTCGAACGTTCGCCAGGCGTAGGCCACTGAGTCGCCGGGCCCCACCACGGCCCGGAGCAACTGCAGGGCCACACCGACCGATCCGCTGCCGACGGCCACGCGGTCGGGGGCCACCCGGCACCATGCGGCGATCCGCTCGGTGAGGTCGTCGGGGCGGAACTGCGGGTAGCGGTGGGCCTGTGCGACGGCCCGGTGCATCGCCTCACGTACCGAGGGCAGTGGGGGATACGGGCTCTCGTTCAGGGCCAGGCGGTGCAGCACGGGGATGTCCATGGCTCAGTCCCGTCCGCCGTGCCAGCGAACGGCGACGGCGCCGGCGAAGTCGCCCGCGTGGGCGAATCCTCCGAGCACCACCAGGTCGCCGTCCTTCACCTGCCGGGAGCTGATCGCGCGGTCCAAGGTGATCGGGATCGCCGCTCCGAACAGATTCCCGTACTCGTCGAAGGTGTTCAGATGCCGTTCGGTCGGCAGTTGCAGTGCCTCTCGCCAGTTCCGCAGGAAGGTGCGGTTGGGCTGGTTGGTGATGAGGACGTCGATGTCGGTGCTCGCCACGCCCAGTCGTCGGCACAGGTCCGTGATCACCTCGGGAACGAGGCGGTTTCCGCGTGCCAGGACCTTGGCGACACTGGCGTCGGTGAACCCGATCCGCAGTTCGGACTCTCCCGGCTCCCAGTACTTGCGGCCGTCGTCGACCGCCACGGTCATGTCGCCGGCGTACTCACCGATGTGCCGGGTCTCCACGTGGAGGACCGGCGATGCCGCCGACGTCGTCACGTACCCCACACCGCACCCGTCGCCCGGGATAGCCGCCTGGGCGAGTTTGCGCACCTCGGACTGGGTGAACCACTGCCCCGCGGCGCTTTGCGCGTTGCATATCAGCGCGGTCTTCGCGTCGGTGGAGGTGAGGATCTGCCGGGCCAGCTTCACCATGTACACGAAGGACGCGCAGCCCGCGTTGGCCACGTCGACGAGCCACTCCGGGTTGAGGCCCAGCCGACGCGCCACCTCGGTTCCGGCGCCCACGAACGGCAGGTCCGGCAACTGGCTGTGGACCAACAGCACGTCGACGCCTCGGATCTCCGCCTTGCCATGCCGTTCGATCAGGGGCTGTACGGCGCGCTCGACCATGTCCGCGTTGGTCTCGTCCCTGGCCACGTGGTGCCGTAACGGCGGGACCTTGAACATGGGGTGATTGCGGAGCTTGTCCTCGGCTCCGGGGAAGTCCGTGTAGAACTCCGCGGGGACCGGCTTGCCGGGCAGGTAGCTCGCGACGTCGGTGAGGCTGACCGTGGTCACCGCGTCACCGTCCTCGCCGGAGCGGAACCGACCGGCAGGCCGCCCCGGTGACGATGTTCCAGGATGGCCTTGAGGTTGTGCATCTCCACGGTGTGCCCGGCGTAGAAGAGGTCCCAGTAGTCGCCCACCCAGGGCCGGTCCGGGCGGGGAGCCAGGTCGGGGTGCGGGTTGTCGTCGTAGTAGGGGTGCCGGCAGTTGGTCCATGTGATCACCGAACCCGGCTTGTCGAGCACCAGTCGGGCCGGGACGACCCGCATCAGGTAGATCATCCACAACTTGTCGCCCTGGTCCCAGGAGCAGTGGTAGTCCACGGTCATGGCCTCGGGGTTCGCGAGCACCTTGCAGTAGATCCTGGTGTCGTCCTCCAGCCGGTCGCGACCGACCCACAGCCCCGGTGTGCCGGTGGGCGCGAAGTCCCGCAGGCTGCAGGTCCACTCCTCCAGATGGTGCCCTTGGCGCAGGTAGTCGTAGGCCTGCTCCGGGGGGCAGTCGACGTACTCGTGGATGGTGCAGTACTGCCCGTAGACCTGATGATGGGGGTAGACCGCGTGGGTGAGCTCCATGCAGTGGGCGGTCAGTTCCTCCTTGCCGGCGTTCTCGATCCGGATCAGACCGGGGATGTCGGCCAGCGGGATGTCAGCCGACGTGGACGACTCCTTGCTCATCTGAAGACTCCTTGTTCTTGGTGCCGTTGGTGATTTCGGTGAAGGACTGGAAGGGAAGGAAGGGCGGGATCTCCCGCGGGTCGCAGTCCACCGCGACGAACGCCGGGCCGCCGCCCGCGTTGCCGCGCAGCAGTGCCGTGCGCAGTTGCGCCGCGTCGAGGGCTCCCGTGGTCTCCAGGGACGGGAAGGCGGCGGCGACCCCGGCGGCGAGGTCGGTCGGGGCGAACAGATCGTCGCTGCGGACGCCGCCCTGGAGGAACTCCTCCCGCAGTGCGCACATGGCGTGGGCGTTGTTGTTGAAGATCACGAACGTCACGGGTGCGTCGTACTCCACGGCGGTGTGCACTTCCATCCCGTGCATGAAGAAGGCCCCGTCGCCGGCAAGGACGTAGGTGCGTCGGCCGGTGGCGAGCGCGGCGCCGATGCCGGCACCGAAGGTGTAGCCCATGCCGCCCATGCCGACCGCCACCACGAAGCGGCCGTGGCGCGGTGCCGGGAGCAGATGGATCGCGCTGGCCCCCGTGTTGCCGGCGTCCACGAAGACGTGTGCGTCCTGGGGGAGCGCCGCCTCCACCGCGGCGACCGCCTGGGCATGGGGGACGGTTCGCTCCCGGGCCTGAACGAGCGGACCCGGCATGGGGGTGGGAAGGGGGCCGGCATGCGGCGGGCAGGGACGTGGGTGCGACGGCAGTCGGGCGGTCACCGCACGCAGCGCGTCCCGCAGGTTCCCGACCAGCGAGACGCCAGGCACGAACGGCGGTTCGGGGCCGAGGCAGACGACGTCGGTGTCGGCCAGGGCCCGATCGAGGCCGCCGCTTGCCAGGAGCGGCAGTCGGGTGCCGACCAGCAGGCACAGGTCGGCCCGGTGCAGACAGTGTTCCACGTTGGCATGGCCCATCACCCCGGCCACACCTGCGAATCGGGGATCACGGTTGTCGAAGACGTCCTTGGCGTCCGGGGTGACCGCCACCCATGCCCCGAGGCACCCGGCCAGTTCGGCCAGATCCCCACGCGCGTCGGCGGCGGCGACACCCTCACCGGCGATGACGAGGACGCGACCGGCCCCGCGGAGGACGTCCGACACAGCGCTGACGGCAGCCGGGTCGAGCCGCGCGGCGGATGCCGTCGTGGTGCCGCCCGGTGACGGGAACGGGGCGCGGGCGGGCACCTGGATCCGTGCCTGCTGCACGTCCTTGGGCAGCAACAACACGGCCGGCCCGCGCGGGTCGGCCTGTGCCGCCGCGACTGCCCGGGGCAGCAACTCCGTGAGCGAGTCCGCGTCATCGACCCGGGTGCAGAACCGGGAGACGGGTGCGAAGACCTCCCGTGCGTCGAAGGAGCCCGCCTTGCCGCTGGAGTCCTGGAACGCCCCGTGCCCCTCCTGTCCGGTCGGCGGCTGGCCCACCAGAGCCAGCACAGGCACCCGGGAGGCGTACGCCTCCGCCAGACCCGGCACGAGGTTCATCGCCCCACCGCCCGAGGTGGCGGCGACGACGCCGAGGCGGCCGGTGGTGCGTGCGTATCCGTCGGCCATGGTGACGGCCGAGAACTCGTGTTTGGCGACGACGCCGCGGACGGCGCCGCCGCGGTGCACCGCGTCATACAGGTCCTCGATGTTCGCGCCGCCGACGCCGAACATGTGAGTGACGCCGGCCCTGGCCAGTTCCCCGGCCAGATAGTCGGCCAGGCGCACCGTTTCCGCCTCGCGTGCTTCCGAGGTCGTGGTGATCATGCGGGGCTCTCCTCCCTCCCGTGGTGCCGGTTGATCAGGCCGGACGGTGACATGACCTGGAAGCGGTGCCGGTATTCCTTGGGGGTCAGTCCCAGAGTTCGTCCGAAGGAACGGAAGAACGTCTCGGTGGCGGCGAATCCGCAGCGGCCGGCTATCTGGCTGATCGGCAGGTCCGTGGTTTCCAGCAGTTCGCGTGCGCGGGCGATACGCGTCTGCTCGATGTACTGGCCGGGCGTCGTGCCCACCTCGCGCCGGAAGACCCGGGCGAAGTTGCGCTGACTCATGTTGGCCTGCCCCGCGATCTCGGCCACGGGTAACGGGCCGTCCAGGTTGTCCAGGATCCACTCCTGTGCTGCCCGGATCGGCGGATGGTCGGCCAGTTGTGCGTCGAGTACCGCGCTGTACTGGGACTGTCCGCCGTGCCGCTTGAGGAACAGCACCAGAAACCGTGCCGTCTCCAGCGCGAGCGCCGATCCGTGATCGGCCTCCACCAGAGCCAGCGCCATGTCGATGCCCGTCGACACGCCCGCGGAGGTCACGAAGGGGCCGTCCCAGACGAAGATCGGCTCTGCGTCCACCGTCACATCCGGATAGCGGCACGCCATCGCCTCGCTGTACGCCCAGTGCGTCGTGGCGCGTCTGCCGTCGAGGAGCCCCGCCTCGGCCAGCAGAAAGGATCCGCCGCATACGGAGGCGACTCTGCGCGACCGGGCTGCTGCCCCGCCGATCCAGGACACGAGCGCCTGGTCCCTGAGCGCGTTGGGGAGACTCCATCCGCCCGGTACGAGGAGTGTGTCGATCGGGCCCTGCCCTGCCTCCAGCGGCGAGGCCTCCACCACCACCCCCGAACTCATGCGCACCAGCGGCGCGTCGGCGGAGACGAAGTCGGTCCGGTAGGGGGTGCCCGAGGGACCCAGGAGCCGATTCGCGGTATCGAACACTTCAATCGGTCCGGTCACGTCCAGGGCCATCGCGCCCGCGTACACCACCACAACAACACGTCGCTCCAACACAGTCACAGCCTGTATCGGGTGTCCCACTGGCTGCAATGACAGATTACTGACGTATCCGGCCAAGACGCGGTGCCGGACGGTCAGGAAGCGCGCTGGTCAGGCACTTCGCGCGCGGGGCGGGCAGCGATGGGTGAGGCAGCTCACAGGGCGTCGGTACGGCCGCGCGGTGCACCGACGCCTTCATCTCCGGATCACCTCGGGCTTCGAGGCGCCCCCATCTGCCGTACCAGTTGCGTCCGATGGCGAGCGATCACGGGGTGGACGCCCAGTTCCTCGGCGCTGGAGTGCGTCTTCAAAGATCGTCGGATGGTGGATCACGGGGTGCAGATGGTTGCGACGCCGTGAACACACCTACCAGGAGCGGGAGTTGCTCGCTCCGTTGATATTGAGGGCTGCGACAGACCGACCGCGAGTGGGGGACCGGCAGGTCATCAACGGGATGGTCTACGAGATCCGGAACGGAATCCCTGGCGTGACCTGCCGGAACTCTACGGGCCGTGGAAGACGGCCTACACGCGCTTCCGCCGTTACGCCCTGGGGTGCGGGCGGAGGTTCCGAAACCCCCGGCGGACTCGGGCTGGGGCGAGTCGGCTGGGCTCAGCCCGACTCGAGGGCGGCGATGAAGGAGTACGGCCAGCCGGGGATGAACTGGTCTGAGGAGCGCCCGCTGTCGTAGACGTGGCAGAAGAGGCGGTCCGGGCTGGTCGCGTGTCGGGACGCAGCCAGCTGCTGACATCGACCGCCAGGACCAAGCGTCCTTCGGCGGCCTGTGGCATGGGCAGTCCAGCCAGCACCTGCCGCAGCCGGAGAACATCGGCGGTCCCGCGGTTCAGTGCGTCGTACATCGAGCCGTGCCCGCGCCGGTGCTCGGCCACCAACATCGGGTCCACGGGCGCCTTCACCGGCCCGTCCGCGCACGGCAACGCGTCGGTGAGCTCGAACAGTTCGTCCCCGCGCGCGGTCAAGCAGTTGAATAAGCCGTCCCGAAAGCGTGGGGCGTTCGCGAACGGAACGCCTCCGCCGGGGCAGTGCCTTGCCGCAGGGCGCATCCCGATTCGGCCGCTCATGCTCAGGCCCGCCAGCAACCCTGCCAGGGCCGGACGGAGGTTGAAGAACAAGGTAGGTGCCTGTTCTTGATCCTTCCCTTCGAGGGACCTGGGATCGCCAGGCTCGCTCTGGGGGTGGGGGATGTTCAGCGCGGTGATCCTGAGCACCAGCGGATTGGTCTTCCTCACAATCGGTGCATGGTTTGCCTGGCGGCAGCACCGCAGACGTGCGGACACCCGTGCGGGGTGGGGTTCTGTCGCGATCGGGTCTGGGCCAACTGCTCCATGGGATTGGGTCTGTCCCCGGGGACCCACAGCCACTCGGTTTGATCCTCGCCATCTGTTCCGCCGCCTCCTCGCTTGGCGGGGCCGTGCTGGTGGCGAGAGCCGGCGAGGGGCTCAGGAAGGACCGGGGCGGCAGGAAGCGTCGAAAGCTGCCACCTCTGCATCCGTGAGTGTCCAGCGGTGACTCGCGGGGTCTCTGGTCACCGTGACGCAATGAGCGCCGGGCCCCGCACCGGTAGTATCCCGGCTCGCCATTGGCGATGAATCGCGTCAGGGATCGCTCCAGTGGCTCCAGAACCTGCCGCAGGTCATCAGCCACTCTGTCGAGCTCGGGTTTGTCTGGTGACGCCGTTCGGGTTCGGTAAACCATCCCACCAGGGAGAGGCGCCGTTAGGCGAGCCAATGACCAGGCCACAGGACTTCCAGTCCGCGCCGACAACGACAGTGCCGTACTCGCGGCGGGGGGGGGGGGGGGCCCCGGGCGGGGCCCCCCCCCCGGGGGGGCCGCGGCCTGCCCCGCAGGCCTAACCGCGGGGCCAGCGGGGCCCGGGGGGGACTTGTAGCGGGGGAAGGG
>NZ_JBIARC010000109.1:7568-15309 GCF_042889625.1 Streptomyces sp. NPDC002573 | reverse complement strand
GTTCTCTCATGCCCGCGACCGCACCCGCACCTCTGTCCAGATGATCACCCGCGCCGCACACCTCGAACAAGATCCGGTTTGCCACAACGCACTTATCCGAGACAGGACAGCTGTCAGCGGGCATCCGTCCCGATGATCTGCGTGGTCACACACTCATGCCGTAGCCAAGCTCCTCAGCCCCGATGTGTCAGAAGGAGTTCTCGTCGGCAACGGCCTTGGCGTCAAGCATCCCGAATCGTTCCAGCAACGCTTCAGTGAGCGCGTCGGCGGCCTGCTCGGCCAGGTCCACGGTCTCGTCTTCGCTCACACCGTCACCGGGCCCCTCGTATGCAGCGACCTCAGCAGCGGCTTCCTCATAAGCACGGTTGAAGGCAACGAACGCCTCAACGCTGGAGTTCACCAGTGGAGGAACACCGCCCTCCGGCAGACACCACAGCGAGCCGTCATCACGCCGTAGGACGAGCGCGCTCAGCCCTGGGTCGACCGCGACCAGGGCATACCGCGCACCGTCGACCGTGTGTTCCACAAAAGGGGAGTCCTGCCACACCCCGGGGTACGGGTACCGAGCACCTCCGGCCAAGAGCGAGGCGACTTCAGCGTCGTTCATGCCGAAAACATAGCCCACCACGCCGACGCTTCTCCAAGCCGGTGAACCTATGCGGTCACAGCACTAGCCGACGAGGCCGAGCAGCACGCCAAGGACGCCCGCACCCAGGCTGACGCGGCCAACACGGAGGCTGGCAAGGCACTCGCCGCTTCGGCGAAGGCCGCCGGTTTCGCGCACGTCACCGCGCAGGCCGCCGTGGACGCCGGCAAGGCCGCCGAGCAGGTCGCCGACCCCGCCAACGACGCCGTCCAGCTCGGCTCTCCTTACGTCGACACCGACTCCGCCGCCGGCCTCGTCGTACTGACCGGGCAGGCGTCCAAGTCCATCGTCGACCAGCAGCAGGCCGTCGTCGACGCCCACGCCAAGAACGCGGCTGCCGAGGCCGACGCCGCCAAGAACATCGCCGACCAGGCCAAGGGGGATGCCAAGGAGGCCTATCAGCACGCGGCGAACGCCACCCAGTACGCGGCGGACGCCCGCACCTACTCCAAGGAGGCCCTCGGCTACGCGGCCGACGCGGCCAAGGCCGCCGCAGCCGCCTCCGCGTCCCTGGCCCGTACCATCGACTACGACAAGCAGGCAGCCGCCGACGCCGCGGCCGCCGACACGGCCGCCGGCAACGCCGAGGGCTACGCCAAGGACGCCCGCGACTCGGCCGACGCCGCCGAACTCGACGCCGCAGCGGCCCGCTCCGCTGCCGCCCAGGCCGCACTGGACGCCAAGCACGCCCGCGCCGCCGCCGCGACCGAGGCCGAACAGGCGGCCAGGGACGCCGACAAGTACGCCAAGGAGGCCCAGGACGCGGCCGACCAGGCCGAACGGAACACGGCCAACCAGCAGGTCCAGAGGGGTGCGGCGACCCGTGTCGGCGGAGTGTTCTCCGTCATCGACGACATCAAGCAGGGCGGGGATCCCGAGCAACTGCCCAGCGGGTGTCACAACTTCAACTGCAACACCATGGTGTACATCGCGCACTTCGACGCGGTGGTCAGTTACTACCTGTGCCTCAACCCGGATGTGCCCGCAACTGAGTCCGGCTGTCCGCCGGGGATACGGTCTTCCTCAAGACGGTGACCGTCAAGGGCCTGAGCAAGGAGGTCAAGGTCTCCGCTCTGGACGTGACCTTGGATCTCTGGAAGGGCATCTTCAACTCGATCAAGGGCGACTTCACCGGCTGTTATCACAAGATCACCGGTGACGGCGACGGCACCCTCGGCGACTGCGCCTGGGCCGCCACCTGGCTTCCGCTCGGGAAGGTCGCCGGTGCGATCCGAAGCATGGACGCCGCTCTGCGGTCCGGGGAAGGGGTGGCCGACGCTCTGAAGGCCCTGAAGACGCTGGACGTCGACGCGGAGACGCTGGCGGACATCGAGCGGCAGGTCGACGTGTACGAGGAGGCGCGGACGGCCTGCAAGGTCAACAGCTTCCCCGGCACCACGGAGGTGGTCCTCGCCGACGGCAGCCGCAAGGCGCTGCGTGACGTACGGACCGGAGACCTGCTGCTGGCCACCGACCCGGCCACGGGACGCGCTCAGGGCGAGCCGGTCACGCGGACGTTCCACCACACCACCGTCGACCTGGTCGATGTCGTCCTCACCGACGGCGGACGCCTCACCAGCACACCCGGACACCGCTTCTACGTCACCGGCCGCGTCTGGACCCTGGCATCCGACCTACGGCACGGCGACACCCTGCGCGGCCCCGACGGAACCCTGCGCACCGTGGCGGCCCTGCACGACCGGCACCAGGCCACGCCCCGGACGGTGTACGACCTGACCGTGTCCGGCCTGCACACCTTCTACGCGGTGGCGGGCAGCAACACCCCGGTCCTGGTCCACAACTGCGGCAACCTGGCGTTGGACGAGAGCCAGTTCCCCGACGCGCACACCCTCGAGGAGCCCGTGAAGCCGAACGAGGAGGAAGGCAAGGCCCTGTCCGCCGCCAAGACACGCAAGTACGGCAGACCCGCGTCGAACAGCGTGTGGGTGGACGAGGCGACGGCGCAGAAGGTCCTCGACTTCGCTCTGGACAAGAATGCCAGCAGGATCAGCAGGTGGATGCTGACACAGGGCGGCTCGAGCGAGCTGACGTTCAGGGGTACCTTCGGGCCCGACGGTTCCTCCCTGGGCAAGGTCTACTGGGAGGACCGGGCCGCAAGCATGCAGCGACGGCCGCCTACAAGGCCCTGTTCGACCACACCACCGCCTGCAGCCACTGCAAGGCTCACCCCTCCGGCTGCCCTGTCGGCGACGTCCTGCGGCGCCTGGCGTGGGGGGCCCACCTGTGATCTGCGCACGCTGCGACGAACCGATCAAGCCGGGCGAGAGCTACAACAAGCAGGCGGTCGAGACGGGCTCCGGCGCTGCACCAGACGTCTACCTCCACAACTGGTGCCAGCGGGTTGCCGCGGCCCAGCCCCGGAGGCATCCGGCCCGCTGAAAACCCCCGGCGCGTCTGCCACGGACCAGGCGCACCGGGAAGGGCGGCCGCCACGGCGAGCAGTACCGCGGCTGCCCTGCACGATCACCCGCCCGGCCGCGACATCGGCGTGGCGCTGCGCCGCCCGATGCGGGAGGCCTGACGATGACGTGAGGGGCGCCCCCCCACGGCCCCAGTCGGCCCTCCCCCGGTCGGCTGGGGCCACTGCACGTCGGGCTTCGACAGGTCGGCCGTCGGCGACATCCCGGATGTGCCGCGCATGTGCAGCACCGCACCGAAGCACCAGGTCACAGGCAGCGAACTGCATGCCCTATGTGATTAGAGGGTGGAGTGCCAGCACCTGGGGGCGCCGTTCTCCGTTACACCTGGGTGACAGGTGATCTCACTTTCAACTACCGTTACGGCTATGTGTGAGACGGCGTGTGCGGTGTGTGCCGAGCCGTTCAACGCCCCGGCCGGGCCGCCTCCTGCAGCCGCCACGGCATGGCGTTGATCTGTTCCAGCACGCCCTGGGCGAGCGGCAGCAGCGCCTCGCCCGCCGACGTGAGCGTGACGCTGTGTGAATCGCGCTCGAACAGCCGGTGGCCGAGCTCCTTCTCGAGGTCCCTGATTCGCTGGCTCAACGGCGAAGTGGCCATGTGCAGTCGCCGGGCCGCCGCAGAAAAAATCAGCTCCTCGGCAACCGCGACGAAATACCGCAAATGAAACATCTCCACCTCGTCACGTTAACCCGATCCATCGGCCGCGGTTGCCTCCTGAAGCCGGGCAAGGCACTGACCTGAGCGAAAGCTGTGGTGCACTGCTGCGTGCCCTTTGAATGGGCGACCCTCTGCTTTTCAGACGAGTTGGTCGTCCGGAGTGGATCGGTCTCCGTCCCGGAAACGACCAGCGTCGACAGTCCGTCACACACCGCTGTGTACCGTGACGTCCGTGGTTGCCGTCAGAATGCCGTCAACCCTGGTGGCCTGGTGGCCTCTTGAATCGGGAGGTGTGGGGGCCGAGGTGGTCGATGAGCCGGTCAGGACTGCAGCGCCCCGGCGGCCGGCGGAGTGTGACGGCGGTGCGGGCCTGGCCGACGGTCAAGTGCACGGAGACATCACGCGAAGGTGTGCCGTGTCAGGCATCAGCGCCATGGGCATCCGGCATCGGCAATTCGAACCACACGGTTTTCCCTCGTCCGCTTGGTGAATTGCCCCATGCGGAAGCCAGCGCGGAAACGATGACCAGTCCCCGTCCGCCCTCGGCCTGGTCCTCTTCGCGGGGAACCGTCACGGTCTGCGCGAGATGCGGATCGCTGTCGCGGACCTCTACGCGTATGCGTTCGGGATACTTGTGCACGTAGACATACACGTCGCTGTCACCGTGGACCAGGCCGTTGGTGACGACCTCCGACACCAGTAGTTCCTCGTCATCGGCCATGGCGGACAGGTCCCACCCGGCCAGCCACTCCCGCAGGAGTCTGCGCGTCTGCTGGGCTCCGTGCAGATCGCGCCGGTGGATTCTCAACTGTCGGACGTTGTGCTGAGCTTCAGCCGAGGGTCCTTCGTAGACGACCAGGAGCAACGCGGCATCGTCGGCGCACCGCAGGGGCGACTCGCTGAAGCCCCTGATGAGTCGGTCGCCGACGGCCTCAAGGTTCCCGGGGTCGTCAAAGGCCGCGCTCACCACCTTGGGGTCCACATCGCCTCCGACGTCGGCGAGACCGTTCGTGTAGAAGGCGAGCAACGTGCCCGGCTCGAGTTGCAGGTCCGCCACTTCGTAGGTCGCCTCCGGGGCGATGCCCAAAGGCATGCCTGCGTCGAGACGGACGGGTGGCATCCGGCCGTCAGCCGTGCGCATCAGAGGCGGTGGATGCCCGGCAGTGGCGATCTGCGCCCTGCCGGTGTCCGGATCAAGCCAGGCGCAGCAGCAGGTGGCGAAGAGGTCGGTTTCCAGGCCGATCATGAGCTGGTTTGCCCGGACGAGCACGACTCCGGGGTCGTGTCCTTCGGTCGCGTAGGCGCGCACGCCGCTGCGTAGCTCGCCCATCACAACAGCGGCAGCCGTGTTGTGACCCTGGACGTCCCCGATCACCATCATGACCCGGCCCTCGGGGAGCTTGATGAGGTCATACCAGTCTCCCCCGAGTTCTATCCCGCTGGTCGCCGATGCGTACCTGCTGGTGCTCACCACTCCGGCCGGCTGCGGCAGCACGGGTGGCAGCAGGGCGTGCTGCAGGTCATTGGCCAGCGCGTGCTGAACATCCTCCATCTTGGTCCGTTCGACCGCTTGACCGACTGCCGTGGCCAGCGTGGTCAGCGTTCCCTGTTCGGCGACCATGTCCCTGCGCTCGACGCCGAACGCCATCGACAGGGCACCCACCGCCCTGCGCCCGGCCATCAGCGGCAGGACCATCCAGAAGCATTCCTGGTCCCACAGCGGCTCGGGCAACCGGCCGGCTGTCTGTGTATCCCCAGGGTCGTACAGGACCAGCCGCCGTCGGTCCACCGCGTCCGTCTCCGGCCTGCGCTGCGCGAGCAGTGAGCCATTCAGGGTGCGTATGAATTCCCTTGCACAGCCCGAGCTGCAAGCTACGCGGAGCCGATCTCCATCGACCAGGCTGACGACGGCAGCCCGGGCCTGGAATCCGTCCAACACGCGCTCCATGGACATCTCCACGACGTCCCGGGTGTCAACCGTCGTCGCCAGGAGCGTGGCGAGTTTGTGCAGATGGTAGACGAGCGGAGCGGCTGACAAGGTCATGCTTTCGGCGAGCGCCCCCTCACCTTCTACGGTGACCACGTGCGGTACCAGGGGTGGAACCATCGATGTCCCATGATCGGCCAACCGGTCCAGGTCGCGGGTCAGCGACGAGGCTGCGACGGCCAGTCGCTCCCGCTTCGGCTCAGCGATCTCGCCACCTACGGGCAGCCAGAAAGCCGAGAGCGTCCCGAAGCGGCGGGTCGGCGAGAAGAGCGGCGCGGCCGCGGCCTGCAGTGGGAAATGCGCGAAGGCTGTCAGGTCCGGGTGGCTTGCCATGATGTCCGCAGAGTCCGCGGTCTCCACACGGCCCGACTGCCACGCCCGTGACGACGGCCAGCTGCTGTCATCCAGGGGTATACGTTCGGGCGCTCCCACTCCCGTGGCGGTCACCGTGACGACAGCAGCCTGCAGCTCCGGGGTGTCCGGCACTTTGAGGTAGACCGTCGCGGCCGCCGCGCCCAATTCGCCAACAACACTCGCGGTCGCTGAAACCAGCAGCTGTTCTCTATCCCGCGTTGCGAGGGGTAGACGTGTCGACCCCGGCGGGACGGGCCCATAGCGTTCCATCTCTTTCGCCGCCCAACTGCCGTTGGCGCTGCTGCTGGCCTCATTTTACTGCCGCTGTCCTGACCTGCTCTGATTCTTGTCCGATCGCCGGCGCTTGCTGTTCTCAGTCGACTCGAGCACGGAGCGTGAGGAATCGCCTCGCACACCTGGAGATCCTCGACGCGCTCGGGGTGCGGCAGGCCGTGCTTGCGATGACCCGCAGGGACCTCGCGGACCCCGAGTCCGTGCGTGCCGACGCCGTCGAGCGCAGGGACATCGTCGCCGAGCAGGAACGCTGACCACGCTGGCCACGGCAGTCGGCCAAGCGGTCGAACGAACCAAGATGCAGGATGCTCAGCACGCGCCGGCCGATGACCTGCAGCCGTCGCCGAGACCGTAGTCAGGTCTCAGCATCCCGGGCATTTCGGCCCGAGAGGTCCGTCTCGTCACCACAGCGTGAGGGCTTCGGCTTGAGTACGGTCTCTCGCTTCCTTCCGCCGCTGGTGCGGCAGCGTTGCGCCACCTGCCCGCCCCGCCGTGGCCTTTCGGCTGCGGCGGGTGGTGCGGGGCTTATGGTGGGCGCCACGAGGCTTCGACACCTGTGTGGTGCCCCGGTCTCCGGCCACTTTGACGGTGGTCTGGGCGAGTTCGGCTTCGGCCGTGCTGAGCGTGCCCAGCCGCCGGGACGTCTCGGACTCGGTGGCGGGCGGCGCAGCACTCGCGCCGGACTGCCTGCAGATCCTTCCTCAGCCCACGACTGTGTGCCGCCCGGGGCGGGTGCGCAACTCAGCGCCGCCCGGCAGGCCATCGCCACCGGCCGGGAGACAGATGAGAGCGCCGAACTGTTGTACCGGGACTGGATCCGGATCGAGGCGGCAGCCGGCAACCGCTCCGGACTGCACACCCCCATCACCCGCCTCCAGCAGGTCAACACTGCGCTGGACTCCTCACCGCAGCGGAGACCGACAGCTCATCAACGAGTTGCTCAACGCCGCAGGTTCGGCCCTACGCAATGCTCTGTAGCCGAAGCAAGCCACCCTGAATACCGAAGACCGTCAGAACACCCTTTCTCCACAAGGAGTCGAAAGAGGTAAATTTTCCACCAAAGGCGATTTCTGAAGTTATTTTCTGAATGTTCCGATCACCCGTCTTGGTGAGAGTCAGCATCCTTCCCCAAGCGCCAGTGCCGGAGGGAGGTGAACCATGAGCGACATCGAGCAGGAGCCTCCCGCACCCGAGGAGGGCGGGACCGCTGCTGAGGAAGCAGAGGAGTCCCCGGCCGAAGCATCAGAGGCAGAAGCTCCGGAAGCCCCCGCACCCGAGGAGGGCGGGACCGCTGCTGAGGAAGCAGAGGAGTCCCCGGCCGAAGCATCAGAGGCAGAAGCTCCGGAAGCCCCCGCACCCGAG
>NZ_JBIARC010000109.1:0-7469 GCF_042889625.1 Streptomyces sp. NPDC002573 | reverse complement strand
GGAGGGCGAAACCGCTGCCGAGGAAGCAGAGGAGTCCCCGGCCGAAGCATCAGAGGCAGAAGCTCCGGAAGCCCCTGCACCCGAGGAGGGCGAAACCACCGACGAAGAAGCAGAAGAGCCGCCGACTGATTCATCTTGATACAGCCCCGCCGCGGTCCCGCCCAGCAGGACGGGGCCGCCGCCTGTGACGCCGATGCGGGCACGGGAGGCGCAGCCGCGGCTGCCGCCTACCGCCGCGCCCGGCCGAGTGATTTCTGTGTGCCGCTCGGGCCCAGGCCAACGTGCCGCCCCCAGACGGCGGCGTGTCTTCACATACCGTCGAGGGGCGCTGACGGTTGCAGATGCCGGTGGCGGTCCTGCCCGGGAAGCCGTGAGGAGCTGAGCGTCCATGGCCGTGTGTGAGGTCTGCGGCAACGACTACGAGATGTCTTTCGAAGTGCACACCAAGGGAGCGGTCCATACCTTCGACAGCCTCGAGTGCGCCGCCCAGCAGATGGCGCCGATCTGCAACAACTGCCAATGCCGCATCCTCGGCCACGGCCTCCAGGCCGACGGGCAGTTCTTCTGCTGTGCGCACTGCGCCCGTCAACAGGGGAGAGCAGAGCTCGTAGACCACGCCTGACCCGCACGGCCCGAGCTGAGGCTGACCCTGCCTGGAGCGAGCACACCGTGGCCCCCGGCATCGGCCCGTCCAGGTGCCGGGCCGCTGGCGAGGCTTGTCCTCAGGCGTCCTCCCGCAGCACGCTGTACCGCTGTCGGCGACATACCGCACGCCGTCCCGCCACCGTCCGTCTCGGAACGCGATGCTGCGCAGGATGCCCTCCCGGGTGAACCCGATTCTCCGAAGCACGCTGTTCGGCGACGTTCTCGGCCTCGGTGTCCGCCTCGATCCGCACCACCGTGGTGTGCGCGAAGAGATAGCGCACCAGCGGCCGCTGCGCCTCGGACCCGAAACCCTGCCCCCGGGCTTCGGGCAACAGCGCTACGCGGACGTTCCAGTGGAACGAAGACGAGGCCGCCGCCACCTTCCGCGAGGCGACGAAACCCGAGGGCTCCGCGCCGCGCACCACCAGCAGGTGCCCCCATGCCGGCGTCAGCGGCCTGACCCGGTGGCCAGGCTGTGGTCGGGCCCCGCCTCGGTCTCACAGCCTCACGATGGCGGCACACCACCTCACCTCGTTGAGTCGGCGAACCCCAGGCCGGCGCTGCGCAACCACCGGGGCACGAAGGAGGCTATCGGGCCCCTGACGGAGCCCTGTGGTTCACCGAGATGGCCTGCGAGCCGAACGGCACCCGCTCCCTCGAGGCGGGTGCCGTTCCGTGTGCTTGTCCAGGTAGGGACCTACCCGACGATGGACAGGTCGTAGGGCGTAAGGGCCGGAGCGATGTGCACTCCCGGGACCAGCCACAGGGCGACGAGGGCGTCGGGAACACCGCGTCCGACCTGGGCCGCTTCCACCGTGCCCGGGGCGGCGAGCTGCCGGCAGCTCGCGGCGATGATCTCGAACAGGTGCCGCACCCGGCCGGGGCCACGGGGCAGCAATTGCCCGTGGAAATCCTCGTGGTGCGCGAGAACGAGGGCGGCCAGGCCGGCGACGTGGGCCGAGGCCGTGCCGGTGCCGTCGAGGGCCGTGTAGCCGCCCTGCGGCGCGCAGGACAGGACCGCCACACCGGGTGCGGCGGCGTCGACTCCGGGGCCGTAGCAGCTGAACGGCGCCACGAACAGGCCTTCCGGTGTCAGCTGGGGACCCGAATGGGTGGCTTGGGAGGTGTCGGGCGGGTACGAGCCGTAGGTGCCCAGCGCGCCCACGGTGAACAGGGTGGGCAGCGAGCCCGGGAAGGCGGCCGGTCCGCCGGTGTCGCCCGCAGGGGCGATGCAGGCGATGCCCGCCGCGTTGGCGTCGGCGAGTTTGCGTGACACCAGGGCCGAGGGATACGGGGTGGCCACCGCGATGTGGGCGATGTCGATCTCGTGTTCGATGCAGTGGTCGAGGGCGGCGATCAGGTCGCTGAAGTGCCCGTCGGGCAGCACCTTGCAGACGTCGATGTCGGCATCGACCGCGATGCCGATGATGCCCTTGCCGGTGTCCGCTGCGGCGATGACGCCCGCGGCGTGGGTACCGGTGCCCACCGTGTCCTGCGCCCAGCCCTCGGTGGTGCCGTGCACGAGATCGATCCCGGAGCGCACCTGTTGCTTCAGATCGGGGTGCTCGGCGCTGACACCCGAGCCGATGAGCGCGATCTTGATGCCGAACGCGCGGAATGTGGGGGGCAGCCGGTCCAGCCGCATGGCCTGCTGGCCCCAGCCGTACTGCTGCCGCTGTTCCAGTTCCGGGTACGCCTTGGCCAGGGGGGTGAGGGTGACGACGTTCTCCTGGGTCGCCGACAGGTCGGGGCGGTGGATCCAGCGGTCCGTGTAACCGCCCCTGGGCCGGATGTAGAGGGACTGGACGGACTGTTCGGATTCGGTCGCCAGTGTGATCGTGGCCGTGCCGTCGGCCCCGGTGATGCCCTGGGCCGGCCAGGTGGAGCCGATGATGAACACCCCGGCGCCGGCGAGTGGTTCGCCGTCCGGGCCGCAGACGCGCAGCGTGATGTCCACCGGTTCCAGGGGCATGACCAGCCCCGGATCACGCAGCGGCACGGCGCTGGCGGTCGGTGTGGCGAGGGGGCCGGGTGCGGACAGCGGCAGGTCCGGTTCGATGTGCACGTGCAGGGACCGCATCGCCGGCACCTGGGCCTCGGCCGCCTCGACGACCGCGATCTCCGGGCAGGAGGGCTGCAGTCCGGTCGACTGGAGCTTTTCCGACGGCCGGAGCCTGCGGGTCACTTTGACCTCGGGCATCCGCTCCAGCCGGTCGCACACCGCGTCCATGCCCAGTTCGGGCACTCCTAGGGGGAGCAGGTGCTGCGGCAGCGGCGTGACCATGTACCGCTGTCGGCGCGGCCGCACCGTGATCGGTGATGTTGCGCCCTTCTTGCGTGGTCCCGCTGCCTTCCCCTCGGGTTCCGGCCCACCCGCCGCCGCGCCCTCGAACTCGCTCTCGCGGTTGTTTGCGGGCCTTTCCTTGACCATCACGTCCACCTTCACCACGCCTACGTCGTACGTCGTCCTTGTGTTCCTGATCCGGCGACGGGCGGCTCGCGCTTCCCCGTCTGTGCGGTGGGCCCGGGAAGATTCCCCGGGCCCACCGCACGGAGAGCCGCCCGGGCGTCAGCCGATGCCGAAGGGCTGGCCCAACTGACCGAAACCGAAGCCGGGCTGCTGGAACTGCGGGAACTGCTGGCCGAACTGCTGCTGGCCGTACCCGCCGCCCCACTGCGGCTGGCCCTGCTGGCTCTGCTGGACCAGCGTCAGGATCGCGGTCGGCAGCGCCTGCTGCACGGACTGCTCCACGGCGCTGCGCACGCCCTGCTGCAGCGCGTGATGCAGGGCGACAGCCAGGTACGGGTGCGCCTGGTGGGCCAGGCCCTGCTGCTGCAGCTGCTGCTGGACCTGCTGGATCTGCTGCAGCGTCTGCTGCATGCGCTGCGCGACCTGCTGGCTCGCTTGCTGACACGCCTGCTGGATCGCCTGCTGGACCACCTGCGAGAGCTGCTGCTGCGGCGCGCCGATCTGCTGGCCGAACTGCTGCTGGAGGGGTGGGGTACCGGTCATCACCGACATGAATGCTCCATTCGACGCCAGGAGAAGCCGACGTAAGTGATTATGTCGGCTTTTTCTCAATGAATCCGACGCGTTGAAGCTATGGTGACGTCAGCTCGCCCGCAATTCGGGCGAGCCGCTCAGGGGGAGGAATCCCCCCGAACGGATCCGGTGCTCGTGCGGCAGTACTACAAGGCGCAGCCCGGACTGGCCTGCCCCACGCGGCGTCCTGGATACGGCCGCGGCCCGGCTCGATGAAACAGACCGCTGGCTGACATCGTGGAGATCTCGATGCGCGCCACGCTCGACGCTCTGGGTCGGCAGGCAGAGGCGGGGTGCCGTAGCGATCTCCACCACCGCCCGGCAGCCGAAGCCCGCCTCTTTCGCCCGGGCCGCAATGGCGGCGGCCGCCGGTGGTTGCGTGCGCAGGGCCGGGTCGGACCGGCCGCGGGCGACGCGGTGGCCCGGGGTGTGTAGGGCTGCGCGTGCAGCGGGCAGTCAACGAACTACCGGTAGCTGGGCCGGGCGAGGAGGACGGCGACGTCGTCTTGTGAGGGCGTGGGGAGCAGGTGAGAAAGGAGGCGGTCGCGGGTCTCCTCCAGTGTCCGGTTCGGTTTGCGCAGTGCTTGGGCGAGCCGGTCGAGGCCGTGGTCCAGGTCGGTGTGGTGGCTTTCGATGAGTCCGTCGGTGTAGAGGGCGAGGAGGGTGCCCGGTGGCAGTGGCACGTGCTCGGTGTCGAAGGGATCATCCAGGCCGGCGCCCAGTGGGGCACCGCAGGTGGCGTCGAGGAATCTGACCGTGCCGTAGGGGTCGGCGAGGGCGGGTGGAGGGTGGCCTGCTCTGGTGATCAGGCAGCTGGACGTGGCGGGGTCGTAGACGGCGTAGGCGCAGGTGGCCAGTTCGCAGTCGTCGAGATCGGCGACGGTGCTGTCCAGGTAGTGCAGCAGGCAGTCCGGTGGGACGTTCTGACAGGCCAGGGTGCGCGCCACGACGCGTAGTTGGCCCATGACAGCTGCGGCTCGGATGCCGTGGCCCATGACGTCCCCGATGATCAGGCCGGTCTTGCCGTCGGGCAGCGTGAGCACGTCGAGCCAGTCGCCGCCCACCTCGTTGTCGCTGCTGGCGGGCAGGTAGCCGCTTGCCAGCTCAAGCCCCGCCACGCTGGGCAGCGGCTTGATGAAACTGCGTTGCAAGGTGAGGGCCGCTTCGCGGCTGCTGGCATACAGGCGTGCGTTGTCGAAGGTCAAAGCGGCCCTGGCCACCAGCTCGTCGATGAGCACGGTGTCCTGTTCGTCGAACGGTTCACTGCGGTTGGTGATCACCAGGCCCAGCACCTTGCCCCGGGCATACAGCGGGATGACGCGCGCCCAGCCCGGCGAACCGGCGGCGAACAGGCCGCAGCCGGGGCGGGCCGGCACGGCCTTGAGCGCCGGCAGGGGCAGCGGCACCATGCGGGGACGCCCCTCGGTGAGAGAGGCCGTATACACCGAGTCCGGAGGGACGCGGTAGGTGACCTCGAGTGCGGGCTGCTGCGCCGGTGCAGCAGAACCTGGCCCTGCCACGGCCAGGCAGTGCAGCAGCCCATGCGCGGATACACCGACGTCGTCGGGGGCCAGCACTCCCTCCAGCAGGAGCACCTCGGCGGTGTCGGCGAGTTGGGGCACCAGCATCTGTGCCAGTGCTTGAGCTGCCTGCCGAAGGTCCAAGGTGGTGCCGATGCGCTCACCGGCTTCAGCCAACAGCGCGAACCGGTGGCGCGCCTGCTCGGCCCGCACGCGGTCGACCCGCCCCTGGGTGATGTCGATGACCGAGGCGATCACACCGAGTGGTTCGCCGTCGCTGTCGGTCAATTGGGCATAGGAACACGACCAGATGCGGTCTTGGTCTGGTCTGGCCGCAGTGCGGCCGGTCCGCAGGCCGACCACGGCGCGGCCGGTCTTGAGCACCTGCCGCATGGAGGCCTCCGCTGCCACATGGTCGATGCCGGGCACTACCTCGCCGATCCGCTTGCCCACATGCCCGGCTGCGGGCAGGCCGTTCATGGCGGCCAGCGCATCGTTGACCCGCACAAAACGCAGCTCGCAGTCAAAGAGCGCCAGGCCGATCGGCGACTGGCCGAACAGGCCCTCGAGGGCGGCCAGCGAGTCCCGCATCCGCCGCACGGCAGAGGTCACGGCGGCGATCACCAGCGTGCCAGGTCGCCCTTGGGGGTCGGCGATCGGAGAGATCCACATCTCCATCTCGACCAGATGCCCGTCCCTGTGCCGCACCGGATACGCCCCCACCACGGTCTCTCCCGCATGGGTCTGCGCAATGAGCTCCCGGGCCAGTTCCCGGTTGGACTCTGGAACCAGCAGAGAAATCCCGTCCTGGCCCAGCATGTCACCGGCCTGCCAGCCCAGCAGATCCTCCGCGGCCAGCGCCCACTGCCATATACGCCCGTCGTGATCACTGGCCCAGATCGCCATGGGGAGCAGGTCCCGGAACACCCCCGGATGTCCGACCACCGGCTGGGCGTGCACACCGGCACCGCCACCGGAATCCGATTGCTCGTCCATGCGGTGCACCATTTCGTCCGGCAGCCGCCAGTATCAGCGATCACAGTCCGCGACCAACAGACCATGATATATCCTCGCATTTTCCACCTAACGGCTCCTTCTGTCTTTGCGGCCCAGCACGGGCGGCGGAGACGTGAGGCACGACGCTCAGATCAGCACCGCCATCCCTCTTCTTCGGAGGGAATCCCCGCGTTCACGCGGGGACGGAACCCGATCCAGAACCCTGCGGCGCGGAGCGTCGCAGGGTCGCTTCGAAAGCTCCGCCACGGTGCCGTGCTCAGTCGGGGCGCTGCTGGTTTTCGATGTAGTCCTTGACCGACTGGAGCGGCGGGCCGCCGCAGGTGCAGGCGCAGTAGGAGCCGGACCAGAACCGGCCGGGCATGATCGCCCGGTGCACGTGGCCGGTGAACTCTCCTCCAGCCTGCGACCGGGAGGTGCCCCCAGCCGCAGGCGGCGACAGCCGACGCCCGGGAGGGAATCGACCAGGGTGGGCAGGGCGACCTTGGGCGGTAGCGCACCAGCAGATGTCCGTGATCCTCTTCGCCGTCGAACTCGACGCGTGGGCGTCGCAGTCTTCGTAGACCTTCCGCATGGCTCTTCGCAGCGCCCGTGCAGCGCCTGTCCGGCCTCGGGCACCTGCACCTCGGCTTCACGTCGTAGGGGCAGGCATGAGCGGCGGCGAGGAGTCGACCGGGCCCGGTCCGCGCTGGAGGCACCGCGGCAGAACGGCGGCGGCCAGAAGGTCAGCAGCCGCGGACCGTGCGGGCGGCGCGCCGGGACGGGCGCGAGCCGATGGGCCTCGGGGTCGCGATCGGCGCGCTGGTCACCGAGCGCGCGTGGGAGCTCCCGGCTGCCGGCGGGACGCTGCGTGAGCGGTGGGCCGCCATCGCTCCGGAGCTGGCCGGGCACGTCGCGGCCGTCGCCTTCGCCCCGGACTCCGCCGGCTCACCGTGTGCCCGGAGTCGTCGGCTGGGTGACGAAGACGCACTGTCCATGACCACTGACGGCGGGAGCGAGAGGTGGCATGAGTACGCGTACTCAGCTGTCACCGTGCCCCAGTGCGACGCTCGTCCGGTCGCCGAGGGCGGTGCGGTCTAGAAGTAGGAGGCCATTAGTACTGCAACCGCATCTGGGGGTTGTGGCCTCGACGTTTGTAGTGGGAGCGGCGGTCTCGGGCCTGGCTGTGTCTACGGAAGTGTGACCAGTGCAGATGGTGGTCGTTGGTGTGGTGGCGGGGTGTGATGACGATGTGCCCGATCAACCGG
>NZ_JBIARC010000108.1:10929-15676 GCF_042889625.1 Streptomyces sp. NPDC002573 | reverse complement strand
CCCGCACGCGGCATACCAGACGCCGCAGCCGGACCGAGATCCTGACCCGCCGCCCGTCCACCGGGACGTCAGCGAGCGTACGGGTATGAAAGCCGCTGGCGAGTCGTCGCCGCCCTCCGCCACGAGCCCGCAGCCCTCGTCCTCTCCCGCCAGGCACTCCCCACCCTCGACCGCACTCGGCTCGGGGCGGCCGACGGCGTCGCACGGGGCGCCTACGTGCTAGCGGATGCGCCCTCGGGCAAGCCCGACGTGATCCTGCTCGCCACGGGCTCCGAGGTGTCCCTGGCCTTGACCGCCCACGACGAACTCGCCGCCGCAGGCATCGCGTCCCGGGTGGTGAGCATGCCGTGCTGGGAGCTGTTCGACCGCCAGCCGCGAGAGTACCGCGATCAGGTGCTGCCACCTGCAGTGACGGCCAGGGTCGCGGTGGAAGAGGCCTCCACGTTCGGATGGGACCGGTACGTCGGCGACGGCGGGGCCATCGTCGGTATGCACACCTTCGGTGCCTCCGCACCCCTCAAACAGCTGCTCACGAAGTTCGGATTCACCCCTGAGCGCGTCACACAGCTGGCACGCGAACTGGTGGCTGCCGGCTGAGGAGGGAGGTAGCCAAGGATCGTTGAGCAGAGTTCCGGTAGAGGCCGACGAACGGATCGAATCATGACCACAGTCAGCAAGCGGGGTGCTCCCGGAAGCGAATCCGCCCCAGCGCCGGTTGCGATGACGAAATCCGACGGCCCCGGGCCGGGCGCCGCGGCCGACCTCGTCTGCTCACGCAATTCAGTGACTGTCCATGTGGCAGGTCGGCGAGTGGAACTGCCGCCGACGGAGCAGCTCGCCTTCCTGGCGGGGATTGGGCTCCTCGCTGCACTCGAGATCATCGAGTGGCCCGTCGGGCTGACCATCGCCATCGGGCATGAAATAGCCCGTAACAGGCACAGCAAGGTACTCCGCGAGTTCGGAGAAGCCCTGGAAGAGTCCTGACAGGCCATCTCCGAGTCGTGCCTTCGATTGGGGTCGGTGCGGTGAGCGGCCCCTGACCAGCCACGTCGGTCAAGGGGCCGCAGGACTAGCGCCGTCCGGGCCCAGCTGTGTCAAGGGGTAACGTGTCGGCCATCGGTCGGTATGGAGAAGGCTCGCGGCCTGCGCTCCGCGCGGTAGCGGATGTCATCCTGTACGTCGGATGACCAGTACGGCCACATCGTCGATATGGCCCACCGCGACGGCTACGTCGAGGATTCGGTCGGCGGTCGCCTCGGCGTCCAGTCCGTCGTGGAGGGCTTCGCTGGCCAGTGTTCCGATCAGCTCCAGTCCGGCATCCAGCGTCAAGCTTGGCCCTTCCAACACGCCGTCGGTGACCATGACGAGCGCGTTGTCTCTGTCCAGGGTGAAGGTCACCTCGTGGTAGTCGGTGTCGGGCACGACTCCCAGGACCGGGCCGCCCGGCAGCTCACAGACGTTGTGGCTGCCGTCTTTGTGCGCGTACAGCAACGGCACATGGCCGGCGCTGGTACCGGTGACCTGGCCGTCGTGTGGATCGATGTGCAGCATGGTGCAGCTGGCGAATCGTGCGGTGCCCATCGTGATGAGCAAGTCGTTGGTGCGTGTCAGCACGGTTCCCGGATCTGGTTCTTGGGCGGCGATCGCGCGCATGGACGAGCTCACTTGTCCCATGAAGGCGGCGGCGTCCACGTCGTGCCCTTGGGCGTCGCCGATCTCCAGGGCGATCGCGCCGTCGGGCATGACGAAGGCGTCGTACCAGTCGCCGCCGATGTCGAGCCCGTCCTGGCTCGGTCGGTAGCGGGCGGCGACCTCCAAGCCCGGGAGGTGCTTAGGCAGCTTGGGGAGCATGGTCTGCTGGAGCGCCGTGGCCAGCTCGATTCGTGCCTTTTGCAACCTGATGCGCTTCAGTGCCTGGCCTGCCAGGTCGGTCAGAGTACTGATGAGGGCACGCTCGTGCGGGGACCAGTGGTGCTCACTGTCGTAGGTGACCGACCAGGCTCCGACCGGTTGTTCGCCCAGCGGGCTGAGGGGACTGACCACAGCAGCGAAGTCGGCCCCGAGCTGGTCGATCCACGGCAATATGACTCCTTGTGGCCAGTGGCGGATGTATTGCCTCTGGTTGGGAATGAACTGCGGCTTGCCGGTTCGGATGGCATGGGACAGCAGGCTCGAGGCATCCAGCGACAGGTCTTGCAGGGCTTTGGCCAGCGGCAACGGGAATCCGGCATCGGAGAGAACGCGTAGCTGGCCGTCGTCGACGAACGCCAGCACCGCGCCGGTACCGCCGAAAGTCGCGGCGAGCCGTGTCAGGATGACCTGCTGCAGTTCTTGCTCCGTGGCCGCAGTGATCAGAGCGGAGGAGAATTCAGCGACCTCGTCGGCGCGCTGCCGCTCAGCAGCCAACGCGACCAACGCTCTCCGTCGGCGCGCTCCCTGCTGGGTGTCGTCCCGGACCACTGCGAAAGTCCGTACAGGGCCGCCGAACCCCAGTTGGATCCGACTGGCCTGGCAGGCCAGATGGCGCCAGTCATCGTGCTCAGCGAGGTACCGCAACCTGATCCAGGGTGACTGGGGGGCGGTCGTACGCATGAGCCGGCGCAGCGCCTGCCGGTCATCGGGGTGGGCTCGCCGCACCACCTCGGACAAGGACATGGAACCCTCCGGGAACAGCATCGCCAGGGCGGGTGCGCCGCCCATCCACTCCACCTGGCGGTCATCACGGGCGCACATGCACAGACCGAGATTGGCGGCCTTGGCTGCCAATCGGAACGGAATCAACAGACCGTTCAGGTCGTTCCCGGCGTACAACGAGTGCACCCACACGAGCTGCTCGCCACCGGCGGGATCCTCCACTGCCCGCGCCTCGATCAAGCAGACAACGGGCGCATGGCCTGGCCCGGGGAACTCCAGCACCCGCATGGCGACCGTTCCCGTGGTGGTGGCGTGTGCCACGAGACTCTCGGCTGGTATCCGCTGACTTGCGGGCAACAGATCACCGATGTTACGACCCACGCATTGGTTCGGTGGTCTGCCCAGGTTGCTGGCCATCGCAACATTGAGGCTGCGGATGGCACCGTCCAAGGTCAGAAGAGCCGACGGGTCGGCGCTTCGAAGGAGCTCGTCCGAGGCGTCCATCTACCGCTCCCTGACGATCAGCGAGCGACGTTATATCTCTGTTCATTCTACTTCGACTTCCCGGGGCTTCGCATTACCCGATCAAGGCCGGGAGAGCTGTTCGGCTCCACTCCTGCTCCGACTCGCTCTGGTGAGTTGCCTGGGTCCAGACACTATTTCCCCCTTGTGTCCCCCGACAGCAGCAGATTTCGGAGAAATCGCAGGCCTCGGAGGGTGAACGGAGCCCGCTGGAAATCCGCCGTGTGTATGAGCGGGGCCGTCTCTGGGCCCTCGAAGGGCGGCCCAGAGAGCCCGGCGACGAATGCGGAGCGACGCGGGCCCTGAGCCATGCCGACTGCGGGAGGAGCCCGATTGCCCGTTGACCGCCCAGGCGAGTGCGAACGATCCCATCCAGTCGCTCCACCGCGCTCACAAAAGGGGCGATGATCTCCTCGATCTTCGCGTCGAGTTCACGATGTCGGCGTCGATGGCATCGATCCGTTCCAGCATCTTGCCCAGCAGGAAGGCGTGGTGCCCGGTGAACGCCTCCTCCAGCGCCGAGATCTTGCCGCGCATCCGGGAACGGGCCAGCTGGGCGAGCGCCGCCTGGGCGCGATCCGCGGCGATCAGCGCGGCTGACATCGCCCGGCCGGAGACGCCGAAGATGTTCGGAGGCGACCACGCTCAGCTTGATCTGCGCGTCCTTACTGTAAGCAGCTTCTCCACCCGGTTCCTCTCCGCCCCGCGCACCCCGAAGTCCCCGACCCTGCTCCTGCGGAACTGCCACACAGATCGCCATGGGCATCACCATGGGGTACAGACGTCTGTCACGCAGGGGCGGCCACAGACCGTGATCTGCGGCCGCCCCTGCGTGACAGACGGCCCGATGTCGCATCAAACGTATGCCACACCGTAGTTGGCGGCCCACTCACGCTTCAGGTCGTCCTCGTTCGCGTGCCCGAACGTGTACGCGGGAGAGTCCACCCGCAGCACCCGGTCCACCCGGATCAGTACAGCCTCGTGGCATGGGTAGATGGGATCGCCGTGGGTGTTCAGCACCCATTGGCGGGACCAGTCGTACACCGGGTCGCCTTCCCCGCGGATCTCGGCTGTCCCCTTGAAGCGGTATCCCCGCCTGAGCAGGAAGTCGATCACGTTGACCTCAACCCGCGGATTGTGCCGCAGGTTCTCCACCGTGTTGGGCGAGGCCATGTTCATAAATACCAGGTGATCGTCGTCGTAGACCCGCACAGACCCCTTCGGGGAGAGGTTCGGAGAGCCGTCCTCGCAGACCGTCGCAACGAACGCCAGCTTGGCGCTGGTGACGATCTGCCGCATGTCCTCAGTGATTATTCCCATCGCTCCTCAACCTTTCCCAGCGGGCCGATGGCCTGGGCCGCGGAAGCCCTGGCTGCTCGCTCTGCGCTGTTGCGCCTTCTTGATCGTGCTGGGCGCCCGTTGTGCGCCGACACCCCGGTCAGTGTTCGCTCCGCACGGACGGCCGTTCCGGGGACCGTGTCCCCGAGCTCGGAACCCGACCGGGGGGGGGGGGGGGGGGGGGGGGGGGGGGGGGGGGGGGGGGGGGGGGCCCCCCCGGGGGGGCCCCCCCCCCCCCGGGGGGGGCGGGGGC
>NZ_JBIARC010000108.1:0-10919 GCF_042889625.1 Streptomyces sp. NPDC002573 | reverse complement strand
CCCATCAGGCGAGGGCGCATCAGGCGGTCGGGCCGGTTCACGGTGGCGCCACCGTGAACCGGCCCGACCGCCTGATGCGCCCTCGCCTGATGGGCACGGCTGCGCACGCGGCCGTGCCGTGTCCGACGGGTGCTGTGAGTCGGTGTCAGGGCCGGGCGACACCCCATCGTGGATGTGCTCAGGTGAGCACGATCTTCTTGCCGCCGGCCTGCCCAGCGGACACCCGGGCGAAAGCGGCCGACCCCTCACTCAACGGGAGCGCTTCCACGTTCTGCTTCAGCTTCCCCTCCACGACCGCCTCCGCCAGATGGGTGAGCTGAGCGGCATCAGGCCGGACGTAGAGGTCCGTGCTGGTGATACCACGCTCACCCGCAGGCGCGTCCGAGGTCAGCGACACCAGACGCCCACCGTCCCGCACCAGCGACAGCGCGACCTGCGCGGTACCACCAGCAGCGATCAGCGCACCATCGAACCCACCACGAACCCGACCCGCCCAATCCGAGTCGTGGTAGTCGACAACCTCCAGCGCACCCAGACCACGCAGGCGCTCAGCAGCTGAAGCGGACGCCGTCACCGTCACCTCGATCCCCCGAGCAGCAGCAATCTGCAACGCCAGCACACCGGTCGCCCCACCACCATTGGTGATCAGAAGCCGCTGCCCCTGGCTGAGCCCCAACTCCTCCAGCGACTGGTACGCCGTGAGCCCGGCAACCGGCAGCGCCCCGGCCTGCACCGGATCCAGCCCCGCCGGGCAGATCGCAGCACTGGCCGCAGTGATCAGCACCCGCTCAGCCCAGAAGCCACTGCCACCGGCCAACGGGGCCTCATGCGCAAGCACCCGGTCACCGACAGCAAAACCCTCGACGTCAGCACCCACGGCCACCACCCGGCCCACACCCTCTACACCCAGCGCCGCCGGCGGACGCAGCCCCACATCCCAGCCCGCACCGTTCAGCAACTGATCCCACGGACCGACACCGGCCGCCTCCACCTCGAGCAGAAGCTGACCAGCACCAGGAGCCGGCGGCTCAGGCACCTCCAGGAGGACGACGTCCGCATCGGGTCCGGACACTCCGCTTGCCTTCATGGTTATCCCTTCACTCGGTCCGGCCGACGGTAGGTACAAGCCGGCCGCTATGTCTTCACTCTGGGGTTTCGGCGCTCAACTGGGCGTACTGACCGAGCTGGCGGAGGGGATGTCGATGTCGGTCTTGTTGACGTTGTTGAGAAAGTTGGTCAGCAGGGCCTGCACGGCGACCGTGACGATCGCCAAGATCTGCGGGTCGGTATAGCCGGCGCCGCGCACAGCCGCGAGGTCTGCGTCGCTGACTCGCCCGCGGCTCTCGACCACCCGTTGAGTGAAGCGAGCGGCCGCGGCGCGCTTGGGGTCGACCGAGCTCCCGGCGCGAGCCAGGTCGATGTCGTCGCTCGACATTCCGCTGAGTTCGGACGATACGTACGTGTGAATCGCCAGGCAGTAAGCGCAACTGTTGGCCTCCGAGACCGCGAGCGCGATGGTGTGCCGCGTCTTCGCGTCAAGAACGCGACTCATGGTGCTCTGCAGTGTCACGACGGCGTCAAGAACGGTCGGGTTCGACGCGATGGTCTTGAACATGTTCGGGACGAAGCCGAGCTGTGCGCCAATGTTGTCGAGGATGCCTTGCGCTCCCGCGGGGACATCGTCGGGAGAGGGGACGTTCAGTCGTGACATTAGCGAATCAACCTCCGGTAGGTGTGCGAGTAGTCGCCTAGCCCAGGTCAGGTCGAGCATTTTTTTGGGCTTGGCGGCCCACTCCCCAGAGCTAACACCGCCCAAGACTGGGCTGTCAAGCCCAGTTTGCGGTATCGTGTGACGTATGGAAGCCACGACACGAGCTCGGGTGCCTCACAAGCTCACGGACAAGGGCCAGGCGACGCGTACCCGGATCCTGGAGCACGCCGCGGAACTCATCTACACGAAGGGTGTCCACGCGACGAACAACGAGCAGCTCCGTCGCGCGGCTGGCGTCAGCGGGTCACAGCTGAACCACTACTTCCCGACCAAGGAGAGTCTGGTCCTGGCAGTCATTGCATGGCAGGCCGATCGCGTCCTCGCGTTCCATCGCGGTGAGCGGTTCGCTTCCTTCGACGATCTCGACGCATTTCGGGAGTGGGCGCAGTTCTACGTCGGCTACGAGCGCGCCTACCAGGAAGGCTGCAGCCTCGGCTCCCTCGCGAGCGAGATCATCAAGACCGACCTTGACGTTCACGATGAGCTCGCGAGCGCGTTCGATCGGTGGCGGGACATCTTCCGCGACGGGCTCCAGCAAATGCAGCGACTCGGCCGCATCAGCACTGACGCGGATCCGACGCAGCTGGCCAATCTGCTTCTCTCCGCATTCCAGGGCGGCAGCCTCCTCGCTCAGGTCGCTCGGGACATCGCCCCGCTAAGGGACGCGTTGCAGGCAGCCATCGATTACGTGCAGACCTTCGTGCGGTCTCCTGAAGTCGACGTACCGCAGGTTCACTAGCCGCCGACGGTCTGAGACTGCCCCTCGAACGGGGGACGGGTCGTATCCTCGACGGCGGGTCCAGGCGGCAGTCGAGCATCCGACTCATGAGGCGGGCGCGCCAGACCATCGTGGCCCGTGCAGCTCTACGCGGCTGTGCGGCTTGCCGCGCTCGTTCACCAAGGTTGCGGCCCCATCCGTGGCAAATGCTCGGCGACAGACGCCCAGCGCTCGCACGGCTTCTGAGACCGCGTCAGTCCAATCTCCCACCAGCGTCCACACGCGGTTAGCAGTCTGCCGGTCGTGCGCCCACCGACCCAGGATCCCATCACCGAGGAAGTGCGCATGACAGCGTTCGCGAAACCGCTAACCTCGATTCCCGGGAGGCGGGTACGGCGCGTCTCCCGTGCCTTTGATGCGGTTCGATATCGATGAACATGCATGTCACGGCTGCGCGCATGGCTGCACTCTGCCGAGGTTCAACCGGTCTTTCTGAACGCCGACCATGATCGAATTAACCGGAATCTGTCCGATCACTTCTCCCTGTGTGGCAGCGGCAGATGTCTGAGCAGCCAACTTCCGCCGCGGAAGGTCCAATTCGGCTCCCACGGAGCTGGATACAGCCCTACGCTCTCCGTGAGTTGTTCAGGGAGTCGCGTTGAGATCAGGCAGCGAGTACTTCCTCCAGCCCGGCGGTTCCGTCCAGCGTTGCTATGAGGCCCTTCGGGCGTATTTCGTCGAGGGCGCCTCTGCCGCGGAGGTCGCCGACCGGTTCGGGTACTCCACCTCCAGCGTCACCAGATGGCGACCCTGTTGCGCTCCGGCCGCCTGCAGATGTTCGCCGAAACCAGGCCGGGGCCGAAAGGGCCGAGCAAGGCCGTTGCCACAGTACGCGAGAAGGTCCTGGCCCTCCGGGCGGATCAGCGCGGTGTCACCGAGATCGCCGCCGCCTTGACCATGGAGATCCCCCTCCCCTGGTGGAACGACCGAACCCTACGCTTCCACTTCCCCACGCTGAACCGGCAGAGCAGACCTCAATCAAATTTCCGCACCGGGAATCGAGGCTAACCCGCTCCCGAACGTGGCGCCCCGAGCACGCAACGTGGCGCTTCGCGGTGCAACCGGTCTGACAGGCGGCGCCCAGGGGCCCGCCTGGCCGTTCGGCGCAAAGTGGTCCGGTCTTTTGCTCGGAAAATGGTCCGCACATGTGGGCGAATGCACGCATACGGTCGGGTTGCGACGCATCTGATGGGAACGATGATGATGAGCACTGACCAGGCCGCACTCGTGGAGCCGCTGAAGCTCCGCGAGATATCCGACGCAGCGATAGCGATGATCGACGAGCAAGGGACGGTGGTCGCGTGGACGCAAGCCGCTCAGCACGTTGTTGGGTACTGCGCTGAGGACGTGGTGGGCCGGTCCGCCACACTCCTACTGCCGTCCTCCGAGGAGACGCTGGGGGTATCAGCGTTCGCCGAGCAGTGCCGTGCCCAAGGTGGCTGGTCCGGCAGCGCGGCGGTCCGCCACCGCGACGGCCGTACGCTCAACCTGAGCCTGCGCCTCTCGCTGCTGTGGGGACAGGATGCAACCCATCGGTGGCTGGTATCCCTGACCGACATAGGCGCGTTCTCCTCGGGGATGATGAACGGATCGGTGCGGGAGTCGCTGCTTGCCCGCGCGCCGCTCGGCATCGCCATTCGTGACCCGCAGCTGCGCTGTACCTGGGTGAACGACACGATGGAGCATGACGGCATTTCCCGTGACCGGAGGTTCGGACGCCGCCTGAAGGATTCACTGCCCAGCTTCGAGGCCGAGGC
Organism: Streptomyces sp. NPDC002573; assembly: GCF_042889625.1. Lineage (NCBI taxonomy): Bacteria > Bacillati > Actinomycetota > Actinomycetes > Kitasatosporales > Streptomycetaceae > Streptomyces > Streptomyces sp. NPDC002573. Next base: position 6,613 of record NZ_JBIARC010000108.1, on the reverse strand, counting down.
CCTTGAAGCGGTGATGCGGCAGGTGCTGGCGAGCGGCACTTCCGCGGTCCACGAGTACCGGGCGTGGCCGCCGGAAGATCCTCGCCGGGAGCACGCATTCGCGGCCTCGTTCTTCTGTCTCCAGGGCGCGGACGGTCAGGCACTGGGAGTGTGCAGCATAAGCGTGGATGTCACCAGCAACCAGCGGGCGCGCGAGCGCCTTGCCATCCTCAGCCACGCCAGCACGTGCATCGGCAGCACCCTGGACATCATGCAGACCGCACAGGAACTGGCCAACCTCGCAGTGCCCCTGTTGGCCGACTACGCCGTCGTCGACCTGGCGGCGTCCATCCCCCCGTTCGGCGAAGAGCCCCCTGCCCAAATCGACACAATGTCCGATGACCCCTCTGTGTTCCGCCGTGCCGGTTTGGCCTCGATCCACCCAGGGATCCCAGAGTCGACGTTTGCGCGAGGGGAGACAATTTCCGTCCTCCCAAACTCGCCGCTCGCCAGCGCGCTGCGCACGGGAAGGTCCCACCTGGAACCGGTACTGGATACCACCCCTGGGACATGGATCGCCCACGACCCGGCACGGGCTCAGAAAATCCGTGAGAACGGGGTGCACTCCCTGATGATCGTGCCCATCCGTGCCCGGCGCTCTGTGCTGGGCGTGGCGTTGTTCGCACGCACCGAGGACCCGATGCCGTTCCGGGACGATGACCTGCTCCTGGCTGAGGAGTTGGTCGCCCGGGCGGCGCTGTCCTTGGACAACGCCCGCCAATACGCTCGCGAACGCAGTACGGCCCTCGCTCTCCAGCGCAACCTGCTCCCGCGCCGTTTGAGCGGCGGCGTCGCCGTCGAGGCGGCCGGGCGCTACTTGCCGGCCGACACGCACGCCGGCGTCGGAGGCGACTGGTTCGATGTGATCCCGCTGTCTGGCGCCCGGGTGGCCCTCGTCGTCGGTGATGTGGTCGGACATGGCATCAACGCCGCGGTGGCCATGGGCAGGCTCCGCGCTGCCGTCCGCACCCTCGCGGACCTGGACCTGCCCCCCGACGAACTGCTGAACCACCTCGATGACAGCGTCCGGCGGCTGACCGAGGAAGATGACGACGCCCCTGATCAGATCGCCGCGATTATGGGCGCGACCTGTGTGTACGCCGTCTACGACCCGGCCAGCCGGCAGTGCACGATGGCTCGGGCCGGGCACCCCCCGCCCGCGATAGTCGACGCACAAGGCCAGGTCACCTTCCCCGACCTGCCCACCGGAGCCCCACTCGGCCTCGGTCTCGGGCTGGTCCCCTTCGACGCCGTGGAAGTGGAACTGCCCGAAGGCAGCCTGCTCGCGTTCTACACCGATGGCCTGGTCGAATCCCGTGACGACGACATCGACGTCGGCATGCACCGCCTCGGCACCGCCCTGGCACAACCCGAACTGTCCTTGGAAGACTTGTGCTCCTCAGTGGTGGAAACCGTGCCGACTCAGACAGCATCCGACGACGTCGCCTTGCTCCTTGTCCGGGTCCACACACTCAACGCGGCCCACGTTGCCTCCTGGGACCTGCCGACCGAGCCGGTCGCCGTCAGCGCCGCCCGGCACCTGGCCGCCCATCAACTCAGCGAATGGGGACTGGAGCATCTAGTGCCCACCATGGAGCTGATCATCAGCGAACTGGTCACCAACGCTATCCGCCACGGCGCCGGCCCGATCCGGCTACGGCTCATCCAGCACCAAGTCCTGACCTGCGAAGTCTTTGACAGCGGAACGTGTTACCCGCACCTGCGCCATGCCCGCATCGTCGACGAAAACGGCCGGGGACTGTTCCTGATCGCCCACTTGTCCAGCAGGTGGGGCTTCCGCTCCGCAACGGGCGGCAAGCTCGTCTGGGTCGACCAAGACCTGCCGTCCACACTGTAAGCCCGGCTGGGGCGCGTGTGCGCCCCAGCCCGCCTCCGCACCAGGGTCAGGGGCATCCATTGCTGCCGGGGGCGATTTCACGTGGGTGCAGGGGTTGTGTGGCGCTCGCAGAGCAGTCGGTCCGTGTCGCGCCCCAGCTCTCGGCTGCCGAACCGTGGCCATTCCACGGGCAAGGGGCGTGGTCGGGCCGGGTGAAGACGAGAACGTCTTCGTGCTGGATGACGGAGAGAGGGATGCCGGCGCGGCGGACGTCGCGGACGTTCTTCATCTGGAAGAAGGACGGTCGACTGATCAGCCTGCCATCGCGAAGTCCAGCAAGGAGGGCGACGCAACGTTCCGTGGCGGTAAGTCCGGCGGCCCTGCCGGCGCTCAGGCCGGCGGAGGGCAGGTCGATGAGTTCGCCGTCCGCCCGCCAGGGGCGGGTGGTGACGACCACCGTGCATCCACGTCGGAGGTGTCGGTGTTCGCGTACGACACAGGGCGCAGTGCGTTTCGGGAAGTGAACCCCGGAACGTCCCGGCAGTCGGCACAGAAGACGGCGACCAGAGGGTAGGTGTCGTCCGACGACAGCGCGGAATAGCGCAGGTTCCGCATCGAAGGCGGCGTGTTGATGCCGTAGTGGTGAAATGCTTCCGTCGCGCTGACGTCCGTGTCCTGGCCCTGGAGCGCCCCCGGGAGGCTCTTGTGTTCCTCCTGGCGGGCCGCCGTGGCCAAGACCAGCAACACGGTCATCGCGATGCCGGCCGAACGCCGGGCCTGAGACCTCCCGCCCGCCGCCTGGCGGCGGGCGTTCCAGTCGCTCATGTCAGTAGCCCAGGGTGTAACTGTAGGAGCCCAGACGTTCGGCGTCCGGGAGCCAGACCGTCGTCGGAAGCGGCGGGCTGCCGTGGCCGACGCCTCCAAAAGATCGCCCGGTTCTATGGAGACTGCCACACCGTCAACAGGCGGGTCACCGGACCGGCCGGCACGCCGGCACGTCAGCGCCGCAGCGCGGAGGCCCCGCCGACGCGCAACGCAAAAGAGCCCGGCCCGATCCCCGATGCCGCCGCGCCGACCACGCCCGCCCCCACCTTCTCTCTTCATTCATCATTCGGGCAGGGAGCAGCGGCAGCAGAAGGGATGTCAGCTTCCCGACTATGGCCAATTCGCCGTCTGACCCGCTGAATTTCAAGGCCCACCAGCGGCCGAGGTCAGGAGATTGCGCAACCAATTCCGCAATAGCCAACGCATGAGTCAGCGCCACAGATCCCAGCGACCTCCACCAAAACTGTGCCGCCTCCGAGCCGCCGAGCCGGGCTAGCGACCTCTTTCTTTCGGGTCCGGCAGATATTGCGAAGATGGACATCACTTCGCGACTCTCACGCATGACCATGATGAAGTGCGCAGCCGACCGCGCCGAGCATGCATCCCGCCCGCCTTGCACGCCGGGAACAAGTGGCGCCCTTCACCTCCCTGGTGAACGGAGTTGACCGCACCCGTGGCCTTCAGCCCCAGCGTGGTCGGCTCGGTGACGCCTCGCGCCGGCCATCGCGATAGAGATGAGCCGGGGGCCGTAAGCGCGGAAGATGAGGGGGGAGCGCACAGTCTGGGTAGAGGTCGTCGGGGATCTGGGCGAACTGGTCCGCCGCCATCACCCCACAACAACGTCCCGCCGTGTTTGGGTTCATGGCCGCCTCCGACCAAGCGGATCAGGCTCGCTCCACGAGCGCTGCGTACCCGGCGATGCGCCGCGGACGAACGGACGCTCACGCAGACGTCTGCGCAACAAACCCAGGGTCTGCGCAATCGGGGCGGTTGCGCAGACAGGCGAGCGAACTTCGTCCAGGGCTGCGCAGCCCAGAGATCGTGCGCAATCACCTCCGTGACTGGCGCCGGGGCAGTGCGCAGAGCCCGCGTCGTGCACTGCTCTCCCCGATGGCGGATACCGCACGCTGCCAGTCACATGCCACGCCCCCTCCGGCCGCTGTGACGATCAGACCCTTGGCGGCTTGGATGGGGCGATGGTCGGGCCGACCATAGGCCCAACCATCGCCTGTGTCCCCCACGGTGACCCAACTCGGACCGCGACTCCGGCCAAGCCGACGGCCACCACCCCCGGTCGAGGGCCTTGCACAGTCGGCTGGTGCGAGCGGTTGCGCAGCCAAATGTGTGGCTTCGGATCTCCGGCCGTGCTGAGTAGGTCGGCGTCCATGCGAGGCCGGATCCGTGGTCGGGCCGACCGCGGCCCTTGTGCCCCCATCGTCACCGTGGTCGGGCTCGCATGGTCGGCAGCGGGCCCATCGGAGACGAAGGTGTTCGGGAGAAGGCAGCCAGGGAGCGGCGAGAAGCCCTGTTGACACCTACGAATCCCCCAAGGCGCCCACAGGGCTTCGTGTCTTTGAGGACTGGTGGAGTTGCTACGCGCCTCCGCCGCTTCCATTCGTTGACTGCGCGGCAGAGCACGAGCGCTTCAGCGCCTGACTCAACACCTCTGCCGCAGTTCCCGAGAGCGGCTGGTCCGGCAGACCCAGCCGCTGGCCGCGGGACTCAGCCACGTCTGACGCGTCGCGGAGGCATTCCGCCGTACGCCGCAGCATGTACGTGGCCTCATCGGCGGTCAATGTCGCGTCTAGCATGGGGCGAACCAGCCCCCGAGGCCGTTCGGTCAGGCGGTCCTCTGGTACTGGTTGATCAGGCCGCCGAGGAGGGGTTGTCGCCGGATTCGGTGGGCCTGGAGGTCGGTGACGGTGGCTGGAGGGGATGGTTTGGTGCTGTCCGGGGGCGGTTGCCGCCGGGACTGGTGGGGGCGGTGCTGGTTGTAGTGCCGGATGTACTCGGCCAGGACCGCTTGGGCGTGGGCCTCGTTGTAGATCAGGATCCGGTCGAGGAGCTCGCGCCGGAGGGTGCCCACGGCTCTCTCGCAGATCGCGTTCGCTCTCGGTGCCTGCGGCGGGCTGAGCAGGATCTGCACGTCGTCGGCCTGGAAGACGGCGTCGACCAGGCGTCGGTGTACTTCGCATCCCGGTCCCGCAGCAGAAAGCGCAGCGAGTCCATCCGGCACCCCAACGTCATGGCGAGATTCCTCGCCTGCTGGACGGCCCACTGCGCGGTGGGGTGGGCGGTGACGCGGCGAGGTGTAGTCGGCGAGTGCCGTGCTCGATGAAGACCAGGGCGTACAGGCGCCCCAACGCCACGGTGGTCGAAGTGCAGGAAGTCGGCGGCGATGATGCCGTGGGCCTGGGTGGTGAGGAACTGACGCCAAGTAGGGCCGGAGCGATGCGGCGCGGGGTCAACTCCCGAGGATTGCAGGATCTCCCATACGGTGGACGGGGCGATGGAGTAGCCAAGGCGGACGAGCTCGCCCTGTATGCGGCGGTGGCCCCAGGTGCTGTTCTCGCGCGCCAGACGCAGGTTGAGCTGCCTGACGGTGGGCGCAGTCCGGGGCCGTCCCGGGTGGCGGCGCTCGGTGAATGTCCACTTCCGGGAGACCAGGCGTCGGTGCCAGGCCAGCAGCATGGTCGGCGTGACCGCGAAGACCTGACGCCAGCGCTCCCGCGGGACCAGCCGGGAAAGGACGGCCAGCCAGATCCGGTCGGCGGACTCGTAGCGGACCCGAGCGATCTGGCGGCGCAGCGCCGCGTTCTCGTGCCGCAACGCCAGCACCTCCGCATCCTTGGCCACCCGGCTGCGCAGCACGGCGGCGGGCACTCTGATCAGATTCCGGACCAGTGCGGTGACGATCGACAGCGGCATCGAAGGATCATCCCAGGCGCCGCGGAGGCCGTTGCCCCACATGGAGAAGCTGCAGGCCAGGCTCAGAATCGTATTTCCGAGCGGGACAGGTCAGGGCGTAGCCGATGGCGGCCGCCAGACCTATGTGGGCGGCACGACTCGGGCCCATGCGACGCCTGAGTGCGAGGGTGCACAGTGTCGCCATGGCTCCCAGGCAACAGATCATGACCGCCATCCACAGCGAGGCGGGGGCCTGGAGGGTGCCTCCGTTGGGAGCGGCCGCGAACAGCCCCAGACAGACACTGACGACGATGCTGCCGACGGAGAGCCAGGTCGCCCGGGGATCAGGCGGTGGAAGGTGAGACCGTGCCTAGAGCGTTGCTCGCGGCCGCGAGCACGGCGCAGACCAGTGACACGGCAATCAGCACAACCACCTCCTCTCGGCGAATGGCGGACGGGAAGCGCCCGAGGGCCTACCGCGGCTCCGCGGTGCGCCCTGTCTCAGCTTTGCGGCAGGCGGAGACTCTGCTGCGCAATTGGTGGGGTCTACGCGGTGAGTCGGTAGGCGAGGCGTTCGAGGCGGCTGGTGCGGACCGGGCGGAGCGGCTGGTCGCTCCAGTAGGCGTCGAGGCGCACCACGTTGATTGCGGCTGCGGAGAAGGCGTGCTGGAGGCGGACCTTGGGTAGCCCGCGGTAGCGGGCCCGGCGCAGGCCGGTGATGTCCAGGGCCTGATTGACGGTGCCTTCGATGCCGGCGCGCAGGGCGTATTTGGTCCGCCAGGCCGGGGTGTCCTGCTCGGTCCGGGCCCTGGCGGTGGTCTCGTGGATCTCCTTGGGCCGCAGGGTGAGCATGCGGTTGCCGCGGGCGGCGCTGGTGCACCGGGCCTTGACCGGGCAGCTGCCGCAGTCGGACTTGGCGAACTCGATGACGATGGCGTCGCGTCCGTGCTGGGTGACGGGGTGCCAGCCGGTGCTGGCGTGTCCTTGGGGGCAGCGGACGGTCCG
>NZ_JBIARC010000107.1:0-16503 GCF_042889625.1 Streptomyces sp. NPDC002573 | reverse complement strand
CTTCACCACCAAGCCAACCGAACCTGAACCGCAGATCACCCCACAACCGGAACCGAAACAGCTGCCGTGACTACACCACCCCGCGGGACATGACCCTGGCCGCTGTTGCTCTCACCACCGCCGCGCTGGGCGCGGTAGCGGCGCTGCCCGCCTCCGCTGCCGGCCATCCGGCCCCTCAGCACCGGCCCGACGTGCGGATCAGCCGAGTGCAGTACGACTCGCCGGGGCGCGACGACCGCTCCAACCGCTCCCTGAACGGCGAATGGGTGGAACTGACCAACACCACCCGCGGTGCGGTCAACCTCGACGGATGGACGCTGTCGGACCGCGACCGCCACACCTACACCTTCCACCACTACCGCCTGGCCGCCCGGGCCACGGTCCGCATCCACACCGGCATCGGCCGCGACACCCGCACCGACTTGTACCAAGACCGCCGCGCCTACGTGTGGAACAACGACTCCGACACCGCCACCCTGCGCAACCAGCGCGGCGGCACCATCGACACCGTCTCCTGGGGCCGCCGCCGCGGATAAGCTGCCCACGTGCCGGTGACCGCCCCCCACCACCCGTTGATGAAACCGCTGTTCTCCCGCAGGGATCCAGGCGACGGATCGTTGTGCCGGAGGCAGTGAACTGCCACCGCCGAGCAACTCGCGGCCCGGTATCTCGCGCGCTGCGACCGTCCCCTGACGCCGGGCGAGCCACGCGACGCGCTCGCCCGGCACGGCCACGCCATCTCCGCTGCCCAGTTGAAGTGGGACATGCTCGCCCACTCCGCGTTCGTCCGTGCGTCCGGCGACCTGTGGACCGTCGGGCGTCCGGCACAGGGACAGGCGTGCCTGGCTCCCAGCTCAGTCAGTCCCCGCACGGGACGGAGCCCCGGCCGCGACCGCGTCGGTCACCGCGCGCGCCGACGACCACAACCGCGACCGGGTGGCGGCCGCGCCGCACGCCGTCGACCACCCGGGACGGGACGCCCCGCTCACCCCGGCGCAGCGGGCCGCCGCCGTCCACGCCCATCAGCAAGCCGCGACGCCCGAGGAGTGCCTGGAGGGCCGTACAACCGACCTGGCGACGTGGATGCACGCACCGGAGAACCTGGACCGGCTCGCCGCTCTCACCCGCGAGGCCGACGCCCGCCGCCACGCCATCGAGGACCGGGAGCTCCAGGCTTCGGGCGCCGACGGCCCTGCCGGCCCGCACCGGCTCCTCCACGGCCCGGAAAGGGCGCTCCACAGGTTGCTGCTACGGCGGCAACCAAAATCGGTGCAGCAAGGTCTCATGGATATGAGCCCTCGTTTCACGGTGCCGGGTGCGACACGATTGAGCATGGTCCGCCTGCTCGGGGCCAGCACGGTCATGATCGGTGCAGTTGCTGGGTGCACCACTCAGCCGACAGTGTGCGCGGCCTCGGCAGTGTCGGCGTTTCCCTCCGTCCAGCTAAACGTCTCGGCCTGGACGCGATCGCACCCACAGGCGACAGTGCGGGCCTGCGCCGGCACTCACTGCGTGTCATACCCAGCTGGAGAAGTCGGAGCACACCTGCACGTCCCGACTACGCCCGGCACCGACCCACGCCGCATTGTGACAGTGACCCTCACCGCGGACCAGGCCGGACAGCAGGTGCTCCGGACCAATACCCTGGTGCGGCTCGTGCACCACGCCACACACGATCCGTGTGGATCACGCGACTGGTGGATGGCGTCGGTCACCCTCACCGCGACGGGAAAACTCCAGCCCGGCTGATTATCGGCGCCTAGAGCCACAGTTAGGAAGATCGCGTATGCGGATCGGGGCTGACCTGCCGAGTTCTCCAACTGGGATGGCGCGTGGCCAGGCTCGTCGTTGCCCCGGTGTCACCCCGTAACGGACACCCAGGGGAACGCGTGTGACTCGGTTGCGTGTCCCACGCTGGCACGGACTGCTGCCGCGCCCGGTACCCAAAAGGCCTGCTGCGGCGACCGCCGTTGTCGCAGGCGCGCTCTACGGTCGGTGCATGACTTCCTTAGCGACCCCGTACCCGAGCGACCGCTGGCTGCTGCAGGTGACGATCCGGGCAGCGTGCGCTGATGACACCCGCTGGCATGAGCAGTTGGCGGTGTTGCGCTCCGTGTCCTCGTACGACCCCGCCACCCAGACCTGGAGCACCTTCATCGGAGTACTTGACCTGGCGAGTGTGCACGCGCTTCAGTCGCTCTTCGATGCCCCCCGATCGTTCGGGACGAACATCCAACTGGAGCCGGCATCCGTTCCGGCCACCTGGCAGGGACCGTCCTTCACGAGCGACAGTGGAATGGCCGTGCTCTTCAAAGTGCAAGCCGAAAAGGAGCGACCGCTCGGCCAACTACCCCTGGCCTGACCTGCGGCGCGCGATGAGTGCCTGACGCTGTCGGGGATTTTGGAAAGTCGGGCTCTTCTATGCGGGGCCCAGTCGCTGGAACGATCGGACTGCTCTAGCCAGCCGGCCTCCACCAGCTGCCGCGGCATCCGGGAGAAGACGGTGGGAGTCATGTCGACCTCGGGCGCGAGTTCCTGGCCGGGGGATCGGACAGCTCCGGTCAGGGCGGGCGGCATTGGGGTGTCGTGGTGTCGTGAAGTCAAGGGTGCCAACCGAAAAGACGCAGGGCCAGCGGGACTGACGGGACTCGTCTCTCCGATTGCCTGCATCCTTGGCGGGGCGGACTGACTGCCCTCTTGGGTCCCGTTTGGGTCCCGTGGGAGAAAGTGCTGGTCAGACGGCCATCGGGGGGACGGCACGGGACTGACGGGACTCAAACTTCAGGTTATCCCCATCAGGCGCGTGTGTATGCGCGCACGCGCGAAGAACCACCTGCAGCTGCTATCTGGCTCATATCTACAACCTTGGGTCCCGTCAGTCCCGCGCATCAGCCAAAGACCCCATCTGACCTGCATCTTCTCTGGCGGGACCCAAACGGGACCGAACGCCTCCCACGGGATTGAACCCCTCCACGGGACCAAGCCGACCGGCCGCAGGCCCTGTCCGCAAGGGACTGACGGGACTGACTTTTCGACACGCTTGCCCTGCCCCCCTGCTGTCGGTCCCGTGTGCGCTAACGTCTGTGCCGCATACGTAAATCTCAGTCCCGTCAGTCCCGTCAGCCGCGGCTACTCCGCAGGCTCACAAACGAGTTAACACCGAAACAAAACCGACAAGGACGCCCAGTGCCCGGCCAGGTTGTCACTCCCTTGCCAGTCCCCTCCGGACCTGGCGAGCCCCGCGACGTGGCTCGATGGTGCGCAGCTGCCGGCTGGCCGGTCCATCCCCTGGCACCTCGGCAAAAGACACCAGCGGCAAACTGTCAGGCCTGCCGGGACAACAGGCACAATCCGGCAGACTGCCCATGCATCGCGAGCGGCCGTTGGTGTCACGGCTTCCACGCCGCCACCACCTCACCCGAGCGCATCGACTCCTGGTGGTGGGCCCAACCCCGTTTCGGAGTCGGAGTTTCCTGCGGTCCCGCGAACCTCGTCGTTTTCGACGTGGACGCACACCACGCGGAAGTCCCCGACCGGTCCCGCCTCCTGCCGGGCATCCCTATCGGCCCCCAGGTCACGCTCACCGGACTCGCCACAGGCTTCGACACCCTGGCGCTTCTGGCCGCTGTGCGACGCCAGCCCAGCCCGGCCGAGGACGAAGGAACCCTCCGGGTGCGCACGCCCTCCGGCGGCCTGCACATCTGGTACCGCAATCCCAACCCCGAAATCCGCTACCGGTCCTCCACAGGGTCCAGTCCTAGGGTTGCCCTGGCTTGGCAGGTCGACATCCGCTCCGACGCGGGCTACATCGTCGCGCCGTCCACACGCACAACAGCTGGCACGTACACACGCGTCGGTGAAGCCCGCCGTCCGGCCTCTCTCCCTGCCTGGCTGGCTAGTGAACTCGCCCGCACCGGCCACGTCCCCCCAGCCAGGACACCCGACCCCGCGCCCGCCGTACCAGCCGCACGTATGCCCCGCCGCCGGGCACCGAAGGCGGCCAGCCGGATCCTCGAGCCCCTCCTCGATCAGGTCGCCGCATGTGCGGCCGTCCCCGAGGGCGCCGGCTTCACCGAGAAGCTGAACCGAGCTGCCTTCACCGCCGGAGGTCTTGCCCAGGGCGGCCACCTCACCGAAAGAGAAGCCAGGACCCTGCTGCTGGAGACCGCCAACAGGGCGCGCCCCCACCAGGAACGCCGCAACGTTGTGATCATCGAATCCGCTCTGTCCGCCGGCGCCCAACGCCCGTTCCACCCCAAAGGACGCTCATGAGCAGCGCCGAGCCGCCCCGCTTCGACGCCGTAGCCGCCGCCGAGCAGATCCACCAGCAGCAGAGCTTCGACATTCCCCTGCCCGACGAGTCCCCCCTGCTCCCGGCGCAGGCGGTCCCCGAGGGCGCCCGCCGTCCCGTCCCACCTGCCGCGGGGCTGCTGCCGGAGGAACTGACCGACCGGGCCAACGCGAAACTGTTCGCGCGCCTATACAGCGACCGCTTCCGGCACGTTGAAGGACTGGGCTGGTACTGCTGGGACCAATACCGGTGGAAGCGCACCGGCGGAGAGAAAGGCGCCATGTGGGCGGCCGGCGACATGGCCGAGCAGATGCCGCGCACCGACCCGCGCGGCATCTTCAGTGACCGCGAACTCGCCGCGCACCGCCGCCGCACCCAGTCCACCGCAGGCATGAAAGCACTCCTGCAGCAGGCGCAGGCAGCCCCCGGCCTCAGCATGGACCCCGACACCCTGGACGGCGACGTCTACGCTCTGTGCACCCCAGGCGGCGTTGTCGACCTCAAAACCGGTGAGCTGCGCAAACCCGATCCGCTGAACGACAAGCACTCCCGGGCCACCACGGTGGGGCCCGAGGACGTGCCGATCCCACGGTGGCACAACTTCCTGCACGACACCTTCGGCGACGACGACAAGGGCCGGGAGACCATTGCCTTCCTGCACCTGCTGCTCGGCTACTCCGTCACCGGAGACGTCGGTGCCCAAGTCCTGCCGTTCCTCTACGGCTCCGGCGCCAACGGCAAGTCCGTCCTGCTCGAAGTGATGATGCAAATCCTCGGCGACTACGCCAACGCCGCACCACCGGGCTTTTTGATGGAAAAGGGTAAATTCACCGAACACAGCACAGAACTCACCGAACTCCATGGCCGGCGCATCGTCGTCTGCAGCGAACTCAAACCCAACGACAAGTTCAACGAAGCCCGCGTCAAACTCCTCACCGGCGGCGATACCATCACCGCCCGCCGCATGAGACAGGACTTCTTCACCTTCACCCCCACCCACAAACTGTGGCTCCTGGGCAACCACCGGCCGGAAGTCGGCACCGGAGGCTACGCCTTCTGGCGGCGCATGCGGCTCATCCCCTTCGAACGCAAAGTGCCCAATGCGCGCAAGATCGACAACCTTGCCCAGGAACTCGTCCGTGACGAAGGAGCCGGCATCCTGCACTGGCTCATCCAGGGAGCCCGCCGCTACCTCGCCACCCGCGACCCCCTCCACGGCCCCGCCTCCGTACGCCTGGCCACCGAGGCCTACGAGAAAACCGAAGACCACATCGGCCGCTTCATCGCCGAACGGTGCACCACGACAACCGACGGACAGCCCAACCCAGACCTGCGCGTCGAGCAGAAGCTCCTCTACGAAACGTATGGCCGCTGGTGCTCCGAGGAAGGTATCCGCCCGGCCACCAGCCGAGCTTTCGCCAGCCGCATCCGCCAGGAACTCGGCCTGTCCTCCCCAGCGGAAATGATCAAGAACAACGACCGCAAGCTGTACCCCGGACTCGCATTGCTCCCGGACGCCGGAACAGAAACCGACAGATGACCGCCGTGACGCACCCCGGCACGCTGGGGAGTCCTGCCGACGCGCCGTACGATGAAAACCGCGACCTCGAACAGCGCCCTGCGTACAACCAGAGGACCAGCGGATACGCCACACAGGCCGGCCCCAGGCCGGCCGATGACCACCAGGAGGGTCTGCGGCCATGAGCTCGATGCTGCAAGACAGCCAGCTCACCGACGAGGCAGAAGTGGTGTGGCTGGAAGACCCGTCAGACCTCGACTACGTCAGGCAGGCCCTGGACAAGGTACACAGCCGACGAGGCAAGCCCCGCTACGAACGCGACGGACGTCTCATCGGCTACACCAACCTCAAAGCCGGCGCCGCAAGCGACCCTGACAGCGGCCTCTTCGCCCGCCGCACCTTCTTCCTCCTCCCTCACGATCGTGACAACGACCCCACCGGACCGTACGAAGTCGGCGCTCCAGGGGAAGCCGTTGATCCCAGCACGATTGAGGCCGGGAAGGTCGGCGCCAAGACTCCCCGTTCCCAAAGGGGCCGCACTGCTGAGATAGCACCAGTCGGCAAGTAACCAAGCCAAAAAAGGCTCTCCTGCCGTATGTGTGGGTGCTCTGACCTGCCCTGATACAGGAAACACGCCGTCTCCTGTGATCCTTGAGGTGTCTAGACTCAAGTTGGATCAAGCAGGAAAACGGCGTGTCCCTCTTCAGGATATGGAAGCGGACGCTGACTGCCGAACACACGGTGGTCGAGGGCGTCCGGATCGATGAAAACGAACAGTGCGTGATCGTGTCGGTACGGCCCGATGCGCGCCGTCGGCAGCGGTGCGGGATCTGCCGGCGCCCGGCGCCCTGGTACGACACGGGACGAGGCCGGCGCCGGTGGCGGGACCTCGACCACGGCGTGATGCGTGTGTTCCTGGAGGCGGCCGCGCCGCGGGTGGCCTGCCGCGAGCACGGGACGACCGTCGCCGCGGTGCCCTGGGCCCGTCACGGCGCCGGGCATACCCACGCCTTCGACGCCCAGACGGCATGGATGGCCGCCGAGTGCTCCAAGAGCGCGGCCGCGCAGCTGATGCGCACCTCCTGGCGGACCATCGGCGCGATCGTCGAGCGATACGTCGCCGACCGCGACCGGCTGGTCGACCGGCTGTCGGGGCTGCGGCGGATCGGCATCGACGAGATCAGCCACCGCAAGGGGCAGAAGTACATGACCGTCGTCGTGGACCACGACACCGCGAAGGTGGTGTGGATGGCCGACGGCCACGGCAAGGACGTCCTGCACCGCTTCTTCAACGCCCTCGGCAAGCGGCGCACCGCCAAACTCACGCACATCAGCGCCGACGGCGCGCTCTGGATCGCTGAGGTCCTGGCCGACCGGGCCGCGTCGACGGTGCGCGTGATGGACCCCTTTCACGTGGTCGCGTGGGCCACCGACGCCCTGGATGTCGAACGCCGTGCCTCGTGGAACCGCGCCCGCCGCCAGGCCGCCGATCCTGACACCGCCCGAGCGCTGAAAGACTCCCGCTTCGCGCTGTGGAAGAACCAGGCAGACCTCACCGATCGGCAGGCCGCGAAACTCACCTGGATCGCCGCCACCGATCCCCGCCTGCACCGCGCTTGGCGCCTGAAGGAAGCCCTCCGCGCGGTATTCACCCTCGCCAAGACCCGGCCTACCGCCGCCCTGTCCGCTCTGGACCGCTGGATCGGCTGGGCCCGCCGCTGCCGCATCGACAGCTTCGTCGACCTCCAGCGCCGCATCCGCCGCCACCGTCAGGCGATCCGTGCCGCCTTGACCACCGGCATGAGCAACGGACTGATCGAGAGCACGAACACCAAGACCCGCCTGATCATCCGACGCGGCTTCGGCTTCCACACCGCCGACGCCATCATCGCCCTCGCCATGCTCACCCTCGCCGGCGACCGCCCCACCCTCCCCGGCCGCCAACCCGCCACAGAATGACCCACACATACGGCAGGAGAGCCCCAAAAAACCACGGTTGACCGGCATAGAAGCATTCATCGACCGCATCCGCGCCCCGTCGGTGGCGTGACCCCAGCCTGATGGGGCGGCCGAAGGGCAGCTCGGCAGCGGGGCTGGGTCGGGGTAGCCCGCTCTTCCTCGGGCGTGTGCCGGTGGGCGGTGGGCAAGGCCGCGTTGTCGGTGGCGGCTGGGAGGCTGATCGGCATGAATGGCGATGAGCAGCTGCTGCGTGGCCGTGTCTATGGCGCCGACCACGAGGACCCCGGCCCGGTACCGGGTCAGCGCTACGTCGAACTGGTGGGCGGGCCGCTGGACGGCTTGCTGCTCGACATTACCGGCTGGGCGCAGGACGAGATCGACACCGGTGTCGCCCTCCAGACCGAGCTGGGGCAGTTCGGCGCTGGCGGCCGAGCGGCGTACGACCCGCGCCCCGGCGACTCGCGCCGCTTCGAGTGGACCGGCGACATCCCGTGAAGGCTCCGGTCGGTGCCATTGAGCCGGGTGACCATCTCAGCACCGGTGAACCGGGTGCCGCCGCCGGAGCGTGGAGCAGAGCATGAGGCCGATGAGGGACGAACACGTCGCGGAACCGGGGCTCGTCGTCGTGGATGTCGCGGCCGCGGACGACGACTCCGTCTTCGCTTTCCAACAGGCGCTCGCCGGACGCTGGGCGACCGCGGCAGATGACCGGACGACTGGGACGCCCGGCGAGCCGGGCGTACGACTGCGCTGCTACCTCGATCTGCGCCAGGAGCTCACCGGCGTGGTCGGGCCGACCACGAAGCCGACCACGGCCTGAGACGGCTCATGACGAGGTGCCCGTCCCGGGCCGCCGACATCACCACAGGCAAGGGGTGCGTCGGTGAGGAGATTGCTCGCTACCAAAGGGTCACGGACGCCTAGCAGAAATGGCAACCGGCTGGGTGGACAGCACCGACGCCGACCAGTGGCGCCAGGAAGTGCTACAGATCCACTCGAAACACCCACTGATCACTAATCGTGACCGCTTCACGGAAGTCGTGCCAGAACCTGAGAAGTGATGTCACGAGTGTGGCGGTTTCAGTCCCGTCAGGGCGCTGGAGGGCGCAGGCAAGCCAACAGGATCGTCCCCGTCCGCAATCGCCGGCTTCACCGTTGCGTCCGGCGCCGTTGTCTCCGAGGCCCGTCGGCGGATGCGGTGCAGCGGTGCCGGGCATTCCCCGGCACCGCGCGAAGGGCGCTTGTGCCCCGGCCGCGGCTCAGCCGGATGATCCAGCCACTCCCGCGGGCCGCCAGGCGGACATCTTCGTGTAGTGCTGGACCAGCGTTGCCCGGGTCCACGCGCCGTTGGCGTAGCGCATGGCGTGGAAGAGCGTGCCGCGGTTATCGTCGGAGGCGAAAACGAGCTGGAGGTTTCCTGCCACGTTGACGGCGGTGACCTCCTGCAGCACGGTGCCGTTGAAGCCCGCGCGGTTGAAGTCCACCCGCGCGTTGATGTCGTCCCAGGCGCTCCAGCGCCCGTTCGGGCTGCGGATGGTGTGGTACTGCGCGACCTGGCCGTTGGTCAGCACGACCATCTGCAGGCTGCTGCCGAATCCGGCCATTGCTACCCGGATCGGCATGCCCCAGTGGCGGGGAGTGCCGGCCCTGGACAGCACGTTGCTCCAAGGCGTCCACCTGCCGTTCGCGCCGAGCGCGGTGTGCAGAACGGTGCGGTGGATCTGGTCGACCGCGGCCACCTGCAGCCCTCCGCCGACCGAGGCGGCCGACAGGCTCTCGAACCAGTCGTTGCGGTAGGCGCCGCCCGGCGCCACCTGGTCGGGAGCGGTCCAGGTGCCGTCGGACTGCTCCATGGTGTGCATCAGGCGGCCGGTGGTGTCGATGTACACCAGGTGCACACGGGTTCCTACGACGGCTGCCGCGAGGTAGTTCCGCGTCGGCTTGGAGGTCACCCGCACCGGCGCCAGGCCGTGCATCGGGGTGGGGCTGGGCCAGCTGCCGTCCGGGTTCTGGGTGGTCTCCTCCAAGGTGACGTCCGAGCCGGTGGGCTTCTCGATGAACAGACGCAGCCGGCCATTTTGCACCACGTCGGTGAAGTCGTAGAAGAACCCGCTCTTGAACAGCTGCTTGGTCGGGGCCCATTTGCCGTTGGCGTATCGGGCGGTCTGCAGGATCTCCCAGTTGGCGCCCTGCACGAGCAGGTCGAGCCCGCCCTTGCCGGCCATGGCCGCCGGGTGGGCCGGGGAGGCGGTACCTGCCGGGGAGGCGGCGGCCGCCGCCTGTGAAGCAGCGGGTGCTGCCAGGGGAGTGAGACTGATCGCGGCGGCGAGGCACAGTCGCGCTACCCGCCGAAGGTATGGCTTCAAGGAACCCTCTGATGCGTAGGAGACAGAGGGGGATCCTAGGGGATGCCGTGAAGACCCGAACAGCCGTGCGCCCGGCGGATCCTGGACCGCGATCCCATCTAGACCCGATAACCCCGCACCGCCCTGTGACGGGCCCGGCCTCCGCTCAGGCCGCGCCTGTCGCCGTCTCCACGGCTCTCGTTGTCGGTGGCGACTGCAAGTCTGACGGCGTGAACGGAGATGAGCAGCTGCTGAACGGCCGCGTCTATGGCCACGACCACGACGACCCCAACCCCGGCCCGCTGGACGGCCTGCTGCTGGACATCCACGGATGGCGGACCGAGGAAGTCGACGACGGCGCGGCCTTGTCCACCGAGCTGTCGCGGTGGCCCGGTGGCCGCGCCCTGTACGACCCGGACCCCGGCGAGCCCCGCACACCGGGCCCGGGTGTGATGTGCCGCTTCTACTACTCCGGCGCCACGCCCTGACCACAGGCCGACCATGGGCCTGACCACGGCAGGTCAGCGTGCTTGCGTACCTCGCTGATCGTCTGCGCGCCCGGCGTTCTGCGAGGACGATGCCTGGGTGTGCGCCTTCCTCACCGTCTTCCGCGCCACGGCCTTCTTCGCCGGTGTGGCCGGCGCCTCCTGAGGGTCCGCGTCGCCCGTCTCGCCCCGCGCCGCCCGGGCCTTGGCGACCGACTCCTGCAGCGCGGCCATCAGGTCCACCAGCTGATCCGGCCGGGCCGCCGGCTCCGGGACCTCCGGCGACCGGCGATCTTCCTGCTTGGCCTCGATCACCGCGTGCAGCGCCTCGGTGTAGCGGTCGATGAACTCGGGGCCGGTGAGGTCGTCGCGGGTCATGGCCTCGATCAGCGCCAAGGCCTCGCCGATCTCGTCTTCGTCGAGGTGGACCGGAGAGGGCACCACGGTGGCGGGGGCGCTGATTTCGTCCGGCCACCACAAGCCGTGCAAAGCGATCACGTCGCCGCGGACCCGCAGCAGACCGAGCCGCTCACGGTCGTGCCACGCAAACCGCGCGACCGCGACCTGCGAAGCCCGCTCCAGGGCGTGCCGCAGCACCAGGTACGGCTTCGCGGCGACGGCACCCTGCGGCTGGAGGTGGTACCCGGGGCCGATGCGCAGTGGGTCGACGGCGGCGGCCGGGATGAACGCGATCAGTTCGATGGCGCGCGCCGTGGTCAGCGGCAGGGCCCGAAGCTCTTCGTCCGTGACCGGGATGACCCGGCCGTCCGGCAGTTCATAGCTACGCCCTACTTCGCCGAAGGTGACCTCGCGGTCCTCGACCTCGCACCAGTAGTGGTTGCGCACCAGGCCGTGGTCGGCGGTGTGTATCCGCCGGAAGCGCACACTGTGATCTTCGATCGCGCGCAGGACCGTGATCGGCACGCTGACCAGTCCGAACGAGATAGCGCCGTTGAAGATGCTCACGGGCATGACATACCTCCAGAGCCCCGAACACCTCCAGCGTAGAAGCCGAGCCACAGCCAAGCACGAGCAAGGCTGGCCTCGCCGCAGGCCTACATGTCGGGAGCCTGGCGCAGGTCCAGGAAGAACCGCAGACGTACGCCGGGCTCGTCAGGCTCCCGCGTTGTACGGTTCGCCGGCGCGGTTGTCTTTCGCGCGCCGACGTAGTCGGTAGCTCCTGAGCAGGCCACAGGTGCCCCTGCCACGAGAACCCGACTCAATGAGAGTGACACGGCCATGTGAGGTCCCAATCCACCTGGTGGTTGGGGAGGGTGAAGCGGATACCGCGCGTCGGTGCATCCGGACGACGACACTTGGTTTGCGGTTCACTGTTCCGATATGCGGTGTATGAGCCCTTAATGGTGGGTGGCGCAAGGTGGCGCTTCTGGCGGGTTCAGCGAGAGCGGATATGCGCCTGGCGTGCGCCCGGCACACTTCTATCGTGGACGGACCGTGATGGAGCCGTCGCAAGCTGTCCTTCCTGGAGCGCGTATATCTCCCTGATCACCTTGGGGATATCGCCCGGGTGGGAGGCCTCTACGCCCAGCGACCCTCGTAAGGAGGCATCGCGCGCACGCATGACGTGCGCCGACACCATGATGTCCGCATCCCTCATCCATGACGTCAGCGCCCAGTACGTGGCCTCGGTGCTGTTCGCTTTCACGGTGCTCGCCGCCGGCACGCTGCGGGCAGCCTGGCGGCGCAGGACCCGCCGTCAGCGCCAGGACGTGACTGCTCGGTTGAGTCCCGAACCCGTGGAGTCAGCCGTGGACGAACGCGACCTTCGCGTGACGGAGCCGGTGCAGGAGCCGAATAGGTCGTCCGAAGGACGACGTGAGGCGTCGTCATGAAGACGACAGAAAACTCGGGCGGCACGAGCAGTCCCAAGAAGCACCACAACCGAGCATGGGCTTGGTCGCTGCTGACCGAGAAGACGCCCGGTGTCCGCCGGCTCCTGAGCTACGACAGCGACTCCCCAGGCCGTTTGACGGACGTCGCCCGTAACTACGACCGCATCTGCCAGCGGGCTGAGGGCGTCCTGCAGCCTGACGCCACGGAACCCGAGATCCTGGCCGCCCTCCTGGCCATCCGCATGCTCCGCGAGAAGCTCGACCACGATGAACTGAAGCTCACCACCTTGGCGCGCACAAAGCGCATCACGTGGGCTCGCATCGCCGAGTGGCAGGAGCTGAGCGGCCGCCAGGCAGCTGAGCGACGACACCTCCAACTCGGAAGGGCCTACATACACCCTGACGGCACCGTGCCTGCCACACAGAGCGAGCGAGTCGAGTACGCCCGCGCCCTCCGCAGCCGCCGGGCGGAACGTCAGTGGGCGCTGAGCAACGCGGTGCGGATCCGGCGCGTCGCTGCGCAACTGGCTGCCATCGAAGACCTGCAACAGCGGGTGGACCGCTCTGACGAGGCCCGGATCATGCATGCCATCCGCAATGGCAAGGAGGTGCCACCGCAGTCGCCGCGGGAGCCGCTCGTGTGGCCCAAAGCCCTGCGGGAATGTGTCGCCGAGGACGAGCGCTTCCGTCGGAGCCCGCCGCCCCCGGTCGACGACGGCCTGAACGATCCCGAGTCCCAGCGCCAGAAGCAGGAGACGGACATCGTGCACCGCCTTCTGGGCCTGATCGGCTACGCCGCCAACCCCCGAAACATAGAACTGGCCGACCTACCGGACCTGGTCGATGCAATCTTCGACCTCTACAACGACTCTCAGCAGGCAGCGAGAACCCGCCGCTGAACCAGCGCACAACCGAGCAGAACCCTTGGGCGGCCATCCCTCGGCCAGCCGCAGGGGGCACGGTCGGCTGACGCCACGGCGACGAGCTCAAACTTCAGTGACCGCTCAAGATTCTTTGAGACGGGACAGGAGGGCGGCGGCCGTACGACGCGCCGCCCTTCCCTCGGCCGGCCAGGTCAGTTGGTGAAGTAGAAGTACGACCAGGCGCCGTACGTCGTGGTGTTCACGCTGTCACCCGAGGAGGGGTCGATGTACGCGGCGCGCACCCGGGCGCGTACACCCGACGTCCCCGGGTGGCCCAGGTTGACGATGCACTTGCCGCTCGTTCCGAGCGGGAAGTACTCCGAGTCCGTCGTGTACCACGTGCCGTTGGAGTAGACCTGGAGGTCCAGGCGCTCCTTGCGGCCCTTGTAGTACGTCATCGTGGTGGTCAGGACGGCGTCGGTCTTCTTGTGGAAGTAGTAGTAGCGGGTCGAGCCGATCGTGCCTGTCCGGTAGTACTTGGACAGCGAGCTGGCGATCTTCACGTGCGCGTACGCGGTGGACTTGACGGTCCGCGCGCCGTACTGGGAGTCGCCCTTGAAGACGGCGGTCACGGCGGTGTCGCGCGACATGTTGACGGTCGCCGACAGATTGCCGTGCGCGTCGACCTTGCCGGTCTTCAGCAGCTTGTTCGGCTTGTCCGCGCCGTAGGGGTCGGCCCAGATCTCCACCGTGCGGTTGCTGTAGGTGGTGCCGAGGTGAGCCGTGAAGACGACGTTCTTGCCGTAGTCGTACGCCTTGCCGTTGTTGGTGAGCGTCAGGGCGGGCGTGGCCCGAGAGACGGCGACGGTTGCCGAGGCGGATGCCGGGGTGTGCGCGGCGTCCCCGGCGTACGTCACCGTGTACCGCACCGTCCCGCCGGCCGGGGGCACGTCAGTGAAGGAGAACGCGCCGTTCGCGCCCAGTGCCGTGGTGCCGAGGGACTTGCCCGACGGGGACAGCAGGTCGGTGCGTACGACGTTCAGCAGCGTTCCGGCCGGCGGCGTCAGACCGGCGGCGAGCGTGCCCTTGACGGTAAGTGTCTTGGCGCGCGTGGCCGTGGCCGGGGCGTTCGCGGTCAGCTTCGTCACGTACTTGCGCGGTTCGGTCACGACGTGGAACTGCATGGAGCCGGACGACCCGGTCAGCACGAACAGCTTCGTGCCGTCCGCCGACCAAGCGGTCGAGTGCCCGCCCCACGGCATCCACGCGTCCGACAGGTTGCGGACGCTGGCGGGGGCGTCGGCGCCGCCGGGGAAGACGTAGGTGTCGCCGGTGTTGCCGATGTCGAGCGAGGTCGCCGCGACCGTGCCGTCCGAGGCGACGCTGACGGTCTCCGACTCGTCCGTGACCGGGTACTCGTGCACCTTCTGGAGGTCGGAGAGCCGGTATTCGACGACCGCCTGGTGTCCCTGCCCGACCACGAGGATCGACTGTCCGTCCGGCGTGAGCGCGGCGTCTCGGTAGAAGCCGCCCTCGTTCGCGGTGACGCGGATGACCGGGGTGCCGGACGAGACGTCGTAGACGACGATCGGCCCGGTGCTGATGTCGCCGTCCAGGGCGACGAGGGTGTCCGGGTTCGCCGGGTCGGCGTACAGCATCGGTGTGCTGGCGAAGTCGTGGGCGCCCGCGTGATCGAGGGTCACGGTCGCCGGGTCGGTGGTCAGGTCGACCTCGCCGAGCCCGGAGTCCCACTGGTCGCCGTAGCCGAACCAGATCCGGCCCTGGGTGAGGGCGATCCGGCGCGGCGCCGTCCCGGCGCCGGTCGGGTACTCGGCGGTCTGCGTGAGCGTCGCGGTGTCGATGGCGACGATCTTGTCTGCTCCGGTGACGGCGGCGTACAGCGTGCTGCCGTCCGGGCTCAGCTGGAGGTCGGACACCCCGGACAGGCCGGTGAGCGTCGTGACCACCTTGCCAGTGTAATCGGCGACGGCGATCACGTCGCCGCCGCTGATGTAGAGGTGCTGGTGGGCGCCGTCGACGACGGTGTCGAGTACGTTGTCGACGCCGATCGGCGCGCTGGTGTCGGCGGCCGCCGGGACGCCCGCGAGTACCACGGAGCCGAAGAGGGCTGCCGTCGCGACGGCAGCTGGAAGTGTGCGGATGCGCACGGTGATTTGAACCCCCAAAGCGTGTGGCTGCTGTGTGCAGCCTGTACCGGCCCTGCGGTCGGTGAAGTGAAGGGTAGGGCAGCACTCCGACACTCCCCGCGGCGCCCTCGGTCCTGCGCGGGAGGTCCGCCAGGAAGCGGGTGAAGACGCCGACGCTGGTGAGGGATTGGGCCGTGAGCGGAATCCGACGGGCTGGACGTTGTGGGGCAGCCTGAGCAGACCGTGGGGGCAGAGGGCGCGGTTCCGCCGCCAAGACGGCGGCATCAACGTTAGGTCTTCGGACCGACAGCAAAGCCGCGGCTGAAGAGGCCGGGGCTTCGTCGTCCGACGACACCGGCGTACCGCGGCTCACCGGGAAACTCCACACTCCTTCGCGGGAAGACCGACACCCCGCGGCCCGCCTTTCAGCCCGCCAGTTGGCCATGCCGTGGTCGCGGGCATGCCCCCGACCACGCGTCCGACCACGATCGGCAAAGCCCGGACCATAGCTGCTGAGCGGCCTGCCGGGCGCCGGTGGCCGCGTCGCGTCGACTGGTCCGCGGCAGCCCTACCGATGCGCGCAGGCTGCCGCGCCCGATCACGACCATGGCCTGGCCCGAGTACCCCGACCACAGGCCCGAGCACGGCAGGTCAGTTGAGTTTCTGGCGCAGGTCCAGGTAGCAGCGCAGCCGCACGCCGGGTTCACCGGCGTCCCGGGTGGTGCGGTCTGCTGTCGCGGTCGCCCACCGTGTGGCGAGCGCCTGCTGGAAGGCGAACGCCGTTGCATCATCGGCGGCGGCGACCTCCACCACGACCAGGCCCGGCTCCGCCATGTGCGTGTCGCTGATTGGTCCCATGCCTGGCACTACGCGCAGACTCCGTCAGAGGTTCTCCCACCGCGGCGTCTTCACCCGACCGAGTACGCCCGAGTCCTGCCGGCGGGCCGGCTAGGAGCGTGTCTCAGTAACCGGCAACCCGTCTGCGGTTCGTGATCATTCATGCGGGATGATCTCGGTATGAGTGGTGGCGATGGGCTGTTC
>NZ_JBIARC010000106.1:0-16529 GCF_042889625.1 Streptomyces sp. NPDC002573 | reverse complement strand
CCTAGAGAAACGCCTCTCAGGCGCCCTCACCCATGTCCGCGCAGGTCAGACCCCAGATTCGTGACTCTATGCCGCTGAATTACGCGGAACGCAGGTCTCGGCGCCGAGTTCCTTCTCGACGTCGGCGACGAGGTCCGCGATCAAACCGCCTGGGTCTGTGACGGCTCGGTCGAGCTGGTCGGCTGTGGTCATGACCGGTCAACACCCCTGATCCGTGCTCGCTTTGGCCGCAGTTCGCCGAGTCCCTCCGCATCGGGCGCCGAGCCGCCGACGGCTGCCTTCTTCGGCTTC
The DNA here is from genome assembly GCF_042889625.1 of Streptomyces sp. NPDC002573. Taxonomy (NCBI): domain Bacteria; kingdom Bacillati; phylum Actinomycetota; class Actinomycetes; order Kitasatosporales; family Streptomycetaceae; genus Streptomyces; species Streptomyces sp. NPDC002573. The sequence continues at coordinate 16,238 of NZ_JBIARC010000106.1, read as the reverse complement.
TTCACGGTCCCGGCCGCCGCGATGGGCTCGATGAGATCGTCCATGGCGCAGTCGAGGATGTCGAGCAGGGCCATGAGGATCCTCAGGCTCAGTCGCTCGGGTCGCTCGACGACGAGCCGGTAGACCTGGCTGGACGACAGGGTGATGCCGCGTTCGGCGAGCGGGGGCAGGAGGTCGGTGGTGGAGAACATCCCGCGGTCAGCCATGACTTTGCGCAGGTGCCAGTGGTAGTCGAGCTTGGCGGCCATCGCCGGATCCCTCCTGTCAGGCCCCGGCGAACGCCGGGGCCAGTGCCTTGTGCAGGGAAGTGTTCATGAAGTCGTCGCTGACGTGCGTGTAGATGGCCAGGGAGCTGTCGCACTCGTGGCCGACCTGCTGCTGGATGAAGCGCCGGTCCACCCCGTCCTCGGTCAGATGCGTGACGTATGAGTGGCGAAGTCCGTGCGGGGACAACTCCTTGGGCAGCCCCAGGGCGTCCCGGTATGCCTCGAACCGGTCGTTGATCGAGCCGGGCTGCAAGCGGCCCCCGCGCTCGGTGATCCACAGGGCAGGATGGTCGGGGAATCCGAAGCGGGGGCGGACGTTCTCGACGTAGTCGGCGACCGCTTCGACGGCCCAGTCCATCACCGACAGCACGTTCCGCCGTCGCGGCGGCTGGCCCTTCTTCGCCTTGCCGTAGCGGACGTTGAGCGTGCCGTACCGGCCGAACTGCCGGGCCTGCGGGTTGCGTCCGAAGTCAACTACGTCGAGCTTGGAGGTCTCGGTCCGGCGTAGGCCCCACCCGTAGATCACCTTGAACAACGTGGCGTCGCGGTAGGCCGCCAAGGCGCCTTTGCGTTTCGCCCGTACCGCTCGTTCGACCTGGTCGTCGGCGTAGTCGAGGAAGAGCTGCAACTCTTCCCGCGTGAAGGGCCTCGCCTCCGGGTCGCCTTCGTAATCCTGCAGGTGAGGCAGGGTATTCCACTCATGGCAGATCGCCACCGGGAAGGTGCCGAAGGCTTCCTCGCATGCCGGACCCCAGCCGTATCGGGCGTCGATGAGGAGCTCGGTGAACAGCCGGACGATGCCCTGGTAACTGCGGATCGTCGACGGCGCCAAGTGCTTCTCGCTCGTCAACGACGCCGACCACTCGTCCAGATGGGCTGGCGTCCATCGCCACGGATACTCGTTCGTGAAGTCCAGGAACCGGCGGATCAGCCGTTCCCTCGGGTCGATCGTGTCGTCCTTCAACCCTCGCGACTTCTGCTGAGCACGCCAGCCCCGCAGCATCGCGTCGAACATCGCGTCCTCGGGACGTAGCTGAACCACACCGGAGACGAGCTCCATGTGGGCCGCCCCGGCCAGGGCCACCTTGCGCTGATGCACCACTCCAGACCATCCCTTCTGGAGGGCAGATCATGCATCAGAAGGGCTTGACTCGGCAACATCCCTGCTCAGGCGGCTAGTTCGTAGACTCCACGGACTTCTTCCGATTCCTGTCGTGACCAGGTGACCTGCGACTTCTCGCCCGTCTGATGCAATTCCCGAGGGTTACATATCGCATGGTCGAGCTGACCGTCCAGTGACCGAGCATCTGCTGGATGGCGACCAGGTCGACGCCGCGTTCGTAGTTGTGGTCGCGCAGGCCCTCCGCAGGGCATGCGGACTGAACCGCTCTGCGGGCGGCCGCCCTTCGAGTTCCATGAGATAGCGCAGCCGGTTGCGGATGGTTCCGCGATGCAGGCTGCCGCCGGACTCGTCGGCGAACAGCACCGGCGAGTCGGGGAACTTGGGGCGTACGTCGTCCAGAAACCATCGCAGCACCAGGTCCAGGCCGTCGAGCATGGGCACCCAGCGAGGCCGGGGCCCGGAGGTGTGGGCGCCCTTGCCGAAGCGGACATGCAACTTGCCCAACGGGCCGCGGCTGAAGTGCACGTCCGGCTTGTCCAGCAGCGATGCCTCCTCCGAGCGAAGCCCGGCGTGATACAGGGTCCGGAACATCGCATAGTCCCGGGCGGCGGGTCCGTACTTCCGGGCGGTGGCGATCCGCTGCTTCATGAAGTCGAAGAACTCCGCCACCCGCTCAGGTGTCGGCGGCGGCACCAGGGCTGGAGAGTCGTCGCCCACATGCCGGGAGGCGTTGAACTCATCGACCGGGCAGACCAGCCTCATGCCGAACGCGGCCTCGATCTCTGCCGCCTTGCGGGCCTGCAGGAACCGGTGGAATCCCTTGAAGATCTGCACGTACTCGCGCCGGGTCGACGTCGCCCGGCCCTTCATCGCGAGATCACCGATCACGCGGTCGATGTCCTCCGGCGTCACCTCCCACGCGGGCCGGCCCAGAGCCGCGAGGGTTCGCTCCAGCAGGCCAATGTCATTGTCGATGGTCACCGGGCTGAACCCGCGGGCCCGCCACGAGGCGACGAACGCGTCGATGCACGCCGTCTGGAACTGCCAGGGGTCCGTCGCCAGCGGCTCCTGCGGAATGGCCCCGCCCGCGATGACCTGGAGTCTCGCCTCGGCCACCGGCACACCTTCCTCGCACCTGAACGGTCAAGGCAGCACCTTGAAAACCGGGGTGCCACCGCGAGAACCAACGAGGACCCCAGGAACGGGATACGGCCAGGTGGCAGCGGCAACCCTTGTGAGGGAACAAGTGCCAGCCCCAGATGGGTGGACGAAGACGTTCACCGATCCGCGGCTCTGCGCGGCCATCGTCGACCGGCTGACCTTCAACGGCGCCATCATCCAGACCGGTACCGAGTCATACCGCCTCGCTCACACCAAGGCCCAGGCCGAACAAGCCCAGGCCAGCTGAGTGGGAGACCATCGGACGGGGCCAAGCAGAAACCTTGGTTGACCTTCACCTTGGGGGAGCCCACAGCATCAGTGGGGCCGGGCGACGTGCTCGGCATGAGGAGGAACAAGCATGGGGTTGCTGACCATCGGGGCGTTCGCGAAGGCGTCCCGGCTGTCGCCGAAGGCGCTGCGTCTTTATGACGAGCTCGGCCTGCTGACCCCCACCCGTGTCGACCCGGTGACCGGCTACCGCCTCTACGCACCGGAACAGCTGGACCAGGCCCGGCTGGTCGCCTGGCTCCGCCGCCTGGGAATGCCCCTGGCCCGCATCCAGCACGTCTGCACGCTGGAGGCAGGCCCGGCGGCCCAGGAGGTCCGCGCGTTCTGGGCCCAGGTCGAGGCCGACACCGCCGCACGGCGGAATCTGGCCACCTTCCTCATCGACCACCTGTCCTGGAAGGACTCTGCCATGTCCCCGACCGCCAAGTCCCTGGGAATCCGTTACGCCGCTCTGTCCGACAAGGGTCTCGTCCGCGAGAGCAACCAGGACACCGCGTACGCGGGATCCCGGCTCCTTGCTGTCGCCGACGGCTGCGGAAGCCAAGGAGCCCCTGCCAGCGCAGCCGCCATCGACGCGTTCAAGCACCTCGAAACCGACAGCATCCCAGCCGGCAACCTCCTCAACGTCCTCGAAGACGTCATCGAACAGGCCAAGCAGGCCGTGCACGACGTTGCCGGAACGGGCTCTGCATCCGAAGGCACCGGCACGACCCTCACCGCGATGCTCTGGACCGGATCGCAGCTGGCCCTCGTCCACATCGGCGACTCCCGCGTCTATCTCCTGCGCGACGGAGAGCTCTTCCAGATCACCCACGACCACACCATGGTCCAGTCGATGGTCGACGAAGGACGCCTCAGCCCGGAAGAAGCCGCCTCCCACCCTCAACGGTCGCTGCTGGTCCGGGCCCTGGGCCCAGGAGCCGATACCACCCCCGACATGCGCCTTCACGACGCCCAGCGGGGAGATCGATATCTGCTCTGCTCCGACGGTCTGTCGACCGTCGTGCCGACCCAAGACATCCGCCGAGCCCTCGACGAGATCAGCGAACCCGAGCAGGCCGTCCGCGAACTCATCGCCCTCGCCAACGGCTCCGGCGGCCCCGACAACGTCAGCTGCGTGGTCGCCGACGTCATGGAGCTCCAGCAGTAGGAGCGAGCGGCATGCACTTCGAGTTGCACCAGATCCGCTCTCAAGAACTCATCCGCGAAGCCGACGCATACCGACTCGCCCAACAAGCCCGGAGAGCCAAGCCGACTCCCCGAACCATGGCAGCCAGCACATCGCGACCGACTCCACGGCGGCTGCTGGCCTGGCTCCGCGGGTGAGCATCACGCTGCCTACGGTTGAGTGGGACACCGACCGCCAACGTGTCCTCCTCAACCGTAGGCACCGCAAGTCAGGGCCTCACCCTGCCCACAGTCTGCTGGGACGGGACAGCAGGCGACGCCGAAGGCGCTCTTGACGCGGACGTTCCGGCTCTTACCAGAAGTAAGCGGGCGGGCCCCGCAGCACCAGAGTGACATCAAAAGTCACTGACATTGATCTTGATGCTCGCCACAGAACGACTCCCGAAGTCACGCCGAAACCGACTCCCTCAGAAACCGACACAGCCAACACGGTGACCACGTCCTGACCCACGCTGCATTCAAGCACGGGGCCGCGGGAAACCCCGGCCCCGTCCGCGTGCTCCAGCGCACAGGTGGAAGATCCGTGCCAGCCGGACGGGGACATCCGGGTCAGGGTCAGCCACGGACCTCTGGGCCAGCGCTGCGGCCTGCAGCGGCGGTTCCTGCCTGCGCTGGGCACGGGACGCCCGCTCGGAAGGCCAGCCAGCAGGAGGGAACGGATTGGGACGGGCACCCTTGGGGGTATCCGACCCCGTCCGTGGTTGGTGGGTTGTGGTTACTCGTCCGTGTAGCGGCGGCCAGGGGCGTCGAAGCCGCCGTCGTGTTGCCGTCGGCGATGCGGGTGAACACGGCGGGGTGTGCGCGGCGTAGTTGTAGTGGGCCGCGTCCTCGCCTTGCCCTGTGTGCCGGGTCAAGGCCGGGTCCATGAGAACAGGCGCTCGGCTGGGGCCTCCCAGCCAAGCGCGGGACCGTCCTGAACTTCGCGTAAGTCCTGACGTGGCCCGCCTGGCATGAGGTGTCACCTCTGCCGGGAAGGATCACCCATGGCGATCGAGGACGAGAGCCCGCGTGAGAGCGTCGCGGACAACGTGAGCGGGCCCCGCCGCTCCTGGCGGAGTGGCGGGGCCCGGGCTGGCGGTGGGATCAGTGCAGCGCGCTGACCTCGGTCGCCGACAGCGTCCGCGGGTAGACGTGGACGTCGGCCACGGAGCCGGGGAAGGCCAGGTACGGGGTGGTGGCTGAGGCGCTGTTGATGCAGCCGCCGACGGTCAGGGGCATGGAGGAGTCGTACTGGGGGCTGACGTTGGTGGCGGTTCCCATGAGGGTGCCGTTTTGGTAGAGGGCCATGGAGCCGGTGTTGGGCTTTCCGGCGACGGGTGCCCGGTAGGCCGCGACGAGGTGGGTCCAGGTGCCGACCGGCGCGGTGTTGGCATCTCCCTCCGCGGTGGGAAAGTCGGAGTTCTCGTCGTTGGTGGTAGTGGTCTGGAACATCCAGGCGCTACTGGCCTTGTCGTACGAGAGATAGAACGCCTGGTGCTGTGTGGTGCCTTGGCACAGCGCGGTGGTGCCGAGTGCTGAGTTGATTTTCACCCAGGCTGAGACGGTGTAGTCGTTGAGTGTGTTCACGGCGCTCTGCTTGCTCTTGAGGAAGCCGGTGCTCCCGTCGAAGGCGACGCTGCCGGAGGCGCCGCTCGGTGCGTCGGTGCCGTAGGTGGCGCTGCCGGATGCGGTGAGTGGGTTGAGGGTGGCCGTGTCGGTGCCGTTGGCGGCGAGCTTCCACTCGTCCTCGGGCATGCCGTTGTCCCAGCCCGTCGGCACGATCACGCTGTTGGCGCTGGCCTGGCTCGCCTGCATGGCGTACGGGTAGACGTGGACGTCTGCGACGGAGCCGGGGAAGGCGGCGTATGGCGTGGTTGCGTCGGTGCTGCTGATGCAGCCACCGATGGTCAGGGGCATGGAGGAGTCGTACTGCGGGGTGGGGTTGGTGGCCGTGCCCATCAGGCTGCCGTTTTGGTAGAGGGCCATCGCTCCTGTGCTGGAGTCTCCGTCGACGGGGGCTGTGTAGGTGACCAGGAGGTGTGCCCAGGTGCCGACGGCGCCGGTGTTGTTGTCTCCCTCCGCGGTGGGGAAGTCGGAGCTTGCATCGTCGGTGGTGGTGGTCTGGAACATCCAGCCCTTGTTGCCGCTGTCGTAGCCGAGGTAGAACGCCTGGTGCTGGCTGGTGCCTTGGCAGATCGCGGTGGCGGACACCGCCGAGTTGATTTTCACCCAGGCGGAGATGGTGTAGTCGCCGAGGGTGTTGACGGCGGTGTGGTCGCTCTCAAGGAATCCGGTGCTTCCGTCGAAGGACGCTGCGCCGGCGCCGGCGTTGACCGCGCCCGGGCCGTCGGAGCTGAACGTTGCGCTGCCGACCGTGGTGAACGGGTTGTCCCCGTTGCTGTCGGTGCCGTCGGTGGCCACCTCCCAGTCGTCCGCGGGAGTGTCGCTGCCCGTGGCGAGCGGGACGATCAGGTTCGGCGCGATGCTTACCGTGCTGGGTGCGGTGTCCTTGAGGTACTCGCCGGCGAGGGCGGCGTAGTAGGCGCCGGAAGGGTTGCCATTGGTGAGGTCGGCCGCGTCCACAGTGGTGCCGTCCGTGGAGACCGCAGCGGCGAAGTCGATGACTTGACCTTGGAAGTTGTTGCGCAGGTAGTCGTTGACTTCCTTGCGCGCGGCTTCCTGCGTCGGTGTGCCCGAGTGGGCGGCGGTGAAGGGTGGGATGGTGGCGAAGTAGATGCCGAGGGGGGAATTCTGGCCGTATGAGACCTGGCTGTCGTCGGTGTAGTACGAGTTCAGTTGACTGTTGAGCGAGGCCAGTCCGTTCTCCACATTGGTGGCGCACGTGTCGGCGTCGCTGGTGCTGGGGCAGTTGAGCAGATCCGCGGTGCCGGTGGAGATGAGGACGGTGCGCACGTTGCCCTGGGCCAGCACGTTGCGGTCCAGGGGGTTGAGCGCGTTGGTCGGGGTGGAGCTGTTGGTGATCTGCGGCAGCAGGTTGTTGCTCAGGCTGCTGCTGTTGGTGCCCGCGTTGAGGACGCCGTAGTCCACGGAGTTGTCCCCGTTGAGGTCGCCGACCAGGGCGTTGGTGATGGCGTCGCTGAGGTGGTGCTGGCCGTCGGCGGGCGCGGTGTCGCCGTTGACGCTCTGGTCGCCGTAGAGGACCAGCGAGCCGGTGGGGGCGGTGGCGGGAGTGGTGACGTCGATGCCGGAGAGATACGGCAGACCGGTGTAGGTGGTCTGCGTGTAGTTGGTGGCGGGGGTGTCTGCGGTGCTGTTGGCAGTGTTGCTGATCCAGACGGGGGTCTGTGCCACGGCGTGGCCGGGCATGGCGGACATGGAGCCGTGTACCTGGAGGCTGACCAGGAGGGTCGCCTGCTGTCCGACAGGCAGGGTCACCTGGTCGCTGGTGACATCACCGCCCGCGGGAATCGTGACGGAGGCGGAGCCGCCGAAAGTCAGCGGCGTCGGTGCCGCGGCCGCGGTGGCGCCGCCCGCGGTGGGGTCTTGCGCTGCGACGGAGGCTGCGTCGAAGGTCACTGGTGTGGCGCCCATGGCGTTGGACAGGTGAATACGGACACCGTTGCTGTCGTCGGTGCCGATGCTGACGTGGGCGGGGATACGCAGTGTCTGTCCGTTGACGGTGGCGGGGCTGCCGCTGGACAGCTGCACTTTGGCGGTGTCCTGGACCGACGCCCAGGTGCCGACCCAGTGCTGGGCGCTCGATCCGCTGCCGGTGACGGTCGTCGGCCGCATGCCCAGTCCGAGGATGTGCAGGGTGGGCTGGCCGGCCTGGACGCCGTTGGTGAACAGCGGCAGCGAGATGCTGCTGATGACGGAGCCGGGGCATTGCAGCGGGATGCTGATCGCGTAGATCTTCGGGCCGGAGGCCGGGCTGGTCTGGGTGTTGTTGCTGTGGTTCTCGTGGACCAGGGTGATCGAGGCTGCGGAGGCCGGCCCGTTGATCCAGTCGGGCACGGTGTCGAGGGTGTATGTCTGGTCAACTGGGTTGTTCTGGTCGACACAGTTGTTCTTGGCGTAGGTGATGGTGCCGGTGGCGCCCTTGGCGGCGGCGCCGGTGGCGAAGGCGAGGAAGACGACGGCGTTGCCGGCGTTCACCACGCCGCTGTCCGGCACGGCGATGGTCTGGCCGGAGGCCAGCATGTTGTCGTAGGTGCCGGTGCCGAACTTCGGCAACGGGATGGTGGCGCCGTCGACAGTCACTGTCTTGTTGCTCTGCCAGCCCGATGTGCTGGTCAGGTCTGCGGAGTTGATGCTGTTGCCGGAGCCGTCGGCGTCGGCTGTGCTAGTCGTGGTGGTGAAGGTGCTGGTGGCGGTGTTGTTCAGGCAGCTGCTGGTGGCGTTGATTGCGCAGGTCAGTGCAGGGCCGAGGCGCAGTACGTCAATGCCGGCCTGGTAGCCGGTCGAGCTGGGGTTCTTGCCGTTCAGGGTGAGGGTGAGGGTGTGTACGCCCTGCTTGAGAGTGAGCAGCTGGCCATTGGCGTCCTTGGGAATGCCCAGGTTGACGAACTGGGTGGTGACATAGGAGTTGTAGGCGTCGAAGCCGCTGAGCAAGGTGGACTGAGTGCTCTGGCCCGCGTCCAGGGTCAGACGGTAGATGCCGTAGTCCTTGGCCTTGGTCAGGTTGGCCCCGAAGCTCCAGGGACCGTCCTTGGGGACATCGAAGCTGAAGGTGGCGCTGTCACCGCTCACGGCCTTCGAGGTGGTGCTCTTGTTGGCGAGCATGGCCTGGTAGCCGTCGGCGAAGCCGTAGCCGCTGCCTGCGGCCTGGCTGATCAGCTGGCCACCGTTGCTCGTGGTCGTTGCTTTGGGCACGGTTGTGGTGGTGCCGTCGGCGTTGGTCGCGGTCCAGCCGCTGATCATCCTGTCGCCGTAGGCATAGGTGGGGGTGCTGGTACCGGCGTAGAAGGCGTAGGCCGTCTGGGAGATGGATGTCGATCCTGCCTGGTCCACAGCCTTGACGTACAGGGTGTGGGGTCCGGCCACACCGGGAGCGAAGGCGGGGGAGGCGCTGCCGTTGATGACCGAGGTGCCAGTCCCGGCACCGTTGTCGGAGGTGGCGTAGTAGATGTTCCCCTTCGTGATCTTCGTGCTCGTCGTCAAGTGGGTGACGCCGCTGCTCGTGTAGACCGTGTTGCCGAGTGAGGCGTCCAGGGAGAGGAGGTAGCCGGTGATGTTGTTGGTGTGGTTGTTGCTCAGGACGAAGGTGCCCTGGTCGCCGAAGGCCGCGCCGATCTGTTTGGTCGGGAACTGGCTGGAGGTCACTGTGGGTGCGGGAGGGGCCTTTGTGTCGATCGTGAAGGTCTGGGTCTTGGTCCAGATGCCGGAGCCACTGCCGGCCCAATAGCCGGCCGCGTTCTGTGCGGTGGCCTTCCAGGTGTAGGTGCCGTCCGGCAGGCTCGGCGTCGTCCAGTCGCTGCCGTTGGTGTTGTAGCGTGCACGCTTCTTGGAGTCCGTGTTCGGGCCGAAGCCTTGTCCCATTAGCGTGCCTGAGGAGTTGAAGACGTTGTAGTCGATGCGCACCAGTTCGCTGCCGCCGGCCAGGTCAGGGTCGACTGCGCGGGCGGACAGCGTCGGGGTGTGGGTGGTGGTCATCGTCTTGCCCATGCTCACGCTGGACGGCTTGATGGCGGGCGTGCCGGTGCCGTTCTTCAGCTTGGGCCGGTAGCTGTAGGTGACCGACAGGGTGGCGCCGCCTCCGTAGGCGAGCTGCTTCCACTGGGAGGCGTCGTTCATGTTGGGGGACTGGACCATCAGCGTCATGCTGCTCCAGCCGCCGTCCGCCGCGCTCTTCGCGCGGGAGGTCACGTCGAACTCCAGCGACGGCGGGCTGACCCAGGAGTTGGCACCGTCGGTGACCGGGCAGGTGCCGGCCTCGTGGCTCACCGGGTTGGTGCCGAGCGCGCCGGTGCGTACGGTCGGCTCGTGGCCCCAGTACAGGGAGGACGAGTTCCATCCGGCGGGGCGGTCGGTGCCGTAGACGGCAGCGGGGGTGTCGGAGCAGGAGGCGGCGGAGAGCTGCTTCACGTAGAGCGAGGCGTGGCTGACCTCGGCGCCTTTGATACCGCTGGTGTTGATCTGGTAGTAGGAGCGGGCGCGTTCACCGTTGCCGGGGTAGGTGTTGTCCCATCCCTCCCGCGCGTTGGTGGAACCGGTGGTGGAGGTCGAGTTGTAGACGTTCCACCCGTTGTCGGAGATCCGGGCCCAGTCCAGCTGTGAGGGCCTGCCGCTCCACTCCGGGTCCACGTACACCGGATACGTGGTGGTCTTGGCCGCGAGCAGGGCTCTGTCCAGGCCGAGGAACTGCTTGCCGTCCTTGAGGGTTACTTGGACCTTTGCGCGGTGCTCGCCGGTCTTGGCTGCCTCGGTGTGCTCGGCCCGCGCGGCCGAGACGGTCGCCGTCCGGGCCGGGCGATCGGTACCGGCCTTCTGGCCGGTACTGTCCCACATCAGTGCGGTGTCGCTGTGGAACACCGTCCTGCCGGTACGGGTGTCTGTGGCCTGCGCACCGCCGTCCGAGGTGGCCGCCAACTTGAGGCCAGTCGAGGCGGTGCTGAACGCAAGGCTTCGCAGACGCAGATCGGCGGCGGCCTTGGGCGTCTTGACCACCAGGATCGAGGAGTAACCGGAGGAGTCCGCGGTCAGCTGGAGATCGACTCCGGGCATTACCTCCGGGTAGGTGGCGGTGTCTTTGGAGATCACCGGTTCGGGCAGGGGGCCCGGCCAGGACAAGCTCAGTTTGTCCGCCCCGCTGCGCATGGTCACCAGGGCCCCGGAACCGCCCCCGGAGAAGGCCACGCTCGTGACGGCGGCCTTGGGGGACCAGGCTCCGTTCGCTTGCCGCACCAGTGTGGTGTTGACCGGAACCCATTTCCCTTGCTGTTGCACACGCTGCGGCATCGAGGAGTCGGTCCGGGTGAAGGTGCCGTCCGGGTTGGCCACCACCGTCGTCCCGGTGTCGGTGAGCTGGTCGATGGTCACCGGCTTGCCGGTCGCCTTCGCCTGCGCGGATGCCGACTCCGTGGGGTTGAGGTGTCGGGTGGCGGGCGGGGAACCGTTGCTCTGCGATGTGGCGCGAGGTTGTCGAGACGTTGCGTGGGCCGGTGCGGTAGCGGCCAGCGATCCGGCAGCCAGGGCCGCGACGACGAAGGTGGCGATCGGTCTCGATCCGGGGCGCATGGACGCGCGTCTGCGTGTACGAGAGGCGAACATCGGCGGTGTGGTCCTTCGCAGGCTCAGGCGGTTCCCCCCGTGGGCCCCGCGCCGTGTGCATTCTGTGGGGCCGATGTGAGCCCGGTCCATCAAACCTTGATCGTCAAGTACCCACCCGTGGTCCGCTTTTGGCGTGTGTGGGTCAAGTCGTGTTCCAGCTTGGGTGATTCTTTTGTTCTTCCTGTGGAGAAGCTTTGCGTAGTGCGTCGATCTCAGGCCCTAGCGTGATGATCGGCGGGGGTCTGATCAAACGTGTGCCTCCGCTCTGACATGCACTCAAATTGCCTAGCGAAGCGGTTAGTTGGGCCTTTTGAGGTTGGGGAGGGGAGCGCACACCATGGCGCGGGTATCGGGGTGGAGACGCGGTTGGGCGGCCTGGGGCGCCCAGAGGGTTCGCCGCACGGCAGTCGTGACCGCTGGCACCTTGCTGGTGGGTCTGCTGCCTGCCGGGGTGGCGACGGCAGCCGCTCCGTCGAAGCAGCAGGCGTCGGCTCCCGCAGTTCCGCACAACAAGCGGGTCCCCGTCACTCGAGCCAGGCCCGGGCGGGGATCTGCTCCCAAGGGCTTCAAGCGCTTCGATCCCAGCGGGCATACAAAGCTTCCCGCGCCGGGCAGCGCCGTGGTGACCCTGCCCGTCGCGGCTGCCTCCACGCGGCTGAGCGCCAAGGCGACCGAGGTGCGGGCCGGAAGCATGCCTGTCCTGCTCAGTGCCGCCGCGGGTTCGCAGCCCCAGCCAGCCGCCGTCACCGGGGCCCAGCGAGTGCGGGTGACGATGCTGGACCAGAAGTCCGCACGCTCGGCCGGTGTCCACGGCGTGTTGTTCACACTGCAGCGCACCGGCCCGAGCAGCGGGAAGGTCGCGCTGCGGGTGGACGACTCCTCCTTCCGCTACGCCTTCGGCGGTGACTTCGCCTCACGTCTCCACCTGGTCCAATTGCCCGCCTGCGCGCTGACCACCCCCAAGCTGGCACGCTGTCAGGTCCAGACTCCGGTGCACACGCCCCCGAGCGCACCCCTGTCCGCGCAGGTATCCGTACCGGGCCCGTCCACCATGTCGGCCGGCACCGCGGTCTCCTCCCGCCCGGCAACCGCCGCCTCCAGCCCGATGATTGTCATGGCCGCGACCGCGGGAACCTCCGGCTCATCCGGCGACTACTCGGCGACCAGCCTGTCGCCGGGGGGCTCCTGGTCGACTTCGGGGAACACAGGGGCATTCACTTACAGCTACCCGATCGCGGTGCCGTCGGCGATCGGTGGCGCGGCCCCGAATGTGGACCTGTCGTACAGCTCCTCCAGCCAGGACGCGCGTACCGAGGGGACGAACAATCAGTCCTCGTGGCTGGGAGACGGCTGGACCTCGACGGAGAACTACGTCGAACGCACCTACAAGTCATGCCAGGACGACTCGTCGTCGGGTGCTCCGAAGGACGACGGCGACGAGTGCTGGGCGGGGCAGATCCTCACCCTGTCACTGAACGGCACCTCCACCGACATCGTCTACGACGACGCCACCAAGACCTTCCGCCCAGCCGCCGATAACTCCACCACCAAGATCGAGGACCTGACCGGCGCCACGAACGGCACGGCGAACGGGGAGTACTTCAAGGTCACCGAAGGTGGCGTGCAGTACTTCTTCGGCCTCAACCGCCTGCCGGGCTGGGCCACCGGCAAGGACGAGACTCAATCCGTGTGGACCGAGCCGGTCTACCACGCCCACAGCGGCGTGTCCGACTGCCCGGACAGCACGGACTTCGCCTCCACCTCATGCGTGCTGGGCTACCGGTTCAACCTGGACTACGCGGTGGACACCCACAGCAACGCCACCGCCTGGTACTACGCACCGGAGACCGGCTATTACGGCGCGGACATGAAGGACACCGCGGTGCCCTACACCCGCGGCGGCACCCTCTCGCGCATCGACTACGGCATGACCTCCTCGACGATCTACTCGGGCACCGCGCCAGAGCAGATCCTCTTCGACGCCTCGGCCGAGCGCTGCATCCCGGGCACGCCCTCTGGCAACACGTGCGCGGATAGCCAGTTCACCGCGGCGAACGCCGCCTACTGGCCGGACGTGCCGATCGACCTGAACTGCACCAAGGGGTCGACCTGCACCAACCATGGACCAAGCTTCTGGTCCCGCAAGCGCCTGACCTCCATCACCACCCAGATCCAGGTGGCCGGGGCGACCCAACAGGTCGACAAGTACACGATCACCCAATCCTTTCCGGACGGCGGCGACCACGCCCCCACACTGTGGCTGGACGCCATCCAGCGCACCGGCCTCGACACGCTGGGTGGCGCGTCGGGCAGCACCTCCACGCCTGCGGTGAACTTCGACCCGCCACTGCAGCTGCCCAACCGGGTGGGCACCATTCCCCAGATGCCGCTGATGTACCACGACCGCATCCAGACGGTCACCAGCGAGACCGGCGCCGAGACCACCGTCATCTACGACCGCCCCGACTGCTCCAGCGCCCCTGCGAGTGACCCCAACGACCCAACGGACGCGGCCGCCAAGACTTTCGCGTCAACCAACACCTTGTCCTGCTTCCCGGTGTACTGGACGCCCGACGGGCAGCCGGCACCGTGGATGGACTGGTTCTACAAGTACAAGGTCAAGTCGGTCGTCACCATCGACAACAACAACTCCTATCAGGACGGCACCGAGCCGGAACTGGAGACGGACTACGCCTACAAGGGGAACCCGGGCTGGCACTTCGACGACGACGAGCTCGTCAAGGCCAAGAACCGCACCTGGGGTCAGTTCCGGGGCTACCCGGAGGTGGACGTCACCACCGGTGACCCCAACGTGTTCCACAAGACCGACGGCGCCAACGTCTACGACCAGAAGACGCTGAGCAAGACCTACTACTTCCTGGGCATGAACGGCGACACCCTGCCCGGCGGCAAGACCCGCTCGGTGCCGTCACTGACCAGCCAGGACGGCAATACCTCGGTCGCGGACGACGACGCGCTGGCCGGACAGGGCTTCGAGACCGACACCTACACCAGCGCCACCGCCGGCGGCAGCCTGGACAAGGCCGTCGTCACGGTGCCCACGATCATCGGCCCCACGGCATCACGGTCCCGCAGCGGCCTGCCCGACCTCACGGCGCAGATGGTCCGCACGACCAAGACCCTCACGCGGCAGGCGGTCTCCTACGGCTGGCGCAAGACCGAGACCGACACCTTCTACACCACCGCCCTGGGCAAGCCGACGACCGGCATGCCCGTGCAGGTCGACGACCGCGGCGAGACCGCAGCCAGCGACAACGTCACCAACTGCACCTACACCCGCTACCTCACAGGCAGCGTGGACACCCTGGTGCTGCCCGCCGAGGCCATCGCCACCGACCAGGACTGCTCCGCCTCCGGAGCCACCCCCGGCGGCACGCTGCTCTCCGACGTCCGCACCTCCTACGACCACAACGCCTTCGCCTACGACGGCGACGGCCAGCAGAATCCGGCGCTTCCCAAGACCGGTGACGTGACCCTCGTCCAGAAGGCGTCCGCCGCCACCGGCGCCACCGCCACCGCCTTCATCGACCAAGCCGCCCCCACCTACGACTCCTACGGCCGCACGACGAAGGTCACCCGCACTCCCAACTCCACCTCCCCGGACGGCAAGAGCCTCGCCCAGACCGTCTTCACCTCCTACAGTCCGACAAGCGGCGCCCTGCCCACCGGCACCACGACCGTCACCCAGGCCACACCGGGCGTGGACTGCTCCGCGGTCACCACGTCATCCAAGGACTGCCAGCTCGCCAGCAGCAGCCTGGACCCGGCCCGAGGACTGCCCACCGCCAAGACCAACGCGGCCGGTCTGCTCACCTCACTCACCTACGACACGCTCGGCCGCCTCACAGGGGTCTGGCTGCCCAACGAGAACAAGACCAACGGCGCGCCGGCGAACACGACCTACACCTACAGCCTGTCTCAGACGGCTCCCACGGTCGTCGCCTCCAACACCCTGCTGGACAACGGCAATTACGCGACCAGCGACACGCTCTACGACGCGATGCTGCGTCCCCTGCAGACGCAGGCGACCGGAGAGAACTCGAGCACGACGGTCAGCGACACGCAGTACGACTCGCACGGCTGGACGGTCGTCACCAACAACGCCTACAGCGTCGCGGGCAACCCTCGTACCAGCCTGATTCCCGTCTCCCAGGTGACCATCCCCGACACCACCGTCACCGACCACGACGGACTGGGCCGCGCCGACCTGGTCACCGAGGAGCACAACGGCTCCAAGACCTGGACCACGACCACCGCCTACACCGGAGACAAGACCACCACTCTGCCCCCCAAGGGGGGCGTGGCCACCACCACGGTCGTCAACTCCCGCGGCCAGACCACCGAACTCGACCAGTACACCCCTGCCGCCCCCACCCTCTCCGGAACTGCGGCGACCGGCTTCACCGCCACCGGCGGCACCACCTCACCCACCACCTACACCTATACGGCCGCAGGCCAGCAGCACCAGGTCACGGGCCCCGACCAGACCGTGTGGACGTCCGACTACGACCTGCTCGGGCGCAGGACGACCCAGACCGACCCCGACACAGGCCAGGGCAAATACAGGTACGACGACGCCGGCAACCTGGTGTCCACCACCGACGCCAAGCAGACGGAACTCGACTACACCTACGACCTCCTGGGCCGCAAACTCACCGCTACCGACAAGTCGAAGTCCAACTTCCAGTTCGCCTCCTGGACCTACGACACACTGCGCATCGGCCTGCCGACCTCGTCGACCCGCTACGTCCAGGGCACCACCGGCGGCTACACGGTCGCTGCCACCGGCTACACCGTGCTCGGCAAGCCGACCGGCACCAAGATCACCCTGCCGGCCTCCGAGGCGCCTCTGCCCTCGACCTACACGACGACCTACACCTACAGCACCCGGGATCAGCTGCTGCAGACGCAGGGCGATCCGAGTACACGAGGGCTGATAGCCGAGAACCTCAGCTATGAGCACGATGCGCTGGGCAACCCGT
>NZ_JBIARC010000105.1:0-17266 GCF_042889625.1 Streptomyces sp. NPDC002573 | reverse complement strand
TCGACAACGGCGACTTCGACGCGTACTGGGAATATCACGGTCGACTCGAACACGAACGGCAGCACACCGCCCGCTACCAGCAGGACTTCGTCGTCGCCGCGTGACCACCCCGCGGCAGCTCACTCAACGGGAAACGCACCCACCCGCCACCGCGGGCCCTGGCCGCCCCAAGGGCACCACCCGGCCACCCCGCACCCGCTACCCGGTCGGGAAGAGGAAGACCGCCCCCACCAGCAAGAACAACCAGCACCAACCGACATCGACATCAGGGAATGGAGAGCCCCACAGCCGCTAAATGATCTTCATCGGTTTAAAGTCAAGCCAAGAGCGCGTGTGTTTTTCCCAGCACCTCCAGCGCGGCGTCCCGCTTCGCGACTTCCTCCAGGCGCTCCACCCGCCGCCGCAGCTTGTCGTTCTCGGCCTCTGCAGGGTGCTTCTTCGGGCGGGAGGGGCTGGTGCGGTGGTCGGTCAGCTTCTCCAGCGCGCCGGCGTCCCTGGCCTGGCGCCACTCGATGATGTGCGAGTGGTACAGCCGCTCCCGGCGCAGGATGGCGCCCTTGTCCCCGGTGGGGGCCGCGTCGTAGTCGGCGACGATCCGCAGCTCGTACTCGGGTGTGAAGCGGCGCCGCTTCGGCCGCGGCGCGGGATCCTGCCCGGAGGGCTTGGTGCTGGTCATGCGGGTGATGCTCCTGTCGTGCCCGCCCGCAATATCTGATCATTTCGGGGCGTCTCACCCGACGATGTCAGAGAGGGGATGGTGAGCCGGGACGGAACCGCCGACCTCCTCGACCTGCCCCCGGACCGCCGCTGGGCCTGCGCGGCCTGCCTTTCGAGGCGGCGGAGTTCGACCTGCCCGAAGGCAGCCTCCTCGCCCTGTACACCGATGGCCTGATCGAAGCCCGCGGCCACGACATCGAAGCGGGCATCGCCCTGCTCCGCCAAGCCCGCCTCTTCCCTGCAGGCCACGTGCGACACCGTGCTGGGAGCGTTGCTGCCGGCTGATCGACCGCACGATGATTTCGCCCTGCTTCTGGCCCGAACCCACGCCCTTGGAGCTCGGCAAGTCGCCAGCTGGGACGTGGACGCCGACCCCGTCTCCGTCTCCCGGGCCCGATCGAACGTCGCCCAGCAGTTGAGCAGTTGGGGCCTGGAGGAGCTCGAGTTCACCACCGAACTGACGGTCAGCGAACTGGTCACCAACGCCATCCGCTACGGCCGCCCTCCCATACGACTGCGCCTGATCCACGACCGTGCCCTCGTGTGCGAGGTCTCCGACACCAGTAGCGCCACTCCTCACCTGCGCCGGGCCCGCACCTTCGACGAGGGAGGACGGGGCTTGCTCCTGGTCGCCCACATCGCCGAGCACTGGGGAACACGCCACGCCCGACAGGGCAAGACGGTGTGGGCCGAGCTGAGCGAGAAGGCGTCCGCCCGATTCCCGGCCTGGGACTTTCTGTAGGTTCCACGATGGTCAAGAGCCCTGCAGGAAGCCGGACGCGCGCCAGCGAGCGCGGAATACGCGGTCGGAAGCAGCGCGCCGACGGGTGGCCGCGCACAGCCGGACATCGTGTCGGCCGCGAGCTCTGATCGTGCTCAGCCGGGATGCTCGATGAGCTGTTCGCACCAGAGGGTCTTGCCGTTCTGGCTGTGGCGGCAGCCCCGGCGTGCGGCGCGTTGAGCGATGAGGAACAGGCCGCGTCCTTTCTCGTCGGGAGTGCGGGCACGCCGCGGGCGGGGCTGGGTGCTGCCCCCGCACTGCGGGGCGGCCGGATTCATGATTGATCCCATCGGCCGTGTGCCGAACCACACTATGCCGCACCGGAATTCGCACGCCTCGGGCGCGGTGGAGGGATGACCAGCGGCCGGAGCACCGCCACTTCAGCATCACACCTGGTGAAGAGCACACCCCTGCAATGTTCCGTCGCAGGCGGGACCACAGCACACCAGCCGGGACCGGCGCCCACCCGTCCCTCACCTGAGCACGCCGCCATCAGAGCCGCTCAACAGGAGAAACCATCGGTTAAGCCCAGGTTAAGCCCGAGGCTTGACCGGCCGCGCCCGCCCTTTCAGGGGTGGGACTCCCCGCTCGCGTGATTCACCCGGGCTGGCGTTCGATGGCGATCAAGGCGGCGTCGTCGTGGAGCCGCCCGCCGACGTGGTGGAGAAGGTCGCCGCGGAGGTGGTCGAGGAGCGCTGCGGGTTGGCGGTGGTTGTGCGGGGTGAGCCGTTTGGTGAGCGGGTAAAAAATGCCGTCGGCATTGCGGGCTTCGATGGCGCCGTCGGTGTAGAGGAGGAGGGTTTCTTTGGCACGTAGGTTGAAGGTGTCGAGCTGGTAGGTGGTTTGCGTCAATGCGCCTAGGCCCAGCGGGGGCGCGGGTTGGCTGGTTTCCAGGGTCACGACGTTGTTCGCGCGCAGGAGGAGCGGCGGGGGGTGTCCGCAGGTGACGCTCCGCACGACGGGCTCGTCGTCGGGGATCTCGAGGATGGTGGCGGTGGCGAACACGTCTTCGCTCTGTCCGGGTTCCACTTCTTCGGCTGCGTTGCTGCGGACGCATGTATCCAGGTAGGCGGCGAGCTCCGGCAGGCCCTTGCCGCGAACGTCGCCGATGATCAATCGTGTCCCGGTGGGCGTGCGCACGGCGGTGTACAGGTCTCCGCCGATGCATGCTTCCTCCGCTGCCGCCAGGTACACCGAGGCCAGGCGAAGGGGTCCCAGTCGGTGGGGGAGGGGAGGGAGTATGGCGCGTTGCGCGGTCTCGGCGACCGCGCGCACCTGGACCAGCTCTCGCTGCCTGCGTTCGGCCAGGTATCGGCCGGTCGTGACGGCCACCGAGGTCGCGATCAGGGTAGCCACCTGTGGCGGGTTCACCGACTCGTGGACCAGGCAGACGGCCATCAGGGCCCCCATGGCCGTGATCGTGACCAGTGTGGTCGCCCGCGCGTTCGCGTACGAGGCGGCTATCGCAGGCATCATGATCAGCAGGTCGCCCAGATGAACTGACTGCGGCACGTAAAAATCAATGAGCGTGATCGTCGCGATGAGCAGCAAGGCGACTTTCAGCACGGATCGTGATCGCGGCGGCTCACCCGGGTGGGCGAGTGACCTCAAGGACCTAGCTCCTTGCCGCACCCGGGGCAGCTCCTGCACGCGCCGTGGAACCCTCTGTGCAGGATCGCGGACCGTGAGCGTCATGTGTTACTCCGTAATCGTCAATCCGATCCGATTTGTCGATCATGGTCGGATTGTCGGCTGATGGGGTAGTGGAAGGGCCCGCGCGGCGCTCTGCGCGGCATCTGGCTGGAGGTCAGTCGATGAGCTGTTCGGACCAGATCGTCTTGTCGTTCTGGCCGTGGCGGCAGCCCCAGCGTGCGGCGAGTTGAGCGATGATGAACAGGCCGCGTCCTCCTTCGTCGGTGGTGCGGGCCCGCTGCAGGCGGGGCTGGCTGCTGCTGGAGTCGGTGACTTCGCAGACCAGGACGTTGTGGTGGATCAGGCGCAGATGAGACGGCGGACGGCCGTATCGGATGGCGTTGGTCACCAGTTCGCTGACGATGAGTTCGGTGGCGAAGTGGAGGTCGTCCAGTCCCCACCGGGTGAGTTGGTGGGTGGTCCATTCTCGTGCTTTGGAGACGGCGGCAGGATCGGCCGGGATCTCCCAGTGAGCAGTGTCTTTTGCCGGTATGGCGCGGGTGCGGGCCAGCAGCAGGGTTGCGTCGTCACGCGGCGCTTCCTCCACCAGGCCGGTGAGGAGGGCCCGGCCGGTTTCGTCCAGGGCGCGATCCGGACGGCAGGACGCGGCGAGGGCATCCGTCAGGCGCCGCAGGCCTTGGTCGATGTCGCGGTCGCCTGGTTCGACCAGGCCGTCGGTGTAGAGGGCGAGGATGCTGCCCGGTTCGAGGTCGATCGTGGTGGTCTCGTAGGGCATGCCGCTGACGGACAGGGGTGGGCCGGGGGAGATCTGGATGGTTTCGGCGGTCCCGTCGGGCCGGACCAGGACCGGTGGAGGGTGCCCGGCACTGGCCATGGCGCAGCGCTGGGTGACGGGGTCGTAGACGGCGTACAGGCAGGTGGCGCCGATGGTGTCGTGGTCGCTGGGTGGGGCTTCGGCTGCGAGGCGCTGGACCAGGTCCGCGATCCGGGTGAGCAACTCGTCCGGCTCCAGTTCGAGGTCGGCGAGGGTCTGGATGGCGGCGCGCAGGCGGCCCATGGTGGCACTTGCGGGCATGCCGTGGCCGACCACGTCTCCGGCGACCAGGGCGAGCCGGAGTGAGGGCAGGGCAATGGCGTCGTACCAGTCGCCGCTGATGTCGGCCCCGCCGCCGGCGGGCAGGTAGACGCCGGCGGTCTCGGCTGCCGGAGTGTCGGTGGTGGCCGGGGGGAGGAGGCGCTGCTGCAGTGCCACGGCCGCCTTGTGCTCGCGTGTGTAGCGGCGGGCGTTGTCGATGGCGAGCGCGGCCCGTGAGGCGATCTGTGTCATGAGATCCGTCTCGTCCTCGGTGAAGGGGTCGGATTGGCCGGTGCGCCAGACCACGATGTTTCCGAGGGTGAGGCCGCGGGCGTATAGCGGCGCCACCATCACCGCATGGGCGTCGTTCGGGAGAACGGACTCGGCCGGTTGTGGGCCGCCCATCAGGGCGATGAAGTCGTCACGGCCATAGACGACGGTCTTGCCGTGTTGGGAGCTGCGCAGGAGGGGATGGTCGGCCAGTGGGGGGACGGGGGCGCCGCGCTTGCTGCCGGCCGGCCACGCGGCGGTGGTCGGCGCCAGGGCCGCGGTGCACAGACGGAGATCTCCGCCGCCCAGCTGCTTGGGTGGTTCGTCGCCGTCGGGCACGGACTGCGCAAGGACGACTGCGGTGAGATCTCCGAACGCGGGTGCGAGTACGTCCGCAAGGTCTTGTGCGGTGCGCACGACATCCAGGGACCTTCCCACCTGCTCGGCCACCTCGCGGGCGAGATCCAGATTGCGGCGGGCGCGCTGCGCGTCGGTGCTGTCGATGTACAGGGCCGCGACCCCTGTGGGGCGTCCCCTTTCGTCCTCCAGAGGGAAGGCGGACACAGACAGTGCGTGCTGCTGCGCGGGCTGGTTCCGCCAGCGCACGTGCTGGTTTGTGCGGACCACCGGGGCGCCCGTCTCCAGGACCTGCCGCAGCACTGCCTCGAGGTTCTGGGCGTCCTCGGCGCACAGCACGTCGCACAGCCGGGTGCCGGGCTGCACGGGATGGCCGTCGAAGGTGCCCGGCATGGCGTTGGTCTGCACGGTGGCGAGATTTGTGTCGTGCAGGGCGATGGTGATCCGGTTCTGTGCGGACAGTGCGCGCAGGAGTGCTGCGCCCTGCTCGTGCTGCTCGTGGTCGGCGACGTGGTGGGTCGGGACCGCGAGAAGGAGGAACTCGGCCGAGCTCTCCACTTCGATGGTTCGGAAAGTGACGTCGATGAGGTTGCCGCACTGGTGCCGCAGCCGTGCCCGGCCGGATGCCGGCATCTGCGGGGCATTGCGCAGATCGTCGGGGAGGTCGGCCACCAGTTCCAGTACAGGGTGGCCGCAGACCTGCTCGGCGGTAACCCCCGTCAGGTCCTGTGCCGCCCTGCTCCACCGCACCACCGCGCCTTGGTGGTCGAGCACGGCGGCTGCCACGCCGCCGAAGGTGTGCGCCCTGCCGGTGCCACCGGAATCGACCGTTGCGGCGTTGTTTGCGTAAGCGTTCATTTTTTACACGTCCCTCCGAGCGCCTGCGGCGGCGTTGGCGGCGCCTTGAGGTCGGTGCTCACGAAGCAGTCGTCGCCGGGTCGGCGCGCATCAGGCGACGGCCGTGCGGGCAGGTCTTGTTCGGCCCAGACGACCTTGCCGTCCGTCGCGGAGCGGGAGCCCCACCTGCGGGACAGCTGGGCGACGAGGAAGAGGCCGCGGCCGTTCTCGTCGAGGATGCGGGGATGACGGGGGCGCGGGTGGCTGGTGTTGCCATCGAAGACCTCGCACGTCAACACCTGGTGCTGGATGAGCCGTAGGCGGTTGGGTTCCTGGCCGTGGCGGATGGCGTTGGTGACCAGTTCACTGACGATGAGCTCCACGTTGGTCGCCAGGTGCTCTAGCCCCCATGCGCTGAGCTGGCGGGCAGCCGCCTGTCTGGCGATACGGGCCGCGGCCGGCTCGCTGGGCAGCTCCCACGAGGCGATCTGGGCCGGCTCGAGTGCGCGGGTCCGCGCAAGGAGCAAGGTGACATCGTCGGCCGGTGCCTGCGTCGGCAGGGTCTCGATCACCCGCGAGCACAGGTCCTCCAGGGGCGCACCGGGCTGTGCCAGGGCGGCGCCCAGGCGGTGCAGGCCGACGTCGATGTCCTCGTCGCGGGACTCGACCAGACCGTCGGTGTAGAACGCGAGCAGGCTTTTTTCGGGCAGTTCCAGTTCCACGGACTCGAAGGGGACCAGCCCCAGGCCGAGGCCGAGGGGGGATCCGGCCGGCAGGTCGGGAAAGACGACCTGCCCCTGCGGGGCGATGATGGCGGGCGGGGGATGCCCGGCCCGCGCCATCGTGCACCGCCGGGTGACCGGGTCATAGACGGCATACAGGCAGGTGGCACCCACCACAGCCGGGACGTGGTCCGGATCGTCGTCTTCCTCGCTCAGCCGCCGGACCGTGTCATCGAGGTGCGCCAGCAGCTCATGAGGAGGCAGATCCACGTCCGCGAGCGTGCGGACGGCGGTGCGCAGCCGGCCCATTGCCGCCGCGGCGTTGATGCCGTGCCCGACGACATCGCCGACGACGAGGGCCACCCGGGCGCCGGACAGCTCGATCACGTCGAACCAGTCACCCCCCACGCCGTGGTCCATATCGGCCGGCACATAGCGCGAGGCCACCTCGACGGCGGCACCGCCCCGCACCCGGTGGGGAAGCAGGTCGCGTTGCAGGGTGAGGGCCGCAGTGCGCTCACGCGCGTACTGCAGGGCGTTGTCCAGGCAGAGCGCGGCCCGGGTGACCAGCTCCTCGGCGAGGAGCAGGTCGTCCTCCTGGAACGGCTTTTGTTCCTCGGAGCGGCCGAACAGCGCCAGTCCCAGCACGCAGTGCCGCGCACGGATGGGTACGATCATGAGCGAGTGGATTCCGCTGTCGCGCACCTTCTGTGCCCGCACCGGGTCGTGGTCGACCCACGGGCCGGCATGGGTGTCCAGCACCGGTTCCAGGTGAGAGCGGCCCATGCGCAGGACGGCGGCGAACGACGAGTTCGGGTGGGGGTGGACCACCTCTTCCCGCACAAAAGGCAATTCCGGGATATTCGGGTCGATGGTGGCCAGGCCGGCACGGCGCAGCAGCGGCAGGCGGCCGCTCGTGGTACCGATCCGTGCCGAGGGCTCCACGCCGAGCGGAACCGACTCCACCAGATCGACGACGGCGTGGTCGGCCAGCAGGGGCACGGCGAGCTCGGCCAGTTCCTGCCCGGTCTGCATGACGTCGAGGGTGCTGCCGATGCGCGTGCTGGCCTCGCTGAGGATGGCCAGGCGCTCACGCGCCCGCCGGTTGCCGGTGACATCCACGCTCAAAGAGCACACCCCCAGCGGCGTGCCGTCCGCGTCCTGGAGGCAGAAGAACGAGGCCGAGAACACGCGCTCCCGGCGCCGATCGGCCGGCGGCCACGCCCGGTATTCGTGGACCATGGTGGTGCCGCTCTCCAATACCTGCCGCATCACCACCTCCAGCGCCTCGGCCTCGAAACCGGGCAGCGAATCCTTCAGGCGGCGCCCGAACCGTCGGTCACGAGGAATTCCGTCGTGGCTCTCCATGGCGTCGTTCGCCCACGTGCAGCGCAGTTGCAGGTCACGAACGACGATGCCGATCGGTGCGTGGGTCAGCAGCGACTCGCGTACCGATCCGTCCGTCGCTCCCGAGGAGAGCGCGCCTACGTCGGCCCCGGACACCAGCCA
Source organism: Streptomyces sp. NPDC002573 (assembly GCF_042889625.1). Lineage (NCBI taxonomy): Bacteria > Bacillati > Actinomycetota > Actinomycetes > Kitasatosporales > Streptomycetaceae > Streptomyces > Streptomyces sp. NPDC002573. The sequence continues at coordinate 9,345 of NZ_JBIARC010000105.1, read as the reverse complement.
CCGGGTGGCGGCGCCCTGTCCCCACAGCCGCGAGACCCGCAGGGTCATGGTGAGCGTGCGGCCGTCGCGGTGGCGGACCGCCACGGTGCCGGACCAGCCACCCTGAGCACGGCACTGCTCGAAGACCGCCGATGCACTCGGGGCGTCCTCGCAGGGCGGCAGCACCTGGAGCGCGGATCGGCCCACCACTTCCCTGGCCGAGTGCCCGACAAGCCGCTGAGCGGCCTGCGTCCATGCCACCACCGTCCCCTCGGCATCGATCATCGCGATCGCCGCGTCGGGTATCTCGCTGGAGCTCGCCGGCTCGGCGAGCGGCATGTGGTCGGTCTTCGTCATGCGGGGTTGATCCCATCGGTGCGGAGGTGTGGGGGAGCGTCGGCATGTGGCGCGGCGGCCCGGCCGCCCCCGGCGTGCGATCTAGTGCGGGACCTCGCCGCCGATTGAGTGATCCACTGCTGCGGCATACATCCGACTTAGAACGCTTTGTCCATTTCTGATGAAATCATCAGGTGCACCCCGCTTTGCTGTCAAGACCCCAGAAGTGATCAGGTCATCAGATATGACTACATGGGGCGGCGTGGAGGCCGGGCGGTTTCCGTCCGGCCGGGAGCCCATGCGGCGGCGAGCCGGGACGCGACGCGCCCCGGGGTGGAGGGCCGATGTCTCACATGCGATGATGGATTCATCAGAACTGCTGCCCTTGTCATGGGGGTGTCGCCGATGTCGGCCACACCCCAGGAACCGATGCGAACGCCGTCGGGCCGGGACTCGGCAGGCGCTCGTCCGCGCCGCGCGGACGATCCTTGCCGAGTCCGGCGGCGCCAGCGCCGGCATCCGGGCCATCGCGGCGGTGTCCACCTGACGTGGCAGAGGTACTCGAATGCACCGCGGTACGGACGAGGGGCGCGGCCCTGCGTCCACCCAGTCGTCCCCGCTTGCCCGGCGGCATGCCGGTGATCGCCCCCATGCCCCCAGCGCGGCCTGCCCGCATCCCCAATCAGCGCGAGAGAGCGGACGAGTCGGCGGTGGCCGGCACCACGGTCGACCATCTCACCGAGACCTACCGCGCCCACTACCGCTCCCTCCTCGGGCTGGCGGCGCTCCTCCTCGACGACACCGCGTCCTGCGAGGACGTCGTCCAGGAGGCGTTCATCCGCGTCCACTCGGCACGCAAGCGCGTCCGCGACCCGGAGAAGACGCTCGCGTACCTGCGTCAGACCGTGGTCAATCTGTCGCGTGCGGCACTGCGCCGCCGCATCATCGGACCCAAGCTGCTCTCCAAGCCCATGCCGGACATGGCGAGCGCCGAGGAAGGCGCGTACGACCAGCTGGAGCGCGACTCGCTGATCAAGGCGATGAAGGGCCTCCAGCGGCGTCAGCGCGAGGTCCTGGTGCTGCGCTACTTCGCGGACATGACCGAGGCCCAGGTCGCGGAGACACTGGGGATCTCGCTGGGGTCGGTGAAGGCCTACGGCTCGCGCGGCATAGCGGCGCTCCGTATCGCCATGGGGGCACCGGCATGAGCGGCCACCAGGAGCGTCGCGCCGCCTCCCGGGGCAGCGACGCCCATCAGCAACACGAGCCCTATGAGTGGCATGAGCCGACAGACCGGCCCGAGCTCCCCGAGGGCCAACACGAGCAGCATGCCGGGAACGGAACTGTGAGCCACCGACCCGACGACCAAGGCCAGTACGAAGCCGGACCGGACCACGTCGCCCCCGACGCGACCGAATCCGACCGCTTCGCACGGGGACGCGGTGACGTCGAGGACCGGGGCGCCTCGGGTGCGGAGGGTTCTGGCGCGCGGCCAGGAGCGACGTGGGTCGCGGCGAGTGGCATAGGGCCAGGGTGGGCGGCGTGAGGGAGCGCCGGCGATGTGGCGCGGCGGACGACCTGTAGCCGTGGTGGAACGGTGGCGCACGCGATCTCGTCGCTGGGCTGAGCGGTCCACCGCTGCGCCCCATCAGGTTGGAGTGCTTTGTCCATTTCTGGCTGGCAGATACGACCGACCGACTTTCCCGTTCAAGCCGCCAGAACTGATCAAATCCTCAGATATGGCCACGGAGGTTGCCCTCGCCTGCCGGGAGTGCCTCGGTGATTGCGGGGCCCGGATGCGGCAGGGTCCGGGGTGGACGGTCGAGGCTTCCAGTGTCATGATGGATTCATCAGAACTGGTGCTCTTGTCAAGGGGTGCCGTCAATGGCGGTCTCACCCAGGAACCGATTCGAACGCCGTCGGGCCGAGACCCGGCAGGCACTCATCCGCGCCGCGCGGACGATTCTGGCCGAGTCCGGCGACACCAGCGCCAGCATTCGCGCCATCGCGGAGCGTGCGGACGTGGGCTTCGGCTCCTTCTACAACCACTTCACGGGCAAGCCGGATCTCTTTGATGCGGCCGTGGCCGATGCGCTGGAGGAGTACGCGCAAGCCATCGACAAGCGCCTGCACGGCATCAGTGATCCCGCCGAGCGCCTTGCCGGGGGCGTGCGGCTCGGCGCGCGCCTGGCCGAGTCGCACCCGGAGATCATGCGGATCCTGTGCCACAGCGGGCTGGGCCGCATATGCGCCGGCTACGGACTGGCTCCGCGCGCGAAGCGCGACGTGGAGCAGGGCATGGCCACGGGCCGCTTCAGGGTGGTCGACCCGGTCGTCGCGCTGACCGTGCTGAACGGCAGCCTGCTGGCGCTCCTGGAGCTGTGGCTCCACCGGCCTGAGGCCGTCAGCGACCACGCGGCAGGCAAGATGGCCGAGCTGCTTCTGCATATGCTTGGCCTCTCCCCACAGGAGGCCCGTGACCTCGCCCGGCGCCCCCTTCCTGCCGCCGCGTCAACTACGGGGCGAGCTTGTGAGCAGGGCCCCACCGGCTGCGAGGCGGCCTCCCGCGTCTGAGTCGTACGGCCGGCAGGCAGGACGGCTGGGACGCGTGACTCGCGCCCCGCAGTCAGTCCCTCCTGTGTGAGGCGCAGGGCGGACCCGGCTCGCCGGCGAAGGTGGCGAGTATGCCACCGCTCGGACTGCCGCCGCGCTGCCCGGCGAGGTCCACCAAGTGCCAGCCCGCCTCGCCGCGCGCCTGATCGCCCACCCTGCCCCTCTCGGTGGAGACCTCCTTCAGGCCGGATGTCGGCGGCTGTGACCAGGGCATCGGACCAGGCTCGAAACGGCGGCTCGTCCTTGCGCGGCACGCCGAGAGGGCGGCAGATCACCGTGACCTGGACCTTCTTCGGCGGGATGCCCTCGACGTTTCCATACGTCGTATGGTACTACTGGGAGAGAGCTTTCATGCGGCGTATGGAAAAGCTTGCTCGCCAGTTCCAGGCGCATCACATCGCCTGCACAGCGACCGATGGTGCAGACCGCACCGATCCGGAAGGAAAGACCATGAAGAAGCTCACGAAGCGCCTCTCTGTCACTGCTTGCTCCGTGCTGGTCGCGGGTGTTGCCGTTCTCGGTGCGGGGGGCGCCGCTTCGGCCGCGACTCCTGTGACCACGCACGCCCAGCGTCCGGCTGTCAGCGCCAAGGCCACCGACTACCGGTGGGACCACGGTGTCGGGTACCTGCTCGAGGAGGGCTACACCTGGGACCGCATCCGCGGCTGGCACCACGACGACAGCGCCACCGACTCTGCCTGGCACGGTCGCGACGCTCACTCCTACCGCTGGGACGACAGGGAATGCGACGGGAAGTCCGACAGGTCCCACCACCGGTACGACTGGAACCGCTACGAGCACGACGGCCGGAACCGGCACCACCACGACCGCAACCACGGTGACTGGTGAGTCAGGCGCCGCTTGCGCTCATGGGCCCAGGCCGCACGCATCGCCGTGACGCCCGCCGGCGGCAGGGAGGCGACCGCCAGAGGGACCAGCGGTCCCTGCCCGCCGCCCAGGCAACCGCCCGGTGAGGGCGTGTCCCCTCACGCCTGCCTGCGGTCATCCACCGCATGCCGCAGGCTCACATCGCCCCATCGCTGCGACGCCACGAACCTTGCAGTGCGCAGATGCCGACCAGCGCCCGGACCCTGCTGTAACGCCTCTCTTCGATGCCTCCCCAGGCCGGCCAAGCGCGATCCGGGACGTGGGCACAGCCGAGGCAGAGGCGCCTTGGAGTGAAAGCCCATGAAGTCTTTGAAGACCCTGGTACAGGGGGTGGCCGTGCAGCTCGTCATCGAGCGCAACTACTTGCTGTCCATGCGCATGCGTCTGCGGTACGAGCCCAGTGATCCCTATGTCGTCCATGCCGCCTTTTTCACCGCCGACAGCGACGACGAGCCGGTGGAATGGGTCCTGGGGCGTGACCTTCTGGCCGATGGCCTGAAGGGGTGTGCAGGCCAAGGAGACGTCCGGATCTGGTCGGCCGTCGGCCGCGGTGACCACGCGATGTACATCGCCCTCACGTCTTCCGCGGGCACCGCCTTGCTCGAAGTTCCAAAGCGGGATGTCAAGACCTTCCTGCAGCACACACAGGCTCTGGTGCCACGGGGCACCGAATCCAGGCGCATCGAGTGGGACACCGAACTGGCGAACCTGCTCACGGAAGGCTGAGAAGGTTCCCCCAACTACCGGGCGAATGGGCGTACTCATGCCGGCAGCCGTGTGCGGCTCGCGTCCCAATCACCGGCCTCCGCCGCGCCCTGCGCTGTGCGTGTGGCCACGGAAACCCTGAGGGATCCGTTGCACGCCCCTTCGTCCGCCATCACCGCGACCGCTGACATCCATGCTTAGTGGTCGGCTCCGGAAGTCCTTCGGGGGTTGACTTGAGCACTCGTCTTGTGGAGTCCAGGTAGCGGAGCGGACGTGCCACCGGTGTCGTTGCGCGTGACGCCAGCGTGGCCCATCTGTAGCCAGCTGGGAGATCCGGATGCGGACCTGGTCCGTGGCAGCGGATGTGCCCAGTTTCCGTCACGGTTTCCGGGCTGGTTGGCCGCTGCGGGTCAGCCGCGCACCGCAGCCATGCACTCGTCGTATAGGTCGATGATTTCTCCCTTGCCGTCGTTGGCGACCCACGTCATCGATGCGGCATCCAGGCATGCGAACGCCGTCGCGATCACCGCGCGGGCCTTCGCGCCCTCATTGCCGGTAGCTGCGTCCATACGGGTCTCGATGAGCGGCAGCAGGTTCTCCTGGAACCGCAGTCGCTTTTCGAGCCAACCGGCACGCAGTGAGGCGGTGTTGTGCAGGAGGCGGAACCGCTCCAGGGCCTGTTCTCGACTGTCGTGCAAGGCCAGTACGGCAGCCACCCCTGCGCGCAGGGCCTCCCAGACACCGGCATCGGCGGGCTGTTCACTGATCGTGTCCATCAGGACCTGCCCGAACCGGTCCTGGCCGCCGCCGAGAAGGTCCTCCTTGGCGCCGAAGTAGCGGAAGAGGGTGCGCTGGGAGACGCCGGCCTCTCGGGCGATCTGGGCGATGGTCGTCTCGTCGTAGCCCTGCTCGGTGAACAGGCGCAGCGCCGTCTCGAGGATCTCCTGGGAAGCCAGCTGCCGCGTCCGGTCCCACAGCGTGGTCGGTGCGCCCGTCGCTGACTTGGCTTCCTGCTTCATGTCACCAGACTAGCCCAGCACTGCCAGGCCGGCAGTCACGTCGTGGTTGGCAGTCACTGCCAGACTGTCGTACGCTGCCAGGGATGGTGGCGCAGCACCGCCTACTGCCCACGGGCAGAGCCGCTCACCCCCGCCCAGAAGTACGCAAAGGAGCGCATCATGCCTGCACCCACAGCTTTGATCACCGGTGGAACCAGCGGCATCGGCAAGGCGACCGCCGAACTACTCCACTGCCGCGGCTATCGCGTCATGGTCACCGGCCTCGGCAATGTCGCCGACACCGGACTTCCCGAAGACGTCACGGCTGTCCGGGCCGACGCACGGTCCCTGCCGGACATCGACCGGGCGATGGACCAGGCGCGCTGGCAACTCGGCTCCCTCGACCTGCTCTTCCTCAACGCGGGCATCTCCCGCCCCGGCCCGATCGAATCAACCGACGAAGACGCCTTCGACGCCCTGTTCGACATCAACGTCAAGGGAAACTTCTTCACCCTGCAAAAGGCGCTGCCGCTCCTCAACGAGGGCGCCTCGGTAGTGTTCACCGTGGGCGCCGCCGAAGTGCTCGGGGCCGCGATGACAGCCGCCAAGGGCGCTCTGCTGCCCCTCATGCGGTCACTCGCGCTCGAACTCGCCCCCCGCCGCATCCGCGTCAACGCGGTCAGCCCGGGAATGATCAACACCCCTGTCTACAGCAAGATGGGTGTCTCCCAGGAAATGATCGACTCCTGGGCCCGGGACGTCCCGCTCGGCCGCGTCGGCGCTCCCGCCGACATCGCCGAAGCCGTGGTCTTCCTCGCCTCGGACGCCGCCGGCTACATCACCGGCGACAACCTCACCGTCTCCGGCGGCATCGGCGTTCACTCCAACGCCTGACGAGTAATTTGGCTCTGACCTGGAAGGTTCACCGGGTCCGATGCTCAGGCTGTGGCCCTGGGGAACCGACGGCCCGTGCGGGAAGCCGGCCCCGCCACTCCGTTCTCACCACGCATAGAGAGGCCGCTCTCCTTCCATGCCCGTGTGCTCCGCCGTGCCCTTGAAACCGACCGCTGCCGAGCGCCACCGGCTCAAGAAGATGGCCTACGGCCACAAGACCCCGCACCAGGCACGCCAGCGGGCGACGATCGTGCTCGTGGTGTCGGCGTACACCTGAACGCGGCCACCCAGGTACAGACATACGTCCCCACCCGAAGAGGGTCATGTGCAGGAGGAGAGCCGGGGCCGCCCGATCTCGGAGGGTGCGTGACAGGACGGCCAGTCAAGGGCGCCCTTCGGGCGTCGCTGCGCGATGGGGCGTCGCCCCACCCTGATGCGAGTCGACGAACTGCTCCGTCTCACCCGCGTCCCGGTGCTGGTGATTGATGGGGAGGTCGGCTACATCCCGTTCGAACCGGAAGCAACGAACCTGTTCTTCCAACTCATCTCCGGCCGTTACGAACGCGCGTCCGTGATCGTGACCGGGACTGTACGGTCATCATGATTAGACACTCCCTCCCTTCGGACGCTGGTCGACCGGGCCGCGAGGCCCGACCGAGGAGGGTGCCCGACGTCGCCTGGGCGCCGGGCGTGCGCGTAGCGCTCTGCCACGGGTTCATTACGCTTCACTAATCCAACTGGTGAGCCTTCACCGCGGCAACCCTGACGGTCTCCGCAGCGTCCCAGTGGGGTCGATATTCATCGAGGGGGGCCCGCGGAAAGTGACCCGGCCAGAAGGGTCAGCATCTGGCGGCTCTCGTGTTCGGCGGCAGCGATGCGTTCTTGGGGCAGGGTGCGTTGCCGCCACTCGCCGGAGGCTACTTCGGTGGCTTCACGCAACTGGGCCAAGGCGCTCGCCAGACGGCAGCGGGCATGGACGAGATCGGCGGGGTCGGGGGCGGATGGTTGGGCCATCAACCGGGCGGCGGCCGCATGGGATGCGTTCACCGTCGCCAGGGCGCTTTTGGCGCGGTCCACGGCTCGGCGGTCAGTGATCGCGAGGGCAACGAGCAGCCCGAGCGTGCAGCCCGTGAGGGTGTCAAGGGCTCGATCCATGAGCAATTCGCCGGCCGGCTGCGCATGCGCGAATTGGGGCATCAGCAAAGACATTTGGACGATGCAGACCTGGCCGAGCCAGTAGCCGCGGCTGATCGTCGCCTCGGTGGCGACCTGGAAGAACAGGACGGCCAGGATGAGGGCGAGTGCGCCGGCGCGGGTGATCGGCAGCAGAGCCGCGAACAACGCGAGGCCGACGACGTTGCCGAAGACCCGGTTGAGGGCGCGTCGCCAGGTGAGGGCCAGGTTGGACTGGAAGATCGAGGCGGCGGCGACCACGGCCCAGTAGGGGCGGCCGACGCCCAATGCCATGGACGCCCAGCCGGCCAGAGCGCAGCCGACCGCGACCCGAGCGCTGAGGAGCAGCAGGTGCGAACCGGGTCGCAGGGCGCTGGGCAGGTCGACGTGACACCGATTCAGCGATCCATGGCGGCATGGTCTGCTCCCGTCGGCGCTCAGTGCGGTGCCGGGGTCGGTGACCTGATCGTCTTTCGGGTGGGGCGAAAGGAGATCGGGTAGCGGCGTGGTTGTGCGCAGGAGTCTCGCCCAGCGGGCGAGTTCCCGGGGGTCGGTGTTGCCGGATTCGGCGCGGGTCAGCAGGAGTGCCAGGGTCTGGCGCTCGGGGGAGTGGGTGGGTACCAGCGACACCGTGCGCCAGGCTTCGGCTGCTGTCGTGGCCGCGGCTCGGCAGGCGGAGGTGTGGTCGGGGTCGTCGTTGGGAGTGCGAGCGAGCTGCATGGCAGCGTTCAGGGCCCTGGCCACCGCCAGACGCTCCGGTTCCTGGGACCGGACGAGGCCGGGGGCCATGCACACCGTCCAGGCGAGCGACCCCGCGGCAAGGGTGAGCGCGAGGTGGCCGGGGATGTCGGCGAAGCGCTGCGGGAGGAAGGCGCAGCCGGCGGCGACGAACGTGAAGACGACGTTGCCCGGCGGTCCGATCCGGGTGGCGTCGCACACGAACTTGTGGGCAGCAGCAAGGAGGGCTGCCACAGCGACCCGGACTGCGGTGCTGTGGGTGGCGGCCGCGGTCGCCAGCCCCGCCCCGTTGCTTACGACCATACCGAGTACCACACAGGCCAGGGCCCGGGCGCGCGCGGCGTAGGGCAGGCTGTGCCCGTAGAGCGCGCACGTGGATCCGCCGACGGTGTACACCATCAGGCCGACGTGCCCCATGGCCAGCAGCACCAGACTTGGCACGGCCATCGCGAGCAGGACACTGAGTGCTGTCTTGGGCCACAGCTCGGTCGCCCGGCCCAGCCGCAGCGCATCGCGTATCTGCAGCGGGCGCATCGAGACGGCCTTTCCGGGTGTGATGGATGCCTCCTTGTGTGCCGTGGCCTGCGCTCGCCCGGCCACGGGGCTGCTCCAGGCCGCAATGGCTCAGCACCGCGGATTCAACGGCTGGTGTCCTGGCCGTCACCGCCGGCGGTGAGCCGGTTTTCCAGGCCCGTGATGAGGGTGTCCAGTACCAGGCGGAACATGTGGTCCCCGTCAGGGGCTGCACCCATAGATCCGTCTTCGCCGGCGGCGGGGCCGGCGGGTGTGAGGTTCGACCATTGGTGGAGTGCGCCGTTGAGTTCGGCGGTGAGGACGCCGATGACGACGGCGCACATGACGGCAGCGACCTGTGGGATCTGTGGGTGCGGGACCCCGGCGGCGTCCAGGATCGCGGTGAGCGCGGCCCAGAAGGGGTCTTCGGGCTGGATGAAGTCCGGTTGGCCGAACGAGTAGGCCATCAGGTTGGGGTGGCGGTGCGCCAGTTCCCGGAAATCCGTGG
>NZ_JBIARC010000104.1:0-17729 GCF_042889625.1 Streptomyces sp. NPDC002573 | reverse complement strand
CCTCGGCGCCGGTGGAGTGGTTCTCTCGCTTGCTCATGAGGGCCTCCGGACTTTGTCAGGTTGCCTCGTGTCCCAGTCTCGCGCTCCCCCTGGCTGGGCCAAGAGCCGAACGGCCCCGATGGTGCGGCTGTGCGGTCCATCCGATGCGAGCTTGCGCAGGAGCGGTGAGACTGAAGGAGGAGCAGACCGGCAGGAGGATGCTCGTGGTGAGTCTGCGGGAATTCCTCGCGCGATTCCGTCCGACCGGCGCGCCGGGGGCAGCCGTCACCGGAGTCCCCGCCGACCGGGCGGCGGAGCGCGCGGCGGAACTGGACGGTCCTCTGATGCTCCTGACGGGCGCTCAGCAGGAGGCGGCGGCGATTCGCGCATCCGCGAACCGTGCGGCGGCAGCCATACGGGAGAGTGCCGCACGGCAGGCGGCTGGCATCGTGGCGGCGGCCCGGTCCCGGGCTCCCCAGGTCCGGCAGGAGGCCGCGACACCGTTTCGCCGTTCCGCCGTTCGGGAGGCGGAGGACCTTCGCGCTGCTGGGGAACGCGCCGCCTCGCTGGTACGCGAGCGGGCGCGGGAGCGCATGACGGCCCTGGTGGACCGTGTGGTGACGGACGCGCTGCGGAGCGCGGACGGACCAGGGGAAGCGCAGTGAGCGGCGGGTGGGTCGCGGGAATGGTCCGGGCCCGCGCCCTCACCAGCCGTTGCCCGGGCCCGGCCGGCGCCCGGGAGATGGCGAGCTCCGTGACACTCGAGGACGCACTGCATCGGCTGGCCGGGACGCCGTACCGGAAGTACGTACGGACGGCCGTCGAACTGCCCGATGCCCAACGGGCGGTTTCCGCCACGCTCCTCTGGCAGCTGCGGGTGCTGGCCGGCTGGCTGCCCCCGGGCGGAGGCCGCCTGCTGCGCCCGCTCGCTGCTGGCTTCGAAGTCGCCAACGTCGCGTCCCGTCTGTCGGCACAGAACGGTCCGGGCGCTGATCCCCAGGCCGCGGCGTGGCAGCCGTACCGGCTCGGCGCCTTGGAGACCGCCTGGCGGAGGCTGGAGCACGCTCATACGCCCGCGGAACTGCGCGCCGCGCTCGCGGCCTCGGCGTGGGGCGACCCGGGCGCGGACACGCCGTGGGCGCTGGTGTCGGGCATGCGTATGGCGGCTGCCCGGCGGACGGCCACGGCCGTTCCTTCCGCCCGGCGGTGGGCCCGTGGACGCGCCGCCCTGCTCACAGCACGCGAAGTTTTTGTACACCAGCGTCGCCTGTCAGAGCCCATGCGACGTGACGCGGCGGAGTTGCTGGGCTCGCGGGCGGTCGACGCCCCCTCCTTCCGGGACTTCCGCGCCCGTCTGCCGTCGGAGGCCCGCTGGGTCCTGGCGGACGTGGAGGAGCCGGAAGACCTGTGGCGGGCGGAGGCCCGCTGGTGGCGCGTGGTCGACCGGGACGGCGCCGGCATGCTGCGGGATGGGCGGTCCGGGCCCCAGGAGGTCGTGGGGGCGGTCGCGGTGCTGTCCGTGGATGCCTGGCGGGTGCGGGCGGCCCTGGAGTCGGCGGCCCGGGCCGGACGGCTGCTGGAGGAGTTCGATGCCCTGGTCTGAGGCCGTGACACCCGTCCGGATGCGACGTGTGGCGGTGGTCGTACCCCACGCAGCGCTGCGGGACACGCTGGTGCGGATCGCCGAGGCGGGATGCATTGAGCTGGACCAGGTGGAAGAGGCCGCCCCGGGGCCGGCGGCCCGACGGCTCCAGCGCCTGGAGGGCCGTCCCGGGTCGGTCTTGCCTGCGGCCGCGGGCGTTCTGTCGGTCGCAGGTCAAGCGCCCCTTCTGGCTGCCTCAGCACCCGATCTCGACGTCCTGGAACGGCAGGGCAGCCTGGGGCTGCTGGCGGGCGAGGCACAACTGGAGGCGCGCATCCAGGGGGCCGTGCTGCGTGGGGAGGTGGCGGCGCTCGCCGGATGGTGCCCGGCGGGGGAGGTCTCGCGGCTCGCGCGGAGGCTCGCCTCCACTGGCGGTGCGCTCGTTCCGCTGCGCACCCCGCCCGGGACCGATCCGCCGACGCTGCTGCGGTCGCAGGCTGCGTCGTTCACGCCGTTGGTGGCGACGTACGGCACACCGCCCTACGCGGACATCGACCCTTCGTGGGCCGCCGGCATCACGTACGTCGTGATGTTCGGGATCATGTTCGGCGACGTGGGCCACGGAGCGCTTCTGGTGCTCGGCGCGCTGGCGTTGCGGCTCGGGCGACCTCGCAGCATCGCTCGGTTCAGTCGCCTGAGGCCCTTTTTCGCCGGCGCCGGGCTTGCGGCCATGTTCGCGGGTGCCGCCTACGGCGAGTTCTTCGGGCCGACGGGCGTGCTGCCCGTGCTGTGGCTGAGCCCGTTGCAGGACCCTGCGCGCCTGCTGGCCGCCGCGGTGGTCTTCGGGGCGGGGCTGCTGGCCGCCGCCCATGCGGCCGGCGCGGTCAACCGCTGGCGGGAGGGTGGTCCGGGCAAGGCGCTGTACGCGGCGTCCGGCTGCGCGGGGCTCCTGTTCTTCCTGGGGCTCGGACTCACGGCAGCGGGGCTCACCCTGCGCCACCAGGCCACCGCCGTCCTTGGAGCGGCGCTTGCCCTGGCCGGGCTGGCGCTGGTGGCGGTGGGGTTGTACCGGGCCACGGCGGGAGGCTTCGCAGGGCTTGCCGAGACCGGAGTACGGATGTTCGACGTCGTGGTGCGCGCGGGCACCAACACCGTGTCCTTCGCGCGGCTCGCGGCTTTCGGCCTCACCCATGCCGCGCTCGCGGATCTGGTGTGGCGCGGCACCGTCGTCCTCGCCGGGCGGGGACCCGCAGGCACCGCAGGGGCGGTGGTGGTGTTCGTCGTCGGCACCACTGCCTCCCTCGCACTGGAGGCTCTGGTGGCAGGCGTTCAGGCGCTGCGGCTGGAGTTCTACGAGATCTTCTCGCGGCTCTTCGAAGCGGAGGGCCGTCCGTTCCGCCCCTGGCACGTCCCGGCAGCGGCAGCGGCCGAAGCTGAAACGGAGGTGGCCGGGTGCTCACCTGGTTGATGGTCCTGCCCGTGCTGGCCGCGGCGTTCGGCGCCGTACGGCTGTTGCGGCAACGCCGGACGAGACACGTGTTCCGCTGGCTTCTGGCGACGAATGTCGCGCTCCTGGGTGGTGCGTGTGTGCTCCTCGCCACGGCTCTTGCCGGCGCTGCGCAGGGCGCGCCCGCCCAGACCGCCGCGGCGACCACTGTCAACGGGTCCGCGCTGATCGGGGCAGCCATCGCGGTGGCCGGCGCGTCGATCGGAGCGGCTATCGCGGTCGCCTACACCGGGGCGGCGGCGCTGGCCGCGCTGAGCGAGCGGCCCGAGATGTTCGGCCGGGCCATGGTGATCGTAGGCCTGGCCGAAGGCATCGCCGTCTACGGGCTGGTGGTCGCGATCCTGCTGATCGGAAAGGCTTGACCCGGAAGGAAATGGCAATGGGCACGGTGGCCGCCATCGGTACGCGGAGCAGGGTCGGAGGGTTGACCCTCGCCGGAGTCGACGTCCTGGTCGCGGAGCACCCCGACGCCGTACGCGAGGCCTGGCGGATGCTTACCGGGTCGGTCTCCTTGGTGATCGTCACGCCGGAGGCGGCCGAGGCCTTGGGGACCGGGACGGCCGAGCCTGATACCTCCGAGCCTCTGACGATGGTGATGCCGCCATGACCCATTCCGCCACAAGCTCTGCCGACCCCCTGGACCCCGTACGTGCCGGACTGCTTCGTGCGGCAAGGACGGATGCCGACGTCGTAGTGGCCCGTGCGCGAGCGGACGCGGAAGAGACGGTGCGCACGGCGCGGGCGGAGGCGGCGGCGGTGTTGGAACGGGCTCGGGATCAGGGTGCGGCGGACGGCACCGCCGCTGCGGCCCGTGAACGGGTGCGGGCCCGGGAGGACGCCTGGGCGCGGGAACTTGCCGCGCGCGCCGACGCTTACGCGGACTTCTGGCACAGGGTGCGCGGGGGCGTTCGGGACCGCCTGGCGGAGTCGGATGGGTTCCTTGCCCGGCTGGAGGAGCGGGCCCGGACGCTGATCGGAACGGGCGCGCAGGTCACGGCCACCCCCGATGGCGGCGTGACGGCCGAGGTACCCGGCCGCCGGGTCGACCTCTCGGCGGACGCCCTCGCGGATCGTGCCGTGCAACGCCTCGGCGCGGAGGCCCAGAACCTATGGGCGCCATGAGGTCTCCGTTCGCCGCGGCAAGTCACCTGCCCGGCGAAGACGGGCCTCCGCGCGTCCTTCGCGTGGCCGGGCCCCTCGTCGAGATCGCCTGCACCACCGGCGTCGCCATGCACGACCTGGTCCTGCTGGGCGAGCATCGGCTGCCGGGCGAGGCGGTCGCGATCAACGGTGATGTCGTCACCGTCCAGGCGTACGAATACACCGGCGGCCTCACGCCCGGGCATCCCGCCGCCCCACAGGGCGGACCACTCGCCGTGAGGCTGGGACCGGGCTTGCTCGGCGGTGTCTTCGACGGCCTGCTCCGCCCCCTCACCCGCGCCGGAGACGTCCTCTTGCCGGGCGAGTGGAGCACCGAACCAGACGGTCGCAGATGGCCGTTCACCGCGCGCGTGGCCGAGGGTGCTCGGGTGTCGGCAGGCGATGTCCTCGGCGACATCGCGGCGTCGGTTCCCCTGTGCGTCCTCGTACCCCCTGGGTGCTCAGGGATCGTGACGCGGATCGCCGAGGCGGGGGACCATGCCGAGGATTCCCTGGCCGCCGTGGTGGACGGGCACGAGGTGTGCATGGCGCAGACATGGCCGGTGCGCAGACCCCGGCCGATGCGGGAGCGGCTGTCGGCCGTGGTGCCGTTGCACACCGGCCAGCGGGCCGTCGACCTGCTGTTCCCGGTGGCCCGTGGCAGCACGGTCGCAGTCCCGGGCGGGTTCGGCACCGGCAAGACCATGCTGCTCCAACAGATCGCCAAGTGGTGCGACGTCGACGTGATCGTCTACGTCGGCTGCGGGGAGCGGGGCAACGAGATGGCCGACGTCATCGAGGAACTGTCCGCGTTGACCGACCCCCGTACCGGTGGCCGCCTGGCGGAGCGCACGGTCACCATCGCAAACACCTCCAACATGCCAATGATGGCCCGCGAGGCAAGCGTGCACACAGGGGTGACGGTCGCCGAGTACTTCCGGGACATGGGGCTCGACGTCGTCGTGATCGCCGACTCGACCTCTCGCTGGGCCGAGGCTCTGCGCGAGTTCGCTTCCCGGATGGGTGAGCTGCCCGCCGAGGAGGGCTATCCGGCGGGTCTCGCCTCGGAGCTGGCTGCCTTCTACGAGCGGGCGGCATCGGTGCGCGCCCTCGGCGGCGCCACCGGTTCGGTCACCGTCATCGGTGCCGTGTCGCCCCCCGGCGGTGATCGCACCGAGCCCGTCACGGCCCATACCGAACGGTTCGTGCGGTGCCTGTGGAGTCTCGACCGCGATCTCGCCTACGCGCGCCACTACCCGGCGGTCTCGTGGGCGGATTCGTTCTCCCGGGACGCAGCGACGCTGGCCGTCGCGCACGCACGCGCCGGTGACCCTCGGTGGGCCGAGCGACGCGCGCGGGTGGCAGGCCTGCTCGCCGAGGCGGACCGGCTGGCCGATCTCGTGGAACTGGTTGGTGTCACGGCCCTTCCGCCGCGGGAACGGGTCAGCGTGCTCGCCGGACGGCTGGTGCGGGAGGGGGTCGTGCAGCAGAACGCGCTGTCGCCGTCGGACGCGTACTGCACGCCTGAGAAGACAGCGGCGCTCGTGGAGGCTGTTCTGACGGTGATCGACCGCTGCATGGAGCTGGCTGACTCCGGCGGGCCGGTAGAGGCTGTCGAAGCGGTCGACTTCACGCCGCTGCTGCGGGCCCGTGAGGACGCGGGGCCGAGCGAGACCGCTCCTGTCGCGGCGGCCCGCGACACGGTGCTGGCACGGCTCTCGGAGATCGTATGAGGGTGCCGGGCGAAGTCGAGTACACCGGAGTGCGGGAGCTCCGCGGCCCGCTCGTGGTCGTCGAGGGGGTCACCGGCGTCGGCTGGGACGAGTTCGCCACGATCGTCCTCGCCTCCGGAGAGCGCCGGCACGGGCTCGTCCTGGACGTGGACCGGGACCTGGCGGTGCTGCAGGTCCTCGAGGACACGGCGGGAATGGACCGGACAGGCACACGTATCGCGTTCTCCGGTGCGCCGCTGCGGGTGCCGGTCGGCACCGGGTGGCTGGGCCGGGTGTGCAACGGGCGGGGCGAACCGATGGACGGCGGGCCTCCCGTCGTCGGTTCCGTGGACGCCGCGGTCGGCGGTGCGCCGATCAATCCGGTGCGCCGGGAGCCGCCCACCGATCCGGTGCTTACCGGAGTGGGCGCCATCGACGTCCTCACCACCCTGGTGCGGGGACAGAAGCTCCCCGTGTTCTCGGCCGCCGGTCTGCCGCATCTCGAACTGGCGGTGCAGATCGCCGGCCAGGCGACCTGTGTCGGCGAGCCGTTCGCCGTCGTCTTCGCTGGCATGGGGCTCACACATGCCGACGCGGCATTGGTTCGCGAGGGGCTGGCGGAGCGCTCCGCCGCCAAGGAACTGGTGCTGCTGCTCAATACCGCGGACGCCCCGGTGATCGAGCGGTTGCTCACTCCACGGCTCGCGCTCACGGTCGCGGAGCAGCTTGCGTTCGGGGAGGGCCGCCATGTCCTGGTCGTGATGACGGACATGACCGCCTACTCCGAGGCGCTGCGCGAGGTGTCCGCGGCCCGGGGTGAGATCCCGGCCCGGCGGGCCTATCCCGGCTATCTCTACAGCGACCTTGCTTCCCTCTACGAGCGGTGCGGCAGGGTCAGGGGCCGTCCCGGATCGCTGACCCTCCTGCCTGTGCTCACGATGCCCGCCGGGGACATCACCCACCCGGTGCCCGACCTCACCGGCTACATCACGGAGGGCCAGATCGTGCTGTCCGGTGAGACTCATGCCCACGGCGTGTATCCGCCGGTCGACGCGCTCGCCTCGCTGTCGCGCCTGATGCGCAAAGGAGCGGGTGCGGGAAGGACCCGCGACGACCACCCGCACGTCACTGCCCAGTTGATCGCCGCACTGGCCCGCGCGCGGGAGGTGCGGGAACTCGCCGACCTGATTGGACGCCCGGCACTGAGCCCGACGGACCGTCGGTATCTGGACCTGGATGACGCGTTCCTACGCGGGTTCCTCGCCCAGGGCGCGGACGAGAACCGGGCGCTCGAAGACTCCCTCGACCGCGCCTGGGACGTACTGCTCACCCTGCCCCGCAGCCAGCTCGGCATGATCCCGGCAGCCATGCTCGACGCCCGCGCCGCCGGAGGCAACAGCGCGGGCGGGGACGGAACAACGTCGTGAGCGCGCGTCGACGGAGGGTGCCGCCCGGGCGTGCCGGCCGACTGCGGCTGCGGCACAGTCTGGACACCGCTCTGCGCGGAGCGGACCTGCTGGAACGCAAACTACGGCTCCTGCTCGACCGCGAGCGGGAACTGAGGCGGACGGCGGAGGAGGCCAGCCGCGTCTGGCGGGACAGGCTCGCCGAGGCGGAGACCTGGTGCGAGCGCGGTTTGCTACTCGGTGGCGAGCGGGCCCTGTTCGAGGCAGCCCCCGCAGACCGTGCCCGAATCGACGTCGAGTGGACTGCCTTGATGGGAGTCAGCCACCCGTCCTCCGTGTCCTGGACGGCCCCCGTGCGCTCCCTCGCGGAACGTACACCGGCGAACACCGCGTTCACTCACGCGGAGAGGGCGTACCGCGCGGCCGTCCGAGCAGCTGCCGAACATTCCGCCGCCCGGACCGCGGCCGAACTCATCGCCGCCGAGGCCGAACGGACTCGCCAACGGGTCCGCGCTCTGCGTCGGCACTGGATTCCCCATCTGACACGTGAGCTGGCCGCCGTGGAACTGGCTCTGGAGGAGGCGGAGCACGAGGAAGCAGTGCGGCGGCGCTGGGCGGCTTCGTCCCGCGACGGGGTAAGGGGGTGAGCGCGGTCGGTGCTCGGCGGCCCGGCACGGCCCCTTCCGTCGTGTTCGTCCGCCTCAAGAGGCCCAGGGATCATGACCGATCCTGGCGAGGCTGCACCGTCGCCTCGTCCGCAGTGTCGTCCCGGTCGAAGTCGAGCCAATTGACGACGTCCACGACACCGTCGACTCCCTCGCACAACTGCACGGCGATGGGGAGCAGGCTCTTGTGCTCCACCCTGCCGCTCAGCGTGACCCTGCCGTCGGCGACCTCCACCGTGAGCGACGAGGGCGGCAGACCGAGCGTCCGGACGATGACATCCTCCAAGATCTCCTCCTGGATGGCGCGATCCCGACGGAGGAACAGCCGCAGCAAGTCGCTGCGGCTGATCACGCCGATCAAGTGGCCATCGCCATCCACCACGGGAAGGCGTTTGACCTTCCGTCTCTCCATCGTCCGTGCGGCACGGACCACGTCCCACTCCGGCTCCGCGACCACGGCGGGCCTGGTCATCAGTTCCCCGGCGGTGCTGCCGATGCCACCGGACGTCTGCTTGCGAAGGAGGTCCGCTTCCGACACCACCCCGACGGGTCGGCCACCGTCATCGACCACAGGGACGGCGGTGATCTCGTACTCGTCGAGGGTGCGTGCGATCTCTTTGAAGGTCGTGCCCTGCCGCACGCTCACGGCGGTGGGGGTCATCAGATCGCCCACGCTGCGGTGCCTCATCGTTCGGCGTCCCCTCTCCCCTTCGACGATCTTCGACGGCATCTTGACGACGGTTTCGGATGCTGGGCACGAAACGGCCGACGCCCGGACGACAACTAAGCTCGAGCGGGTGCACCCCCGAGCCGGGGTTCGCCAGCTGTGGGATCAGGCATGGTGTGTGACCTCGATATGCCTGGCCTCAGCCTTTCTACGTCCAAGGCCCACGCTGACCGTGAGCATGCCGTCGGTGTAGTCGGCCTCGACGTCATCCTCGTTTGCGCCCGGGGGCAGCGACACGCTGCGACTCATGGAGCCGTACCGGATCTCGCTGCGGTTCTTCTCCGCTTCATGCTCGGTGCGCTCCGCCTTGAAGGTCAGCACGCCTTCGCTGATGGCGACGTCGATGTCCTCGGGCGAGATACCAGGAAGTTCCGCCCGCATCACATACCGGTCTCCCTCCGTGTAGTCCTCGATGCGGACCGCGTAGAGGTCACCCATCGTGGGCATCGCGAAACGCGCCGGGAAAGCCTCGAACCACTCAGGAATCTCCGGGAACGGAAACTTCTGCCTGCGTGCAAGTGTGGCCATTGCCGTCTCCAGAACTGGTACTGCGGCTGTTGACATCTCCAGTCCACCGCGAACCGCTGCGTGCTGCTGAGGCCGAACAGCCCATACCGAGGGTCCCTATAGTCCCCTCTGTACCTTTCCCCGCGGCTCAAGGCCGGTACGGCAGAGACAGGACCGGGCTTGAGGGGCCGGTCGGCCCATGCTTTCGCACGCGTATTCGCCGAAGCTGGTGACGAGAAGAAGCAGCGTCCTCGCCACCCGCCCCTGCCCAGCCCACTCAGCGGTGATCGCCATGTCCGATGTCACCACCACCGATCTGTACGAAGTGACCATGGCCATGTCCTACCTGCGGGAGGGAATGCGAGCCCCCGCCACCTTCAGCCTCTTCGTCCGGGATCTGCCGCCCGGCCGGGGTTTCCTGGTTGCCGCGGGCCTGGAACCGGCTCTGGACTTCCTGGAGGGCTACCAGATCGAACGGGGCGATGTGGAGGCATTCGCGGAAGCCCTCCACAGACCGCCCGAAGACCTCGAGCCGCTGAGGGGCCTGGCCTTCGACGGCGAGGTGCGGGCCGTCCCGGAGGGGCACGTCGTGTTCCCCGGCGAACCGTTGCTCGAAGTAACCGCACCGCTCCCTCAGGCCCAGCTCGTCGAAACGTACCTGCTCAACCAGCTGTGCCATCAGACCGCAGTGGCGTCCAAGGCAGCTCGCTGTGTCCTGGCGGCGGCCGGACGGCCCGTCGTGGACTTCTCCCTGCGCCGCACCCACGGCCCCTGGGCGGGCTTGCAGGCGGCACGGCTGGGAGCACTGGTGGGCTACGCCGCCACCAGCAACGTGGCCGCAGCCGTCGCTCTGGGCATCCCGGCCTCGGGCACGATGGCCCACTCCTACATCGAGGCGTTCCCCAGTGAGGAGGAGGCGTTCCGCGCCTTTGCGCGTACCCACCCCGGCCCGGTCACCTTCCTCGTCGACACCTACGAGACCGACGCGGGAGTCAGCGCCGCGGCCCGGGTGCTGAAGGAGATCCGCCGGGGACCGGGCTGCGCGATCCGTCTCGACAGCGGTGACCTCGCGGACCTCGCACGGCAGGCACGTGCCACCCTCGATGCCACTGGGCTCGCCGATGTGCGCATTGTAGCCAGTGGCGGGCTCGACGAATACGCCGTTGCCGACCTGGTGCGGACCGGGGCCCCAATCGACGTGTACGCCGTGGGCACCAGGGTCGGCGTGGCCGCGGACGCTCCGTACCTGGACGCCGCGTACAAGCTCGTCGAATACGCCGGCCGACCTGTCATGAAGTTGTCCTCGGCGAAGGTGACGGCCCCGGGGCGCAAACAGGTCTTCCGGCGCGACGGGCAGCCGGACGTGATCGCCCTGCGGGACGAGGACCCTCCGAGTGAGGCGCAACCGCTTCTGCGCACCCTCATGCGCGATGGCCGGCGCACGGGCGCGCGCGACCGGTGGCAGTATGCGCGGGCGCGCCTTGCCCACGACGTCGCCGCCCTTCCCCCCTCGGCCCGCAGGATCCACGATCCCGAGCCGCCGCGCCCGCTCAGGTCCCGCGCGCTGGACGAGCTGACCTCACGGGTACGTGAAGAGATCGAAGGGCGGTTCTGCCCGCAGCGCCTCGGGGGCATCCGGGAGTGGCGGGCACGCTGATCGCAGGCCTCCATCCTTGTGGCGACCACGGCGCGGAGCCATGACGACAGCTGAACGGGAACCCGGCCTCCGCGTGCCCCGTCGGTGTCGAGTGGCGGGCCGATGGTCCCCGGACCGGGGACCATCGGCCCCTGCAAAACCCGCATGGACGGGCTTTCCTTGAATCGACGGAAAGGACTCTTCGACGGCGTGGAAAAGGTAAGTGGCCATGAGCGTCCGCCGAGCCCTTTTCGTCGCCACGTCGAGGAGGCGAGACGAGATGACCGCACCCGCCCCGGCCGGGAAGGACCGGCGGACGGAGCACGTGCCCCCTGCTGAATCCACAGGCAACAGCATGCGTGCTCGCGTCGGTGACGAGATCGTCGTACGTGGCACCGCCCCGGGCATCATCGCCCGAGAAGGCGAGATCGTCGGCGTCCACCATCCGGACGGCAGCCCCCCGTTCAACGTGCACTGGGAGGACACCGATCGGGTGACGCTGTACTTCCCCGGGCCTGACGCATACATCAAACACCTCGCGCACACTTCGGCACCCGATGGACACGGTGCATGACGGCTCGTTCAGGAGACGACAATGGCCCCACCCAGTCATAACCGGCCGATCGTAGTCGGTGTCGACCCCGACTCCACGAAGCGGATGGCGCTGGCCTGGGCGGCCGACGAGGCCGCGCGGCGGCAGGTGCCTCTGCGTCTGGTCCACGCAGAGGGAACGCCGACCGTTGAGTTCCGGAAGTGGCAGGTGCCGCCCTCCTGGGAGGCGTGGAACCAGGTGATGCACCAGGCCGGGGAACAGACACTCAAGGACGCGGTGGCTTTCGCCGAGGCCCGGCAGCCGCAGGTCGAGGTGGCCGGGTTGCTGGCGGAGGGGGACCCGGCGTGGGTCCTGCGAGAGCAGAGCTACGACGCCAGTGCCGTCGTCCTGGGCTCGCAACACCTCAGCCGGGTGAGGGAGGTATTCGGCTCCGTCTCCGTCGCCCTGCCCGTCATGGCACACGCCCACTGCCCCGTCGTCGTCGTGCCCGAGCCGGAGCATGTCACCCAGCAGCCCGCGTACTTCGTCGTCGGCGTGGACGGCAGCACGCATTCCGCGGTCGCCGTCGACTTCGCGTTCGAGGAGGCGGCCATGCATGGCGCGGTCCTGCGGGCCGTGTACGTGTGGCAGCCCGGGTTGCTGGGGATGCTCGACGAACGTGCATCGCAGCAGGAATGCCGGCGTCTGCTCTCCGAGACCGTTGCAGGCCGCGGTGCGGAGTACCCGAATGTTGAGCTGCACCACGAGCTGATCAGCGGTCATACGGTAGAGGTGCTGACTGAGGAGTCGGCACATGCTCTGGGCCTGGTGGTGGGAACCCGGGGCCACGGCGGCTTCGGCGGCATGCTGCTCGGCTCGGTGAGCCAAGGTGTGCTGCACCACGCCCGATGTCCCGTCATTGCCGTGCCGGACCCGTCGGCATGAGCCACCCGGGAACAGGCCCTGACGTCGTGACTCTGTAGGCCTGCCACCTTCTGCCGCCCGGCCCAGGTCAGTGCCGTAGCGCGCGGCCAGAAACCGTTTCCGGTCGGGAGGAGGGCACCGTGCCGAGTGAAGAAGACCATGACAGCCAGGAAGACCGTCAGGCTCTGGCGAGGGCTCGACCGGGTCGGCGTCTGACGGAGTTCACGCTGTTGGTGGTGACCGCGGGCGCTCTGGTCGGCGGCGGGATCGCGTGGCTGCTGGGCCACCGCGAGACCGCCGACGCCTGCTGGGCCGTCGGCACCGCACTAGCCCTTCCTCCGGCAGCCGCCTGGGTTGTAGGTGCCCTGCGCAGGGGGCGGATCGGCGTCGACGTGATCGCGGTGCTGGCGCTGGCCGGGACCTTGGCGGTGGGCGAGTATCTGGCCGGCGCGCTGATCGGGCTGATGCTGGCAACCGGGCGGTCCCTGGAGACCGCGGCGGAGCGGCGCGCCTCGCGCGACCTGCGCTCGCTGCTGGAACACGCGCCGCGTTCCGCCCGCCGCCGCCACGGCTCGGACGTCACGGTCGTGCCGCTGGACGAGGTTGTCCCCGGTGAGGTTATCGTCGTCGGTCCCGGCGAGGTCGTCCCGGTCGACGGTGTGGTCATCGCCGAGCCGGCCGTACTCGACGAATCCGTACTGACCGGCGAGTCCGCACAGGTGGAGCGTCATGCGGGCGAGGGCGTGCGCAGTGGTGTCGTCAACGCCGGAGGCGTCTTCGAGGTGACGGCGACGGCCACCGCGGCGGACAGTACCTACGCGGAAATCGTGCGGCTGACCCGGCAGGCGGGAGCCGAGCGGGCTCCCACGGTGCGGCTGGCGGAGCGCTACGCCGCCTGGTTCCTGCCCCTGTCACTGGCGCTGGCCGCCCTCGCCTGGCTGATCAGCGGTTCCGCAGTGCGGGCCGTGGCTGTACTCGTCGTGGCCACCCCCTGCCCTTTGCTCCTTGCAACCCCGGTGGCCATCGTCTCCGGTCTGTCCCAGTGCGCTCGCCGGGGCGCCGTCGTCCGGGACGGCGGTGCACTGGAACGTCTGGGCCGGGCCCGCACCCTCGTCATCGACAAGACCGGCACCCTGACAGCGGGGCGCCCCCGAGTCCTCGAAGTGGTCGGCGCCCCAGGCGGCCCGGCTCCGGGCGAGGTCCTGAGACTCGCGGCCTCGCTCGACCAGGTGTCTGCCCATGTCCTGGCCGAAGCCATCGTCCGTGAGGCCAAGGCCCGCGCTCTTTCCCTCACGTCCCCGCACGACGTCACCGAGGAACCCGGGCGAGGGGTCACCGGCACTGTGAGAGGGCATCGCATCGCCGTCGGCCGGACGGGACTGCCCCCGACGGGCCTGCCCGACTGGGCACGCGCCGTGGACAACCGGGCTCTGCTGGACGGGGCCGCGACCGTCTGGCTCACCGTGGACGGCGCGCTCTGCGGCGCACTGCTGCTGCGGGATCCGCTGCGCCAGGACGCGCCCCGCACCATCCGCCGACTGCGGACGGCAGGTCTGAACCGGCTGCTGATGCTGACCGGGGACCGGCCCGCACCCGCCCGTGAAGTGGGCGCGGTCCTGGGCCTCGACGACGTGAGGGCCGGGCAACTGCCCGCCGACAAGATCGCCACGGTGCGTGAGGAGAGCCGCCGTGCCGTCACGGTCATGGTCGGTGACGGCGTCAACGACGCCCCCGCCCTTGCCGCAGCCGACGTCGGTGTGGCCATGGGAGCGCGAGGTTCCACTTCCGCCTCCGAAGCCGCCGACATCGTCCTCACCACGGACCGTGTGGCGCGGCTCGCGGACGCCATGGAGATCGCCGGCCACGCCCGTCACATCGCGGTCCAAAGTGCTGCCGCCGGGATGACGATGTCGCTGGTCGCGATGACCGCCGCTCTCCTCGGGCGGCTTCCGCCAGCGCCGGGCGCCCTCCTCCAGGAAGCCATCGACATGGCCGTTATCCTCAACGCGCTCCGTGCCCTGCTCCCCGCACCCGGCACGCGGCCCGTCCTGGAACCGGACGCGGAGAGCCTCATTCACCGGTTCGCCACCGAGCACGACGACCTCAGGGACGCCCTCGACGCCATCCGGGAAGCGGCCGGCCTCCTCACCATGGACAGCGGCCCCCGCGCCCTGGCCGCGGTACGCGAGATCGACCGTCTCCTGACAGAGCGCCTCCTGCCCCACGAACACGCCGAGGAACACGAGCTCTACCCGGCACTGAACCGGCGACTCGGCCCGGAAGCCACCGACACGATGAGTCGAGCCCACGCCGAGATCGAGCGCCTGGCCCAGCGCATCGCAACCCACATGCGCCTCGCCGACGAGCAGGGCGGACTGCGGCCGGAACAACTCGATGACCTGCGCGCCTCGTTGTACGGCCTGCACACGATCCTCCGTCTGCACTTCACACAGGAGGAGGAGAGCTACTTCTCCCTTGCGCCGTGATCTGTCGGAGTGTCTCGCCGTGCTCCGCCACCGTGGCGGACTCCTCCCGGTCCGCAACCGCCCGGCATCGGGCCCTTTCCCCCTCCGGAACACGGATCCCCCGGAGCACACGCGGAAGACCATCTCAGGAAGGAACTGGAGTGTCTCCGTCTGTTTGCCCCCGGTGACCGGGGTCCACTTGGTCCCGAAAAGGTCCGGGTGGCCCTACCGCAGGCGTGCCGCCCGCTCCCAGGCTGAACGTGTGGCGACCGTCTCCTCGGTCGTGCCAGCGGTACAGCGCGCGAGACAGTGCTTCCGCCGGCCTGCCGGGGAAACCCGCCCGACGCGGAAGGGAGGATCCGGTGACCGCACCAACTGCGGACACGTCCGCCGTCACCGCACTCATCGAGGCCGCCGCGGCGGCTCCGTCCCTGCACAACGCACAGCCCTGGAAGTTCCGGTTCCATCGCGGCAGCGGCACCTTGCGGCTGTACGCCGACCTTGAACGCGAACTCCCCAGGACGGATCCGGACAACCGCGGCCTGCATATGGGCTGTGGTGCCGCACTGTTCAACTTGCGCGTCGCCGCGGTGGCGGCGGGCCGGGAGCCCGCCGTACGTCTGCTGCCCGACGACTCCGATCCGGCACTCCTGGCAGCGGTGGACCTCACCGGCAGCGCACCTCCGGACGACCCTCTCGCGCCGCTTCAGCCGGCGATCCATCGACGCCACACGAGCCGACACCCCTTCCTCGAAGAGGACATCCCAGATGTTCTGAGGGACGGACTGTGCGTCGCGGCCCACCTCGAAGGAAGTCGGATGGTGTTCCTCGATGCCTGGCATGTGCAATCGGTACTGGATCTTGTGCACGACGCCGAATGCTGCGAGGCGTGGGCCCCCGATGTACGCGGTGAGACGGCACACTGGGTCCGAACGGAACCCACCAGCGAGATCTCGCCTTCGGATGGCATTCCCGCGGAAGCGCTCGGCCCCGGCCAGTGGGGAGCGAGCTCTCCCGTACGTGACCTCACCGTCGGCCGGACGGTGGCCGGTCGCGACTGGGCACCCTTCGAGAAGCGCCCTCACATCGCCCTGCTCGGTACGGCCCAGGACCGGCCGGAGGACTGGCTACGGGCAGGGCAGGCCCTGGAACGGGTCTGGCTCCAGGCCACTCTGGACGGCCTCGTCGCGTCTTTGACCTCCCAGCCTCTGGAATGGCCCGAATTCCGGTGGGCGGTCCGCGAACCGACGTCAGCCATGGCATACGTGCAGATGGTGATCCGCCTCGGGTACGGCCCTGAGGGGCAACCCTCCCCCCGGCGGCCTGTGACCGAGGTGCTCGACATCATCTGAGCAGAAGGGTTTTCGGATCTCTGCTGCCCACTGCTCGGCCGCAGCAGGCCACGGTGGACTGACGGATCAGGGGTGGAGCCACTGTCGTGAACAAAGCAGACCATGCGACCGCATCTGGCAACCGTGTGGGAGGGCGTCGGCAAGCCCGGTGTGGAGCACACGCACGGAAGGAGCGCGGAACATGCAGCACCGGACTGTCACCGAAGTCATGACACGCCCTGTCGTCACGGCACAGCTCAGTTCGTCCTTCAAGCAGATCGCCCATCTGTTGCGCGACAACGACATCACCGCCGTTCCCGTCATCGACGACGAGGGACACCCCGTCGGGATCGTGTCCGAGGCGGACCTGCTGCGCAAAGCGGCGAGCCTGCCCGACCCGGAGGGGCGACCGGTGGGCCACCGGCTCAGCCTGGACGAGCTGGCACGCGCCGACGCTGAAACAGCCGAGGCAATGATGAGCGCTCCCGTGGTGACGGCACGGCCCGGCTGGAACGTCGTAGAGACCGCCCGCACCATGTACCGGCACAAGGTGAAGCGGCTACCCGTGGTCGATGACCTCGGCAAACTGGTCGGCATAGTCAGCCGGAGCGACCTGCTGAGGCCCTTCCTGCGCACCGACACGGCGATCAGCGACGAGATCCACCAGGATGTCCTGGGCGCCACCCTGGGAATTCGTCCGGGCACCATCCGCGCCGACGCACGCGAGGGAGTGGTGACCCTGACCGGCCGGGTCGAGGAGAGGTCCCTCATCCCGGTCATCGAACGACTTTGCCGCTCTGTGGACGGCGTGGTCGCCGTCCACCAGTCGATCGGTTACGCCCACGACAACCTTGGGTCCGACCTGGAGCCGCCCCGGTTGCGCAACAGAGGAGATCGTGGTCATCAGGCCACTGCACACCGTGTATGAGGTGAGCAGGCACTTGATGGTCTTCCGGTCACGACTCTTTCGAGCGGACGATCACGACGGGGCAGTTCGCGTGCTGCGCGACGCGGTGGCTGACGGACCCCAGAAGAGCTCGGGCGAAACCGCCTCGCCCATGGCTTCCGACTACGAGGGCCTCGGCCCCCTCAGCCGCCCGCAGCAGCACGTCGGCCGGGTTGCCGCGCACCAGAAGTGCCCTGACCGAGGACGCCCCCTCGGCGCCCAGCACGTCCCTCAGCTCCTGGACCAGTCTTTGCCGGGCGTTGTCCTCGTCCAAGGCGGTGTCCACGACCGGACCCGACCAGCCGTACATCCCCGGCAGCTCCCACGCAGCCACGGCATCCACACTCCCGCTGATCTGGTCGGCATACCGTACGGCCCACCGCAGCGCCCCGTGCGAGGACGCCGACCCGTCGATGCCCACCACGACACGCGGCCCTGACTCCTCCATGTCCATACCCCTCACCTCTCAAGCGGCCACTGACGCTCCTCGACTCCACGCTGCGCGACTCCATGGTGGCCCGCCACAGGAAGCGGCCGATGGCATTGGCATGGCATACGGGTGCGGCCTGAAGATCCCCCCTGATCTTGGACAGCGGTTGCTTACGCTGCGGGGGTGAAGTCGTGCTGCAGCCTGGCTCGGGTTTCGAGTGGGGTGAGGTACCCGAACTCG
>NZ_JBIARC010000103.1:0-17756 GCF_042889625.1 Streptomyces sp. NPDC002573 | reverse complement strand
GCGCCCTGAACGTTCTACGGGCCGGGCTGGTCCGTCGCGACGCCGCACCGGCATAGCGAGAAGCCCCCTCGTTCACGAGGGGGAGGAGTCACGAACGCAGCCACGGATGTCGCCGTGACGAGCCTGATTGCCAGATACGCCGAACTGGTCGACTCCGGCGACTTCGCCGGCGTGGGCGGGTTGTTCGCCGACGCGGTGTTCGTGGGAAGCGGGGCACCCGCCGAGGGGCGCGAGGCCGTCGAGCGGATGCTCAGGGACACCGTGATCCTCTACGAGGACGGCACACCGCGCACCCACCACGCCACGACGAACATCGCCGTCAGGGCCGACGAGAAGGCGGGCACGGCCACTGCGCGTTCCTACGTCACCGTCTTTCAAGCCCTGCCTGACTTCCCGTTGCAGGCCATCGCCGCGGGCCGGTACGGCGACCGATTCGAACGCCGCGAGGGGGAGTGGCGGTTCGTCGAACGCCGGGTTCTTATCCACCTGGTGGGCGATGTGAGCCGCCACCTGCGCACGTAGCGAGCGCCGGTCGCCCTGGTGACTGACGCGCCGTTCGGAAGCTGGTCCTGGCGGCGTGGTGTCGCCGCCGCTGCATCATCTGGCGGTACAGGCACACCGGCGATATTCGTTTGCACACCCATGTCACACGGGCCAACGTTGCCTGGGACCGGACGAAGGCAGGGAACATGACCGCGCAGACCCACCCCGTCGACCACGAACTCATCGAGGCCGCAGAGCACATGGCTCGCACTCGCTGCCGGGGCGACAACCACACCGTGGCAGCCGCGGCCCGTGCCCGGGACGGCCGGATCGTCACCGCGGTGAACGCGTACCACTTCACGGGAGGACCCTGCGCCGAGCTGGTCGTCATCGGTGCGGCCGCCGCCCAGGGCGCCTACGAGCTGGACACGATCGTCGCCGTGGGCGACCGCGACCGAGGGGTTGTTCCCCCGTGCGGCCGGTGCCGACAGGCCCTTCTCGACTACTTCCCCACCCTCAAGGTCATCGTCGGGAAAGACGACCGCATCCGAACCGTGCAGATCGCCGACTTGCTGCCTGAAAGCTATGTCTGGGCCGACCACCAGCTCGATGCCGAGTGAATCACCACTACCGAAGTCTTGCGGTAGTTGCCTCCCTCGGCCCGCGCCGAGTTGGAACTCCGAGTGCGCGCCTTGGACTCGTCAGTCCGCCGCTTGCCGGAGGCCGTCGAGGATGAGGTCCAGTCCGAATACGAACTCGTCGCTGTAGGCGTACCCGGGACGCATGACGTGAGCGGTCGCGATCTCGGCCAGGTACGGGTACTCGCCGTCACCGAAACCGCTCATGATGGACTCCGCCAGTTCGGCGGTCTCCTCCGGGGTGTCGAAGGGCAAGGCCTTCTCCTGCAGGGCGAACCCGTAGATGTAGCTGTCGAGAACCGAGACGGCGTGGGCGGTCAGCGCGAGCGAGAATCCGCCCTGACGCAGGCAGCCGAGAACGGCGTTGTGATGACGCAGGGTGGCCGGACCCGGAGTGGACCGCGATTCCATCAGCCCGATCGCCCAGCGGTGGCGGGACAGCACGAGGCGCATGGAGATGGCCCGCTGCCGCATCGCCTGTCGCCAGTCGTCACCCGGCGTGGGCAGTTCGACCTCGCCGAAGACCAGGTCAACCATGCCGTCGAGTAGGTCCTCCTTGTTGGCCACGTGGTTGTACAGGGACATCGCCTCGACTCCGACGGCCTCGCCGAGCTTGCGCATGCTCAGCGTTTCCAGACCGCCGCTGTCGGCGAGTTCGACGGCGGCATGCAGCACCCGCTGCCGGGTGAGCGTCTCGCGGGTCGGCTGCGCGGTGGTACGTCGGGTCACGGTGGACGGTCACTTCCTCTCGGGGTCTCCCAGCGTTGACGAGCTTACGTCGTAAGTGCTCTACTTACGGTGTAAGTCAAACTTACGCTGTAAGTAAGCGCAGCCGGGAGCCATAGCGATGCGGAACATGAGCGAGCCGATCTCAATCACCGGTGGGACCCAGACGATGGTGGCCGTCATCCAAGGGCACTACGGCGCCGAGCCGGAGGCCGTGCTGCGCACGGCGCGGCTCGCCCGGCCCACCATCGGTTCGGGCGAGGTACTGGTGCGGGTGCGCGCCTCCAGCGTGGACCGGGGCACCTGGCACATGATGGCCGGTCTGCCGTACGCGGTCCGGGCCGTCAGCGGGCTCCGCAGGCCGAAGCTCCCCAACCCCGGCCGCAACATCGCCGGTGTCGTCGAGGCCGTCGGCTCCGACGTGGCCGGGTTCGCGCCCGGCGAGGAGGTCTACGGCACGGCGGTCGCCGCGTTCGCCGAATACGCAGCCACCCGTCCCGACAGGATCGCTACCAAACCGGCCGGACTCACCTTCGAGGAGGCGGCGACGGTACCCGTCAGCGCGCTCACCGCACTCCAGGCGGTCCGCGACAGGAGCAAGGTCCAGGACGGCCAGCAGGTCCTGATCACGGGAGCCGCCGGCGGCGTGGGCACCTTCGCCGTCCAACTCGCCCACGCCTTCGGTGCCCAGGTCACGGCCGTCGCGAGTGCTCCCAAGCTCGACGCCGTACGCGCGCTGGGCGCCGACCGCGTGATCGACTACGCCCGCGAGGACTTCCTCGCCGGTCCGCAACGCTACGACGCCATCATCGACATCGCAGGCAACCGCGGTCTGCGTGATCTGCGCCGCGCCCTCACGCCCCGCGGCAGGCTGGTCATCACCGGTGGCGAGACAGACGGCTCCTGGCTCGGAGGCACCGACCGGCAGCTTCGCGCACAGATGCTGTCCCCGTTCGTCGGCCAGCATCTGGGCACCTTCATTGCCTCCGAGCACGCCGATGGGCTGCGCGACCTGACCGCTCTCATCGATACGGGCGTGCTCCGCCCTGTCGTGGACCGGGTCCACCCGCTAGCCGAGACCGCCACCGCCATCCGGCACCTTCTCGACGGCCGCGTCACGGGCAAGCTGGCACTCGCCGTGCCCGCCGAGTGATGCCGTGGGCAGACGCCGCCAACATGCCAACCGCCGGCGGCCATCGCCAGGAATCCCAGTTCACGCTGAGCTTCGTGATCGCCCTCGGTGCGATGGTGCGTAACTACGTTCCCCCAGGCCTACCCGTCGGTGCCTCTCAGCCCGGCTCGTCGGTACCTCAGAAACTGCCGTCTGTCTTGCTCGGACCGTAAATCCCTCGGTCCCGCCGGACCGGGGCGGTAGCTTGCCGCCATGTGTACATCGACAGGTGAGGCCGCATTTTCCGGCACGATCGTGTACTGCGGGCGACAGCACCATCCCGTCCATGGCCTCATCCATGTCCTGGGCTACCAGAACACCGCCGTCAACCTGGCGGCCGGCCCGAACGCCATGCTGCTGCACCTGCCCACCAGGCAACTCACCCCCAGGCACTTCCTCTCCGCCGGACGCACCGGCGACGTCCTGCAGCGCATGGTCGCCGCCGTCGAAACCGACGCCACCGGAGCCGACGACATCGCGTGGATGAGCGCGGAGCCGGAGCCCGTCCAGATCTTCGACCACGACGTCTACACGGTGCTCCTGGCCGCCGACCCCACCACGATCCCCGCCGCGCTGCGGCAGGTGCCGCCGCACCGCCGCCCTGACCTCGACCCCGGCCTCCTGCGCTTCTACGCCGACCACTTCCCCGACCACACCGTCGTCGTCTGCTGCTTCGACAACGCAGACGCCCAACGTGCCAAGCCCCTGCTGCTCTGGTATCCGCCGCTCGACCCGGACCGGCTGACTCTGCCGGCCCTGGACAGCCACACCGGAGCGGCGCCGGACCTGGACACCGCCGTGTCCGTCGACCACTGGGTCCTGCTCTCCACCGACCAGGCCCCCGCCGGCTGGGGCGAACCTGTCGACTACCCGAGAGGCATGCGGCACAGCCTGCGCACCTTCCTCCCCGACGCGGTCCTGGGCCGGCACTACGGCCGAGAACAGGCCCTGCCCAACGGGGACTTCACG
Organism: Streptomyces sp. NPDC002573; assembly: GCF_042889625.1. Lineage (NCBI taxonomy): Bacteria > Bacillati > Actinomycetota > Actinomycetes > Kitasatosporales > Streptomycetaceae > Streptomyces > Streptomyces sp. NPDC002573. The sequence goes on along the minus strand of NZ_JBIARC010000103.1, from coordinate 13,769 downwards.
ATCAGCCACCGTGACCTCCTCGCCGGCGACCTCGACCGCATAACGCGCCTTCAGCCGACCCGCCGCTGAGAGCAGGGCAACCGGACCGTCTCGTCAGCAGGCCACGCCCCGCGTCGGAGCGTCGTGCGGATCAGGCGGTCGACGCGCCGTTCCCGTATGTCGTCTCCAGGAACGAGGCCAGTTCGGCGTTGAAGCCTGCCGGATTCTCCATGTTCGGGTAGTGCGCGGCGTCCGGGACGGTGACGGTACGGCCGCCAGGGACAAGCTTCATCAGGCGGTCGGCCATGGCGAGGTGGTCCGGTGCGTCCACGGCGCCGTTGATCGCGCACGCGGGAACGGCGATGTCGGCCGCGCGCTCCCAGGTGGCCGTGACGGGAACCCGATGGTCGGGCTCACCGGGCGTGTGCTTGGCGAGAGTGCCGAGAGTCATCTCCCGTGCACGGCGCACCACGTCAGGACCGACCGCGGCCAGGTCGCGGTGCGGGCCGACGGTGAATCGCATGAATGCGTCGACCCAGCCCGCCACGTCACCCACGGCCAGCGCCAGCTCCTGGGCGGCGAACACGTCCAGCGCCCATGGATCCTCGAAGACGGGCTCGCTGGTACCGACGCCGCTGACGACGACCGCGCGGACCAGTTCCGGGTGTTCCAGTGTGCAGTCGACGGCGGTGGCCCCGCCCATCGAGACGCCGATCAGCACGGCCGGGTCCGCGTCCAGGCTCCGCAGCAGCGCGGCGACGTCGTCGGCGTGCCGGAAGGGGCCGACCGCATTGTCCGACCCGCCGTGTCCACGGGCGTCGAACGCGATGACCCGGTGGCGCGGAGCGAAGGCTCGGAACTGTTCCTCCCACATGCGGTGGTCGAGGAAGCCACCGTGCAGGAACACCAGGGGCGGCCCGGAACCCGCCTCGCGGTAGGCGAGACAGCCGTCGGCGGTCTTGAGTGAGCGGATCGGGGCGGATACGAGATCGGCACTCATGACAACCAAGGTGTCATCTCCGCGCTGCTTTGACAACCTAGGTGTCATCATGGCCGTATGACCGACGAGAGCATCGCAGCCCCCACCACGCCCTCCCCGGACGAACTGGCCGAACGCCTCACTGAGGTCTTCGACCTGGTCGGCCCGCTCTACCGGCGGGTCCACCGCAAGGTGGAGGAGGCGGCGCCGACCGAGGGCCTGTCCGTCGGGGTGCGCGCGGTCCTCGATCTCCTGCGCACCCGGGGGCCGATGACCGTGCCGCACATGGGGCGGGCGCAGGCGCTGAGCCGGCAGTTCGTGCAGCGCACGGTGAACGACGCGGCGCGGCAGGGTCTGGTGGAGAGCGTCGCCAACCCCGCGCACCGCCGGTCGCCGCTCATCCGGCTCACAGATCCGGGCCGGGAGGCGATCGGCGCGGTGCGGGCACGTGAGCACGCACTGCTGCGTCGCGTGGACGGTGATCTGACCATGCCGGACATCGACGCGTGCCTTCGCGTACTCGGCGCTATGCACGCGCTGTTCGAAGACGTGGACGTGGACTGAGCAACGGCACCACGACAAGTGGAGCCGGAACACCAGTGCCTTGTACGGTGCAGCACCGCCAGGGGTCGGCTACTTTGGGAAAGTACCTGGCCAGAGGGGGGTAACAAGCCGTAACCCAGCGGGGACGCTCCATGACCGGCCTGATCGTCATTCTGCTCCTCGTGGTCCTGGCCACCGCTGTGGCGACCGGTGCCCGGCGTTGGAGCCTGCCCGCCCCCTCGCTCCTCGTCATCGCCGGTCTGGTCGTCGGGCTGATGCCCTGGGTCCCCGAGGTTCGTCTGCCGCCGCACGTGATCAACGTGTTGGTGCTGCCACCGCTGCTCTACGCCGCGGCCGGCGAGATCTCCGTGCGCGACGTACGCGCCGTATGGCGGCCTGTGACCGGCCTGGTATTCGGCCTGGTTCTCGCGTCGGCCGTCGCGGTCGGCTACGTCGCCCGAGAGATCACCCCGCTGACCACGGCGACCGCGTTCATCCTCGGCTCCGTTCTGGCCAGCACCGACCCGGTGGCCGTCACCGCGCTCGGCCGGCGCCTGTGCCTACCGTCGCGCGTGCAGGCCATGGTGCAGGCGGAAAGCCTGTTCAACGACGCGACATCCCTGGTCCTGTACAAGGTCGCGGTGGTCACCGCGGTCTCCGGCAGCGCGATCAGTGTGGCCGGGACCGTCGAGCAGTTCCTGATCCTCGCGGGGGGAGGAGCCCTCATCGGGGCGGCGGTCGCCATCGTCGTGGCCCTCATTCGCAGACGCACCGAGGACCCGATACTGGAGACCGTCATCGCATTGATCACTCCGTACGCCTCGTACGTCATCGCGGAGCAATCGCACAGCTCCGGCGTGACCGCCGTCATCGTGTCCGGGGTCGTCCTCGGCAGCACCGGCCACAAGCTCAGCAACGCCCCTATCCGCATCCAGGTCCACGCCGTCTACGACACGGTCGCCTTCCTGCTGGAGAGCGTCGTCTTCGCCCTCATCGGCCTCGAACTCCCCTCCGCCGTCCATCAGCTCGCACGCGATGAGCACGGCTGGCCGCTGTGGGTACCGGTGATCGCCTTCACCGTGCTGACGATCAGACTGCTGTGGGTCTTCCCGTTGTCCGCCCTGATCCATGCCCGGCGTGGGGGGAGCGACAGTCGGCTCTCCTGGCGCGTTCCGGCCGTCTTGTCGTGGGCGGGCACCCGAGGCGTGATGCCGCTGGCCGCCGCGCTCTCCATCCCGCTGACCACCGCCACCGGGGCGCCGCTGCCGCACCGAGCACTGATCCTCACCCTCACCACCGGGACCATCGTGCTCACCCTGATCTTCCAGGGGTTCACCCTCGCGCCTGTCGTGCGCCGCTCCGGCATCGCTCTGGAACCGGAGCACACCGCACGCGAGGAGGCCCGGACCCGTCGGCACATCGCCCACGCAGCTCTCGAAGAGCTCAAACAGCTCGGCGATCCGGACCAGCTCGCAGATCTGGGCGCCGCGGCCGAGGCCGCCTTGAAGCAGGCCCGTCGCCATCTGGAAGCGCGCGTGCAGCAGGCCGACGATGCCCACTACAGCGATCCGGACGCCCGTCCCGCCGACGCCTACCGCGAGGTACGCCGCACACTCATCGCCATTGAGGCGGCCGAACTCCAGCGCCTCTACGAAGCGAACAAGATCAGCAACGCCACCCGGCGCCGTATCCAGCGCGAACTCGACCTCGAAGAAGCCAGCCTCCGCGCCCGCGGCTGACCTCCGGTCCCAGGCGGCCGGGCGGCGTACGGACCGCGTCCTGGAGCTTGGTGTGCGCTTCAGCCGAGTGCGTCCAGAGCGGCTTCGAGGCGCGGGTAGTGGTCGGCGTGCGCCTCCGGTACGGCGATCCAGTCCTTCATGGCGCGGCCGGGCGCGGGCTCGAAGACCGCGGCGCCGGGCAGGGCGAGGGCCTGGTCGAACGCGGGTGAGCCGGCGATCAGACGGAACACGAGGGCGTCGGGTTGCTGGACGGCGAACGCCTTGCCGTGTCGGTTCTTGAGTGTGGTCTTGCCAAACATCGCGGCGCGGGCGACCCCGCGGTCGGCGAGATCGGTGACGAGTCGGTCGAAGTGCTCTGCGGCGGTCATGGGCGTCCTTGCGTAGGGCCGGCTGCTGTGACATGGGTGAGTGAGCTCCCGGTGCATCAGCGGTGGCAGCCCGGCGGGTGTACCTCGTCATAGTCGCCCGGTGCGCGGTCGCGGGGATCCGCGCACATCGGGCGCCGGGAGTGGTGTCGGGGTCAGGCCGTCCACCGGGGGTCGCGGCCGCTGGCGGCGAGGGCGCGCTCGAAGGGACCCCCGTGCGCCGGTGTGTCGAGGGCCGGGCCGTAGCCGCCGGTGGCACGGGCCTGGTCACCGATCTGCTCGACGACCGCAAGCACGGCTTGGGCGGTGTCCTCGGCCAGGACCACCTCGCGGCCCGCGCCACGGGCCAGGTCCCAGCCGTGCAGGGCCAGTTCCTGCAGTGTGATCGCGGAGGCGAGCGTTGCGGGCAGCTCGCCCGGTCCGAACGTGGTCATGCCCTCCAGAGCACCCGGCTCGGCCCACGTAGCAGCGGCCTGGACGGCGAGGTCGGCCACGGTGGCCGGAGAGGCGTCCGTGACGGGCTCCTCCGAGAGCGGGAGCTTGCGGGCGGCGCGGGCCGAGTTCACCAGGAGCGGGGCGACGTGGGCGAGCAGCCCGGTCACGGTGAATCCCGGGCACGGGGTCGGAGCGGCCATCGCTTCGGCGGGCAGGGTGCGCACGAGGTCGGCGACGACGCGGGCGACCTCGGTCAGCGGGGTCTCGGCGACGAACTTCGGGGCGGCCTGGCCGGTCTCGGCGTAGCCCTTGAGGATCTGCATCAGTTCGGCCCAGGTGCGCTCGATCATCGCGTGGTCCTGGTCGTCGCTGTTCAGGCCGGTGTGCGCGAAGTGCAGCTCGCTGCCCTGGGCCGTGGCCTGGACGGCGTAGACGATCTCGGTGCCGATCCAGTTCGGCGGGCCCGCCAGCACGGTCATCGCGACGCGCTCGGGACGGTCGTCGGTGACCTTGAACTGCCATGCGGGCCCGGGGTAGCCGGGGAAGGTCAGGTACTGGACACCGCCCTCGACACGGGCACGGTCGGTGAACCAGCCGGTGATGCCCTCGGCGGTGGCCACCGCCTGATGGACGGCGGCGGGCTGGGCGGCGATCGGGGTCTGCAGAGTGATGGCGGACATGGGTGGGGGTCCCTTCGCTGGGGCGTGCGCTCGGTGGCCGGGTCGGCTGGGGCACTTATTTCAGTCATGACTAAAACATCGGCGTCCGGAGGTGTCAAACTTGAGCAGTCACTAAAATGTGCAGGTAGCATGTCCCCATGGACGCGACGCAGGCCATCGCCGAGCCCCGACGGCGCGAGATCCTGCGGCTGATCTGGGACCGGGAGCTGAGTGCCGGCGAGATCGCCGCTCACTTCGACGTGACCTTCGGTGCCGTCTCGCAGCATCTGAAGGTGCTGCGCGAGGCGGGGTTGGTCAGCCTGCGCAAGGATGGCAGACAGCGGATCTACCAGGCGGACCGCGAGGGCATGGGGCCGCTCGCCGACTATCTCCAGTCCATGTGGGCGGTCAGGCTCGACACCCTCGCCGCGCTCGCCGAAGCAGCCGAACGGAGCCAGGGGCCATGACCTCGAGCGTCACCGTGGAGAAACGCATCAACGCCCGCCCGGAGACCGTCTTCGGCTTCTTCACCGACCGGGACAAGTGGCTGTCCTGGATGGGCGCGGACGGCACCTTCAGTTTCGAACCAGGGGGCGCCTACGCCACCAATGTGACCGGCGACAACCACGCCGCCGGCACCTTCGTGGAGATCACCCCGTACCACCGTGTGGTGTTCACCTGGGGCTGGACCAAGGGCGGTATGCCGGACGTCCCGCCCGGATCCAGCACGGTGACCGTCGATCTGGCTCCCGACGGCGAGGGCACCCAGCTCCGCCTCACCCACAGCGGCCTGCCCACCGCCGAAGCCTGCGCAGCCCACGAGGAGGGCTGGCGCCACTACACCGACCGCCTCGCCACCCGCGCCGCCGGCGGTGACCCGGGCCCCGACGCCTGGATGTGACTGCGCGCGGGCTGGAGAATCGGGCCGGTGCCGCGTCAGTTATTGATGGACAGTGGCGTCCCGTCGGCTGTGGGGCGGTGGTTGATGTTCCATCAGGCGTCCGCTGACGGAGCGTCTCGAACATCGTAGAAGTCTCCGACACCTCGCCACCTGACCGTCCGGGAACGTCGGCTGACCTGCACGAAGCGCGAAGTGGCCCTCGAACGAGAAGAGTTGGTATGCAGACTGTCGAGGAAGTCGACAACTTCGTGGCGAAGGCGCACGCCGGACAGGTCGACAGGATCGGCGTCCCGTATGTCGAGCATGTCCGCGCGGTCGCTGCCGGACTCGCGCCGTTCGGGCCGGAGTTGGTGATGGCCGGGCTGCTGCACGACGTGATCGAGGACACCGACTGGACGGCCCGGCAGCTGATGGCGGTTGGCGTGCCGGCGCATGTGGTCTCGGTCGTGGAGACCGTGACCAACCAGCCCGGTGTGCCCTACGGCGAGAAGATCAAGCGCATCACGGGCAACCGAGACGCAACCCTTGTGAAGATCGCCGACAACGCGCACAACAGCCACCCCGACCGGATCGCCCGGCTCCCGGCCGAGCAGCGTGATCGGCTGGCTGCGAAGTACCGCCAAGCGCGCGACACGCTCTGGGCCGCCGCCGACGGCAAGCACATCGAGGTCGTCCTCTCGATCGTCAATCCCTCGCTGATTGCCGAGCTGTGTGAGCGGTAGGCCCATCAGTCCCCTCTGCGCCCTGGTCGCTGGTAGGGGTGATGTGAGCTGGAGCACACGGCCGTGGGGCTTCCGGTTTGGCTGACGGAAGCGTACGTTCCGTTTACCTCGCGACGGCGCCTTTCGGGGCGCTGGCCCGCCGGGCCTGGGACGGCGGGCCACGCGGGGGCCAATCAGCACTGCTGAGCGGCAAAAATAGACCGGCGCCCGGCGCGGACGTCACACCTGATCGGGTGACTGCAAGCCGGCTCGCCCGTGGTCCTGGAGCCCTACTTCGGGCCGGACGGGTGCGCACCCCTGCACCTGCCTGTACCCATTGAGCGGGGCTGGGGCCGAGGGACCGCGCGGGGACGGCCGAGGAGTCGCCACACCCCTCTCTCGACCTTCTGTGATTCAGCGGTCGGTCCCTGGGCTGCGGATGCCCGCGGGGCCTTTCACGGTGTGCAGGACGAGGGAGCTCTCGACGGCCGGAAGCCCGGAGACGGTGTTGGTCAGGTACTCGTAGAACCCTGGGACGCTGGGGGTGGAGACAGAAGCGTAGAGATTGCGGGTGCCGGTGATGGCGGCGGCGAAGGCCACCTCGGCTTGGCGGGCCAGCGCCCGGCCGGTAGCGGCGAGATCCGTGGGCGGCAACGTCAGCCACAGCTGCGTGCGGATCGGCAGCCCGAGCCGTGCGCGGTCGGTGTCGATGTCGAAGTAGAGCACGCCGCTGTCGCGTAGGTCGGCGATCCGGCGTTGCACCGTGGACTGCGCCACCCCGGTCTCGGCGGCGAGTTGGTTGAGCGGTAGGCGGCCGTCACCCCGCAGCAGGGAGAGGATGCGGTGGTCGATGTCGTCCAGGTGGACGGGTCCGGCCGGGTCGGCCGCCGATGAGGTCTGTGGGCTCAGCTGCGTGGTCTGTTCGGGGGAGAGGACGCCCCGTGGTGATCACACTGTCGCTGCGGCCGAAGAAGACGTGCAGCAGACAGTGGGCGCTCAGGTCGAGGATCCGCGCGCTGCGAGGAAGCGTCTTCAGGAGCAGTTCGTCGGCGGGGGTGGGGGCGGAGGTCCGGCAGACCAGTTCGGTGCCGCCGGCGGTGCGGCTGATCCAGGAGGTGTCCGTCCGCCGGGCGAGGGCGGACGCGACGTCGCCTGCTGAGTCCGGCGTGCAGCGGATCCGTACCAGCCACCCGATGTGGCCCAGCCGGGAGGGATCGGTCAGTCCCCAGATGCGCAGGGAACCCTCCGCGCGCAGCCGGGCGTAACGCCGGGCGACGGTCTGGTCGGAGACTCCGACGACGGAGGCGATCCGGGAGAAGGACGCCCGTGCGTCCAGATGCAAGGCGTGGAGGATCCGAAGGTCGATCTCGTCGTAGTGGTCGGATTCCATCGTGAGACCTCGGATCGTGTCGGATTCACCGACCTTAGGGCCTGTGGGCGGACCTGGGCCCGGGCGGCGGACACGATGAGGCCATGAACACGGATTCCCGGATACCAGCTGAGCACGCCGCCGTCCAGATCGTGGGCGGCAACATCGTAGGGTCCTCGGCCGCGCTCTTCCTCGCCGCGCGCGGCATCGCCCCCGTCCTTGTCGAGAAGCACCCGGCGGTGTCGACCCGGCTACGGGCCAAGCTGTTCTATCCACGCACCATGGAGGCGTACCGCTGCGTAGGGGCCGACCAGGAAATATACGCCGTCCAGCACAGTCTTCCGCCGGCCGATCACGCCGCGGTGGTCAGCTCTCTTGCGGGGCCGGAAGTGCGGCGCTGGCTTCTGCCGGCCGCGGCGGACTTCGGTGACGTCTCGCCCTGTCCGAGCGCGCTCGTCAAGCAGGCCGATCTGGAGGAGGTGGTCCGTGCGCACGCCCGCGCCGCCGGCGCCGACCTTCGTTTCCGTCACCGATTTCTCCACCTGCGCCGGTACGACGACCATGTCGTCGCCCACATGCTCGACCCGGCCGGGAAGCCGTACACCGTGGAGGCCGACTATCTACTGGCCGCGGACGGAAACCGCAGCGCCATCCGAGAAGGGCTCGGTATCAGCCACAGCGGCGACAAGGCGGTCTCGCACGTCATGGAGATCGGTTTCCAGGCCGACCTTCGCCCGGTCCTCGAGGGCCGCCGCCTCGCCCTGGCCTGGACCGACACGCCCGAGCGCGCCTTCATCTCCTGGAACACCGCCTACGACCGCGGGACGGTGTCGGTGACGTACAGCCCCGCCGCCGTCGACCTGGATACCGTCTTCGACACCGGGCGGCGCCGTGACATCGTGTCACGCGCGCTCGGGCTACCCGCGTCTCGCTTCACGATCACCGGGAACCGGCCGTGGCAGATGGCCGGCTGGGTGGCCGATGCCTATAGCACCGGCCGGGTCTTCCTGCTTGGAGACGCGGCACATGTCACCCCGCCGACCGGTGGCTTCGGCGCCAACGCCGGCATTCAGGACGCCTGGAACCTCACTGTCAAGCTGGTCTCCGTACTACGCGACGACGCCGATCCGGGGCTGCTGGACGACTACGCGTCCGAGCGCCATGCGGTGGGCAGGCTCACGGTCGAGCAGGCGCTGCTGCGCCTCGGGGACCGCGCCGAAACGCCGGTCGACAGTCGTCCCCTGCTCAGCGAGGCGGCAGTGGCGATCGGCTACCGCTACCGCATGCCCGGCGACGATCCGGACCGCTCCGTGCCGGAGGTGGACGAGCCGGGCCGCTGGCGGGGCGAGCCCGGCACCCGCCTGCCGCACATGTTCCTCACCGGCCGGTACGACGGCCTCTCGACGCTCGACCTGGTCCGCGACGGCCGCCATCTGCTGCTCTCCGGGCCCGAAGGGCACGGCTGGGTACGAGCCGCACACGAGGTGGATCCACGAGGCACCTTCCTCGGCGTTGCTCAGCTGCCCCGGCAGGCTCGTTCCGGAACGGCACGGCCGACCGATGTCTGCGGCATCGGCGACCACGGCGCCATGCTGGTCCGCCCCGACCACGTGATCGCCTGGCGCACCACCCATGCCACCGCGAACCCCACCACAGCGCTGACCGAGGCCGTACGACAGGCTGTCCGGCCCATCCGTGTCACGGCATGACCGGGCCGAACGGAAGGGCGTACTCCCATCGGGGCTGCCAGTGGAACGGGTGTCCACGGCCCGTTGCAGGTCGGAGTACGTCAGTTGTCCAAGTCCCTGAGGACTTCCACTTCGTGGGGGCGCAGCACGCGCCCGTCCGGGAGGGTGAGCTCGAGGCGGGCCACCGGCGTGCCGGTCCGCTGCTCCACGAGCGGCAGGGGCTCCTCGTCCGGAGCGAAGAGAAAGTCCTGACCCCATTGCCGGAGGGCGTGCAGCACAATGCCCAGCGACTCGCCCCTCTCCGTGAGCACGTACTCCTGGTAGGCGCTGCCGTCGGACGCGGGCTCCAGGCGGAGGATGCCATGGGAGACGAGTTTGCTCAGCCGTGCGCTGAGGATGTTCTTGGCCAGGCCGAGGCGCTTCTGGAACTCGGAGAAGCGGCGTGCGCCGTCCAGTGCGTCGCGGACGATGAGCAGCCACCACCAGTCGCCGATCTGGTCCAGTGAACGTGCCACTGGGCATGCGGCGTCGGTGGATCTGGTCCTCTGCACCACAGTGGCCCCCTCGGTCGGAGAGTGGTGATCGTCTGCGGGTGGTTGCTTCTCTAAACTACTGCGGCCTCTGCGGCCTCTGCGGCCTCTGCGGGCGCGGGCTCCTGGGCGACCGTCCTGGCCGGGCGGCACAGTACATGCCGGAGCGTGCTCGCGTACAGGAGCAGGAACACCGCGCTCACGAGCGTCAGCAGGACCCAGGTGGCGGCCCGCCAGCCGGAGGTGCCGGTGCCTGCCAGCCAGCGGATGAGGAAGTTGGTGCTGGTGGCGACGGGGAAGGAGAAGGTCCAGTACCCGTAGTGGAACGACTGCTGGCGCACGTCCGGGAGCAGGAAGGCGATGATGAGGAGCGTGAAGAGCAGCAACCCCACGAAGCCGTAGGCGATCGGGTCGAGCACGCCGTGGTGAGCGGCCGTCCAGGCAAGACCTCCGGTGGCCGGCGGAATGATCAGAACGGTGAGCGTGGGGCGGGCGGGGGCGGGCATGTTGCCGCCGTTCGCGACAAGGTGGCCGAGGATCACGGTGCCGAACGCGAGCCAGTACAGGATCCCTACGGCGAAGGTGGCCGCCGCGAGTTCCGGGTAGCGCAGGGTCGAGGCCGTGACGCTGGAGACGAACGGGGCCGACACCACCGGAAGCAGATAGCCGGGGTGCAACGGTGCCGAGTCGAGGCCCCCCGTGACCCAGTGGGCCACGAGGCCAGCGGCGATGATCGCCGCTGTCGCGCCGAAGAAGATGTAGACCCCGCGTGCGAGGTCCAGGTTGTAGTGGGAGACGTGCCCGGCCGAGAGCATGCCGACGATGGGGACGTAGGCGAGGGCGAACCCTTGGCCGGGATGGTGCAGGTCGTCACGGATGTTGCGCCACCGCACCCCGCCGTGGCGGAGGTAGCGCACCAGCAGGATCACCCAGATCAGGACGCTGAGAGCGAACAGCGCATCACTCACCGAGAAGGATGCGGAGACGGTCGCTGACGCGGACTGCCATGTGCCGCCCAGGCCGGCTGTCCCCAGCGAGATGGACATCAGACCGATGGTCTCCCCGCGAAAAGCCGGCGACTGCCGCCTGCGCGCGTGAGCCCCCGCGGACCGCCCAGACGCGCCGGGGAGGGGAGCCTGTCCCGTGTCAGTGGGCGTGTCCACCATGAACCGTTGCGTGTCGAGCGACTCCATCGGGACCTTTCGGTTGAGTACGGGTTTCGGGTTTCGGGCTTCGGATGCGTCGGTCAGGCGGCCGGGCGCCGTATGAAGAGGAGCTCTTCGCCAACCTCAATACTGGTTGCAAGATTAAACCGACTTGGCCGGTCGCCACCCTCGAGGTGACATAACTGTCATCGTCCAGCATATGCCGACCAACTACTTGGCGCGTCCTGTCGGCCGAGCTCAACCTTGATCGCCAAGCGCAGACGATGGCGCACAGCAGGGCTCATACTCTGCTAAGAGGCGAAAGTCATATGCTTGCGTCGACATGCGGATCACACGCTGATGGTGCGGGGCTCTGGGCTTGCAATGGTGCTGGATCCTAGGGGGCATTGCGGATCGCGCCTCCGCACATCCGTTAGAGACGTTCGCAGTACGACCCTGTGGCTTTGTGTGTCGACGTGTAACGGGAGCCCTTGCTGCTCCCCCCTTGTTCGACATAAGCGAAATGCTTATGCTTACGTTGAACGAGGGTGCGATGTAAGGCGCTGGCCATGGGCCTCCGGTTCGGCACCGCCCCGCGAGTCACTCCTCCGGCCGTGGACGTGGCGCGACAGCGCTGGTCCATGTGCCGAGTCTCAACGGATAGAGGGTCTCCGGTGATCATTGACGCTGCGGAGCTGAACGCTGCCTCCGCGTACAAACTGCTGATCGGAAGCATCATTCCGCGCGCTGTGGCCTGGGTCGGCACGGTGTCCCAGGACGGCGTGGCCAATCTCGCGCCCATCTCCTTCTTCACCGCGGTCGGACGCAAGCCCCCCATGGTCTCGATCTCCCTGCAGCCACGGGAGGACGGGGTGACGCTCAAGGACACGTTCGTCAACATCCGTGACACCGGCGAGTTCGTCACCAACCTGGTGACGCTGCCGCAGGCGGACGCCATGCACAGTTCGGCATTCGAGTTCGGCCCGGAGGTGGACGAGTTCGAGGCGCTCGGGCTGGAGAAGGCGCCGTCGGAGGTGGTGCGCGTGCCCCGGGTCAAGGGGGCGCCGATCGCGTTCGAGTGTGTTGTGGACCGCATCATGCCGGTCGGGGACGACGGGGTCGATCATGTGGTGTGGGGCAGGGTGGTGCGCTTCCACGTCCGGGACGATCTCTATCTGGAGCGTGGGCGGATCGACACCGCCGCCCTGCCGGCCGTCGGCCGACTGGCAGCCGAGTACACGCTGGTCGACAACGTCTTCACCACGCCTCTGGACAAGGACCTGCTCACGGCCCGGGACGGCCGTCGGATGCAGCGCCTGGACGCACACCCGGCCGACTGGTCCCCGATCGACACCGATGTGTGGTCCCCCTCCGGCGCGGTGTCATCTCCCGGAAAGTGAGCACAGTGATGAGGACAGAGCGGGTTGGGAACACCGATGTGCGGTTCCGCCGACAGGGCGAGGGCGACGTCGCCGTCGTGTTCGTGCACGGGTTCCTTGATGACCAGTACGTCTGGGACAGGCTGATCGCCGAGCTGACGACGTCCGGCGTCGAGTGCGTGACGCTCGACCTGGCCGGTTCCGGAGACCGTACGGCGGCGGGTGGGCCGTTCGGGTACGACCGGTTCGCCGACGAGGTGGGCGCCGTGGTCGACGCGCTGGGCAAGCCCTTTGTGATCGTCGGCCAGAGCATGGGGTCAGCGGTGGCCGAACTGGTCGCCGCGGAGCGGCCGGAGCGGGCCGTCGGCCTGGTGCTGGTGACTCCGGCGCCGCTGGCGGGCACCCATCTGCCCGTCGAGGCGATCGACCCCTTCCGCTCGCTGGGCGGAGACGCCGAAGCGCAGCGCGCGGTCAGGCTGCAGCTGTCGGTCGCGCTGCCGGAGGCGGAACTCGACCGGTTGATCGCGACCGGAGTGCGCATGCGTTCTGACGTCGTCCGCGACATGACCGACTGCTGGAACGCCGGTCACCCGGCAGGCGAGCGGCCCAGTCGCTTCACGCACCCGGTACTGATCATCCGCGGCGAGGGCGACGGGTTTGTCACCGAGGAGCTGGTCGGCGAGCTGGTCGCGCCGCGGTTCGGCTCGGTCGAGTCGGTGTCGGTCGGCGGGGGAGGACACTGGGTGCATCTTGAGCGGCCGGTCGAGGTCGCCGGTCATCTCGACCACTTTCTGACCGGGGTGCTCCCCTCGGGCGACGAGGCCGCGGCATCGGCCGTACGCCCGCTGGGATGGACCGACGCCTTCGAGGAGAAGTCCGCCGAGGCGTTCAGGGAGACGTTCGCCGCGGATGTGGTGCTGGAGGCGAGTTCGCTCACCCGTCCGGTCGAAGGCCGGGACCAGGTCACGAGCGTGATGGGTGCGGCGAGCGGCATCTACGAGTCGCTTGCCTTCACTCAGGAGGCTGTCAACGGCCATCGGGTCTACCTGGAGTGGCGGGCCACGGCGTTCGGTGGCATGCCCATCGAGGGCGTGACCATTCTGACCAAGGACGACAACGGGCAGATCGTCCGGATCGCCATCCATCACCGTCCGCTTGGTGCTCTGCACCGGTTCTCCGCGGAGCTGGGGAAGCGGCTGCGCGGTGTGGTCCCGGCCGATCTGTTCCACCAGGGCTGAGCCCGAGTTTCAGTAAGGAGGATATTCGTGACTCCTCCCCCTCGTGAACGAGGGGGCTTCTCGCTATGCCGGTGCGGCGTCGCGACGGACCAGCCCGGCCCGTAGAACGTTCAGGGCGC
>NZ_JBIARC010000102.1:0-18343 GCF_042889625.1 Streptomyces sp. NPDC002573 | reverse complement strand
AGCAGCGCCCCGTCTGACCGTCACCCCGGAGGCGCAGAGCACTCCGGCGCTCCGCGCCTCCGACCCAAGGATGGCCTTCACCCCCGCCCTGAAGGACGGAGCACTGGCCAAGATCAGAGGTAGAACGCGGTCTTGGTCACGGAGGTGCCCTCGGGCGCGATGCCGTAGGCGTTGGAGAACTCCATCCCGGACAGCTCCGCGCCCGCCTCCGCAGCGAACAGCGCACCGTCGCCGGTGTTGACGTTGCATCCCAGCGCACCGCTGAGGAACGCGCAGCCGCCCGTGGCCAGCACGACCGCCCCGGCGCGCACCCGGTACGGCTGCCCGGCCTGCCGCCGGTGCCCCCGGGCCCCGGCGACCGCCCCGGAGGGATCGGTGAGCAGTTCGGTGACCGGGCTGTGGTCGAGGATGCGTGCCCCGGCCCGCTGCACGCGGATCCGCATCCTGCGCATGTACTCCGGCCCCTGGAGGCCGTTCCTGAGCTGCTTCCCGTCCGCTCCCGTCGGGAAGGGATAGCGCCCTGCCGCAGCCAGCTCGTTCACCCCGGCGTACGTCTGCTCCAGTACCCGGGCCATCCAGCGCCGGTCGGCCAGGTAGCCGCCCAGGGCCTCCCTGCTCGCCATGGCCGCCTCGCGCGCGGCGGGTTCCGGGGGGACGTACCAGACGCCCGTTCCGGCGGAGGCGGTGGCGCCGCTGGTGCCGCAGTAACCCTTGTCGGTGAGGACCACGTCCGCCCCGTCCTGGGCCGCCTTGAGCGCGGCCCAGGTGGCGGCAGGGCCGCCGCCGACCACCAGAACGTCCGCGGTGAGGTCGAGACCGGTCATACGGCGGCCACTCCCTCTCCTGTGGCGGCCGGTGCCAGCCGGTTGGAGGGGCGGGCCAGGCCGTAGTTCTCGCGCAGGGTGCGGCCGGTGTACTCGGTGCGGAACAGACCGCGCCGCTGCAGGATCGGCACGACGTGGTCGACGAAGTCCTCCAGGCCGCCCGGCAGATGGGGCGGCATGATGTTGAAGCCGTCGGCGGCACCCTCGGTGAACCACTCCTCGATCTCGTCCGCTATCTGCTCCGGCGTACCGGCGTAGACACGGTGACCCCGTCCGCCGCCGAGGCGGGCGATGAGCTCGCGCAGGGTGAGGCCGTCACGGCGGGCGAGTTCGGCGACGAGCGTGAAGCGGCTCTTGTTGCCGTTGATGTCCCGCTCCTCGGGCAGCTCGGGCAGCGGCCCGTCCAGCGGCAGTCCGGTCAGATCGGTGCCGAGCATCCCGGACAGCTGGGCCAGCCCGTACTCCGGGACCTGTAGTTCCGTCAACTCCTGCTCCAGGGAGCGAGCTTCCGCCTCCGTCGAGCCGATGACGGGCGCGATGCCGGGAAGCACCAGCAGCTGGTCCCCGGTGCGGCCGTAGCGGGCGAGCCGGGACTTGAGGTCCTTGTAGAAGGCCTGGCCGTCGGCGAGGGTCTGCTGGGCGGTGAAGACGGCCTCGGCGTACTGGGCGGCGAACTCCTTGCCGTCCTCCGACGAACCGGCCTGCACCAGCAGCGGGTACCCTTGCGGGCTGCGCGGTACGTTCAGCGGGCCCTGCACCCCGAAGTACTCCCCGCGGTGGTTGATCTCCCGCACCTTGTCGGTGTCGGCGTACACACCGCGCTCACGGTCGAGCAGGATCGCGTCGTCCTCCCAGCTGTCCCACAGCTTGGTGGCGACGTCGACGAACTCCCGCGCCCGCTCGTAGCGCAGCGCGTGCTCCAGGTGCTCGTCCTGGCCGAAGTTGCGGGCCTCGTTCACGGTGCCGGAGGTGACGATGTTCCAGCCGGCCCGGCCACCGCTGATGTGGTCCAGGGAGGCGAACTTGCGGGCGGTGTGGAAGGGCTCGTTGAAGGTGGTGGACACAGTGGCGATCAGACCGACGTGCTCGGTGACCGCCGCCAGGGCGGACAGCAGGGTGAGCGGTTCGAAGCCCCCGAGCGCGTTGTGCCGGACCTTGCCCCACAGGGCGAGGCCGTCGGCGAGGAAGACCGAGTCGAGCAGGCCGCGTTCGGCGGTCTGCGCGAGCTGCTGGAAGTAGCGCAGGTCGGTTACCCGTTCGGGCTGGGTTCGCGGGTGGCGCCAGGCGGCGTCGTGGTGGCCCGCGTTCATCAGAAAGGCGTTGAGATGCAGCTGACGGGGTCTGGGCGCGGTCATGGGGTTCCTCGGATCGGGGGCTGCGGGGCGAGCGGGTGACAGGGGAGAGGGGAGGGCGGAGAGGGGAGGAGTGATGGCGGCGGGTCAGCCGCCCGCGGGTACGCGCCAGGAGCTGAGCCGTCGCTCGACGGTCACCAGGAACTGGTTGAAGACAACGCCGATGGCGGAGATCGTGATGATGCCCGAGTACATCTGCGGGATCGCGAAGTTGTACTGCGAGGCGTTGACCAGATAGCCGAGGCCCGCCTTGGCACCGATCATCTCCGCGGCGACCAGCACCAGGATGGCCGCCGCGCCTGCCAGCCGGATGCCGGTGAACATCACCGGCACCGAGGACGGCAGGATGACCTTCTGGAACAGGCGGGGTGCGGACAGGTCCATCGACTTCGCCAGCTTCAGCAGGGTCGGGTCCACGTTACGGACCGCGCTGATGGTGTTGAGCAGGATCGGCCAGGTGCACGCGTACACCACGATGGAGATCTTCGAGGTCTCGCCGATGCCCAGCAGCAGGACGAACACCGGCAGCAGGGCCAGCGCCGCGGTGTTGCGGAACACCTCCAGCAGCGGTCCGAGGAGGTCGGCGATCGGCCGGTACCAGCCGATCAGCAGCCCGAGCGGTACGGCGACGGCTACGGCGATACCGAATCCGCTGAACGAACGCGCCAGGCTGGCACGCGCGTTGTCGGCGAGCTGACCGTCTGCGGCGAGCCCCCACCAGGCGTCGGCGACCTCGCTGAACGGCGGCAGGAAGGTCCTGTCCACCAGACCGGCTCGTGGCGCGATCTCCCACAGCAGGAGCAGGGCCACGATGGCCGCGGACTTGATCGCCCCCTTCAGCAGCAGATACGGCAGTCGGCGGACCGTGCGCAGCGCCGTCCGGCGGACACGGGCCGTGAGGGAGGGAGCCCGGCGCGCGTCCGGCGGTGATGAGGCGCCGGGCGCGGGCGCGGTGGATGCGCCGGCCTCAGGGGACATAGCGGACTCGGCGGACTTGGTGAGGGAAAGTGCCTGGACGGTTTCTGTCGTGTTCGCCGAGTCGGTCGCGAGGGTCGCGTCGGCCTTCTCGGCGGTCGTGCCGGTCGTGGAGCTCATACGGAGGCCTCTTCCTTCTCCAACTGCTGGGCCCTGGCCACCTCGTCGTGCAGCAGCGACCAGATCTCGTGGCGGTGCCGTGCGAACTCGGGGCTGGAGCGGAGGTCGTCCGTCGCCGTACGGGAGCCGAGGGCGACCGGCACGATCTGCTTGATCCGGCCGGGCCTCGACGTCATGACGGCGACGCGCTGTCCCAGGTAGACGGCCTCGTCGATGCCGTGGGTGATGAAGACGACGGTCTTGCCGGTGCGCTGCCAGATGCGCAGGAGTTCGTCCTGCAGCGACTCCCGGGTCTGGGCGTCCAGCGCGGCGAACGGCTCGTCCATCAGCAGCACGTCGGGGTCGTAGGCGAGGCTGCGGGCGATCGCCACCCGCTGCCGCATTCCGCCCGACAGCTCGTGCGGGTGGCGGTCCTCGAACCCGGTCAGGCCGACCAGGTCCAGGAAGTCCTGGGCAAGTGCGGCACGTTGGCGCCGTGGGACGCCGGTGGCTTCCAGGCCGAACTCGACGTTGCCCTGCGCCGTGCGCCATGGCAGCAGCGCGTACTGCTGGAACACGATGCCGCGGTCCAGGCCCGGCCCGGTGACGGGTTCGCCGTCCAGCAGGATCCGTCCGCCAGTGGGCTGGGTGAGGCCGCCGAGCAGCTCCAGCAGCGTCGACTTTCCGCAGCCGCTGGGACCGACCAGGACGACGAACTCGCCGTCCGCTATCTCCAGGTCGATACCGTCGAGGGCGGTGAACCGGGTGGCCTGCCCGGCCCCCGTTCGGTCCTTGACGGTGAAGTCCTTCCGTACGTCCTCGAACACGATCTTGGGCGTCGTGGATTGCGTGGTGGCTTCCGGCATGGGATCAGCTCCCGCTCTTCGCGGCGGAGGACTTCTTGTAGTCGTTGAACTCGTTGGTGTAGAGGTCCGACAGCGTGACCTGGCCCTTCTTGATGTCGCCCCGCTCGGCCAGCCAGTCGATCCACAACTGGAGTTCCTTGCCGCTGATCCGGCCCGCCGTCTCGGCGACGCCGTAGGACCGCCAGAACTTCAGCGGTGCGGTGTCCTCGTTGCGGCCGCGCTTCTTCACGATCTCCGTCATCCGGTCGACGACCTCGTCGTGCGGAGTGGAACGGGACCACTCGATGGCCCGCCCCACGGCGGTGACGAAGGTCCGGGCCGTGTCGGGGTTCTGCTTCAGGAAGCGGTCCGTCATCACGTACGTGCCGGCGCTGAACGCGCCGAGCAACTGGTAGTCCGTGAACAGTGGGCGGATACCGCCGCTCTCCAGTGCCTTGTCGCGCAGGATGCCGCCGAGTACGGCCACGTCGATCTGCTTCTGGCGCAGGGACTGCTCGGTGTTGACCGGGGGCACCACGAGCGGCTCGACCTTGTCGATGTCGGCCTGGGACAGACCGCCTCGCTGAAGGTAGATGTCGAGCATGGCCTCGGAGTGGGCTCCGAGGGTGTTCATCCCGACCTTCTTGCCGATCAGGTCCCGGGCCGAGCGGAGCGGGCTGTCCTTGAGGACGTAGAAGCCGTTGTAGGCGTACTTGTCGGCGCCGTAGTAACTGATGACGGCCTTGATGGGAGCGTTGTGGGCGGCCAGCTTGACGACCGCGCCGTTGAAAGCGCCGCCGAAGTCGACCTGACCCGTGGCCGCGGACTGGATGTCCTGCGGTCCGCTGATCGTGTTGCCGACCCACTTCAGCTTCACGTCCTCCAGATAGCCGAGATCCGCGGCCAGTTCGGGCAACGTGACCTGACCGGCCCAGCCCTGGTATCTCAGCGTCTTGGTCTGGTCCTTGGCGGACGGTGTTCCGGACGCGGTCGTGCCGCAGCTCACCGACACCGCCGAAAGACCGAGCAGGGTGAGGAAGTGACGTCGGGTCGATGCCGTCGTGGCCATGGCAGGTTCCTGTTCGGGAAACGGGGAAAGGAAAGGGCAGACGTCGAACGGCGGAGAAGAGGCCTCAGCAGAAATGGCTATGGTGAGGGCCGACGTCTGGTGAAAAAAGCAGCGGCTTGCGTAGAAGCCGACTGTGAAATGGAGCGAAGGGGAGCTGTGCCTGTCAGTGAGTGCGGCGACCGGCGGCACAGATGGCGCTGGCCTGACGTCGCAGATCGACGTGCAGGCGCGCGGCGAGGGTCTCGGACGTGCTCACAGCCACGAGAGTTGCAGCGAAATCCAGCCAGGTCAATGTCGCTTGCGTATGCGTCTTATGTTCTCAACGGTCCGACATGCCAATGAAGCGCGGCGTTCACAATTCTCTGGATGGGGGTGGCGTGGTGACTGCCGTTTGTGCCGCCACCGCCGTCAGCGCAGAGACTGCACGGCGTAGAGGGCACCGAGGGCGGTGGCCAGGGTGCCGAGCAGGAGACGCAGTGCCGTTTCGGGCAGCCGAGGTTGCAGGTGTGCCCCGAGGTAGCCGCCGATCAGTCAGCCGAGGCCGCAGGCCGGACCGAGGTACCAGTCAGGGGTGATGTCACCGGAGCCCGTCAGGGAGACCAGCGCGAAGGCCGCGGCCCCGGTCACGGAGGTGGTGAACGTGGAGGCGAGGGCGGCTGGTGCCACGCGGGCGACGGGCATACCCCGGCCGACCAGTATGGGGCCGAGGATGGATCCGCCGCCGATCCCGTAGATCCCGCCGACGACCCCGACGACGAGGGCCATTCCGGTGACGGTCCGGGACGAGGGTTCCGCAGCAGGGGCCGGCCGGGCGGGCCGGAGGGTGCGCCCGATGAGCCACCGGACCAGTGGCATCAGCAGAACGGCGACCAGAAGGCGGAAGACGGTGGCCCCCGGGACGGCGAAGACCCGTAGCACTGCGCCGATGACCACCCCGGGCAGCGTGCCGGTCACCAGGCGCCGCGTCAGCGGACCGTGCAGCAGGCCCTCGCGGTGGTGGCGCAGCAGGGCGCCGGGCGCGGCCACCACGTTGAACAGCAGATTGGTGGGCGTGACGGCCGGGCTGGGCACCCCGAGGACGCTCAACTGCACGGGCAGCATGAACACCGCACCCGACACCCCCACGGGCGCGGTCACCACCGCTATGAGCAGGCCGACCGCCAGCCCGGCCAGCCCCGTTGGCCAGGTCACGGCAGGCCTTTGAAAGTCCCCGCCTCCCGGTCAGGCGGGCAGGACGAACGGAGGGTGGGCGCCGTTGAGGAAGTACTCTCCGACGTCGCGGAGCCGGTGGGCGACGGGCTCGTACAGGGTGTGGGTCCTGGCATTGCGCCAGAACCGGTCGAAGCCCAGCCGTGCGGAGGTGGAGCGGGCGCCGATGATGTCGAGGGCGCGGGTGGTGGACTCCTGCGCTGCCCGGGCTGCGGCGGTTTCGGCCATGGCCACGAGGGCGGAGATGTCCGCGCATTCGTCGTAGGTGAGGTCTTCGCCGCGCTCGAGGCCGCCTCGCACGGCTTCCAGTGCTTGATCGGTGAGTGCGGACACGGAGTGGGTGAGGACGGTGAGTTCTCCGTAGGCGGCCTGCACCTGCGGGTCGTGCGGGGTGCCGGTCGGCCAGGCGGGGTGCCAGGGTGCGTGGCCCGTCCTGCTGTACTCACGGGCCTCGGCGAGCACGCCCTCGGCCATGCCGAGAAGGAGCTGGGCGGAGAAGAGACGCCCGACCGGAGATGCCAGGGCGGCCCGGGGCGACAGCAGGTCCTCGTCCGCGGACAGGGAGCCGAGCACGTCGTCGGCACCCACCGGTGCGTCGTCGAACTCCACGCTGCCGCCGGCCGCGAGCCGCTGGCCGAAGGTGTCGGCATCGCCGTCGATCACCACACCGCGACGGGCGGGATCCACCACGACGGCGAGCGGTTCACCCGTGTCCTCCCGCACGGCGCGCACGGCGAGACGATCGGCGACCAGGACCCCGGTGGTGTAGCTCTGCCGACCGTTGAGCACCTGTCCCTTGGAGGTCCTGGCCAGCATCAGAGGCGGCTCCTGACGCGCGAATCCGCCGCCCCAGCACCACTGTTCGGCTGCGGACCGCTCTTCTATCTGCGCGGCGAGTGCGGGCCCGGCGAAGAACCGGGCGCTCCACGACAGGAAGTAGTGACAGCCGAGCAGCTGACCGATCGCGCCGTCGGCCGCGGCGATCTCCCGGACGACGGCGTAGGCCGTGGGCCAGTCCGCGCCGCCTGCCTGGGACTCGGCCGGCGTCAGGAGCGTCAGCAGTCCCGCCTCGCGCAGCCGGGACACCTCGTCGACCGGGGCCTTGCCCGCCTGCTCCCTGGCCACCGCGTCCGTGGCCAGGTCGTCCGCCGCCTCGCGGGCCACGCGCAGCCAGTGGGTATGGCCGGGCCCGGTCCGGTCGAACAGCGAGGCGGGGCGGGAGGGCGCGGAGGCAGGGCCCATGGAAGTGGTCTCCTCAAGGTCGGCCGCAGAGCGCGGCGGTGGAGCTCTCCTGCTGGCCGGGCACGTACTTGTAGCCCACGCGCCGGACGGTGACGATGCGGTGCCGGTGAGCTTCGCCCAGCTTGCGGCGCAGGCGGGCGATGTGGACATCCACGGTGCGGCCGTCGCCGATGTGGTCGTAGCCCCAGACGGCGGCCACCAGCCGATCACGCGTCTGCACGTGGTGGGGATGCTGAACGAGATGCGCCAGCAGCTCGAACTCCAGGTAGGTGAGGTCGAGTTCACGTCCGTCGACCTCGGCGACATGTCGCGCCGGATCGATGCGGACGACGTCGTCTGCCGTCCGCCGGACAGGGGCCGGGCCTGCGGCGGCGACCGGTCGGATCTCCGGCCGCGGCCTGTCCTTGGCGAAGAGCTCGGTGGGATCGGTGCCCTCAGGGACGAGCACGAGGTAGCCGACGAGCGGCGCGGAAGTGCGTCCCTGGGTGTCTCTCCGAGCGGAATCGTCCACCAGGCGAAGACGGGGCGTGTCGGAGAGGAGCGGATCGTGTGGGGTGGCCTGGGCCGGAAGTGCCGTGGTCATGGCGGTTGTCCCTCAGAAGTGTGTCGGGCCATCAGGCGCAGTGGGTGCATTCGCCGGATCGCCTGGGAAAGGGGGGAAGTGGAGCGGCACGGGCGAAGGTGCGAGCCGTGTGCCTTACGCGTGGCAGCAGGCGGCACTGACGACGTGACCAAAGTCGACATGCCGACGACGAACGAGTCGTTGCTGCTTACGGGACATGTTCACCATCTTGTGCACCCCCGGCAGACGCCGTCAAGGCTTCCCTAGTAATTCCATAGGAAAAGTAGGGAAGGTCTCACACTCTGAGAGGTCGGCCGTCCACCAGTGACGTTGCCGTCTCAGCCTCGGTGGCGCTCAGGGCACGCAGGAGCGCGCGGGCGACCGCGTCGTTCTGGCGGAAGGCCGGCGCGTTGATGCGAGGGCGGGCGAAGGCGGCGACGGCCCGGCTGTTGGTGGGGGCGCCGAGGGCGATGCGGCGGGGGTGGGCGCTGTCGAGGGACGGGTCGAGGACGTGACCGTCCGTGGGGGAGACGGCGAGCAGGCCGGAGCGGTGGGTGTGGGTGGGGTCGGCGATGACCTCCTCGGCGAGTGCGCCTTCCCGATACAGGCCCCGCAGGAGCGGGTCCTCGGTGCGGGCCAGGGAGGGGCCCGGCAGGTACGCCTCGATCAGGGCCGTGGCGTGGGTGGTGTGGCCGGACACGGTGGGGCTGGTCGCGGTGAAGGTGCCCCTCGTCTCGTCGGTGGCGATGCGGATACCCGCCCCCAGGAAGTGGGCGATGCCGGCCCGGGACAGCGCGAGGAGTTGGCGCAGGCGGAAGCCGGGCGGACCGCAGGCGAGGAAGCTGAAGAAGCCGTGCCACCAGCCGTCGAGGTCGTCGGCGACCGAGCGGGCGGTGAGCCGGCCGGAGGCGACGAGGCGGGGCAGTTGGCCGTAGACGGAGAGCAGGGCGAGGAACGCGCCGAGGTCGGCACTGAACGCCTGGTCCTCGCGGCGGGCGACGTCCCGGGCGATGTGGTCGCGCAGGTGCTCCTGGAGGGCCTCCGGCGCGGCGAACACGAGGCCGTCCAGCGGGCGGTCCAGGACCTCGAAGTCCAGGCGGTCCACCGGGTCCGGTACGGCCACGGCGACGAGGTCGGCCATCTCGGCGTCGTACCAGCCCAGGCGGTCGTACGCGGCGACGAACTCCGGCCAGGGGAGGGCCGTGCGCTCGGGGTGGGCGTGGAAGAGCTCGTGGTAGTGGCCGAAGCCGATCTCCTTGGCCATCAGCGGCCACACGTCCCGCCGCAGGTCCAGCGGCCGCCCCTCGGCGAGCAGCGCGTCGACCGCCTCGGGGCCGAAGTGGCGCGGCAGCGGAGGCCGGGGGCCCTGGAGGCGGTAGCGCGTCTTGGAGTGGTACGGCACCCCGCGCCGCGATCCGACGTGCAGGACGGGCTCGCGGCCGGACGGGAGGTAGGTGAGGGTGCCGTCGGCCTCGGTGCGGTAGGTGCCGCCGCGGCCCTCGGTGAGCAGGGTCATCAGGTCGATGGAGGCCAGCCCGAAGCCGCGCAGGATGACGTGTTCGCCGGGTCGCAGCGCGGACAGGTCGGCGTCGGCGGTGAACTCCGGCGGGAGGTGGAAGCGGCCGTGCCGGCGGGCGAAGTCGGCGTGGTCACGGTGCTCGGCGGCGGGAGGGGAGCCGAGGTGTCCCTGGGCCAGGATCACCAGGTCGGCGGTGAGCGGAGTGGCTCGGTCGGCGAGGTGCACCTGCTGCGGGCCGTCCGGGGGTCCGGTGACGGCGGTCGCGGTGGTGGGTTGCCACTCGACCGTGACGGTGGGCGGCAGCTGGGCCAGCGTCCTGCGGAACACCCAGTCCAGGTAGGCGCTCTGGGCGCGGCGGGTGGGGAAGTCGGACCCGTCGAGCGTGCGCAGTTCGGCGAGCACCTCCGGGTCGGCGGGTTCGGCGTACGGGGCGTGGTGCGGGCCCCTGCCGGAGAACTGGGAGGCCCACTCGGCGAGCGAGGGGCCCGGCTGTACCGGGCCGTCGATCGTGGAGGACTCGTCGGTGAACATGGTGACGTCCTCGGCCATGGAGTTCATCCGCAGCAGCGCCGACTGCTCGTGGCGCCAGATGCGTCCCGGGCCGGGCGGATGCGGGTCCACCAGATGGATGCGCAACTCCCGTACGTCGTCCCACAGTTCGGATGCGTTGGCGGCGATCCGCTCCAGCAGGCCCGTGGCGCGCGGCCCCGCGCCGACGACGACCAGGACGGCCGGCGAAGGGGTGCTGCTCACCGGTCACCGCCGATCGCCGGGCGGGCGTCGGCAGCGGTCGCCGCGCTCAGTCGGTGGCGTACGGCGGTCAGGTGGCCGCGCAGCCGCTGCAGCGGGGTCGGCGGCAGGGCGCGGGCGTTGCCGCGCGCGTAGTACCGCTCGACGTAGAACTGGCCCACGCTGAGCACTGTGGTGACCGCGATGTACCACAGGGTGGCGACCATCAGCAGCGGGATGACCTGGTAGGTCTGGTTGTAGATCAGCTGCACCGAGTACAGCAGGTCGTGCACGGCCAGCACGCTGACGATGCTGGTGCCCTTGAGCGTGCCGATCAGCATGTTCCCGGCCGTGGGCACGATCGAGCGCATCGCCTGGGGGACGACGATCCGGCGCAGGGTGCGGCGTCTGCTCAGCCCGAGTGCCTGTGCGGCCTCGGTCTGCCCGGAGTCCACGGAGAGGATGCCGCCGCGCACCACCTCGGCGGCGTACGCGGTCTCGTGCAGGGTCAGACCGATGACGGCGGTCAGGGTGGGGCCGAGGAGGTTGACCGTCTTGACGGTGAGGAACTGCGGGCCGAACGGGATGCCGAGGCCGATAGTCGGGTACAGGGCGCCGATGTTGAACCAGAACAGCAGCTGCACCAGCAGAGGCGTGGACCGGAAGATCCACACATAGCCCCAACTCAGCGTGCGCAGCACAGGGTTGGCCGACAGCCGCATCACCGCGAGCACGGTGCCGAGCAGGAAGCCGAGCACCATCACCACGGCGGTCAGCCACAGGGAGAGCAGCAGTCCGTCGAGCACGGCGGCGGTGGTGAAGTACCGGCCCACCACGCTCCATTGGAAGGCGTCGTTGCGGACGACGGAGTTGAGCACCATCGCGAACAGCAGCAGCGCGGCGGCAGCGGTCGCCCAGCGGCCGAGGTGCCGGCGCGGCACGATCCGCGGCACGTCGGGGCCAGGCGCGCTCGCCCGTTTCGGGGGTTTCGTCGCAGGGGCCGGCGTGACTTCGGAAGGCGTGACCATCGAGAGGCTCTCCGGGGGAGGGGATCGCAGGCGTGGGTGACCATCCGGTGGCACTCGCAGGGAGCGCAACGGCACAGGCGCTGCGTGCGTACGGTGCGGCCGGGGCTCGGCGTCGTCACATTCGCCGCGTCCCTCAACGCGGCCGGAGAGGCTGCCGCGCAGGGCGGCCGATCCGCTGTCGATCGTATGTGCCCAGGGCATCGATGTGTCAACAGCGCCCAGAGCAGCGCCAGCCCCGGTCGGTCCGGCATCCGGGCGCTGCTTGACGAGCGCCACGATGTACTGCTCAATTAGTCGCATGAATGCCCAGCAGCGCTTGGTCTCGCGCGATCACATCGACTTCGGTCGGGTGTGGTCGGCCGCGTGTTGCGCCTGACTCGGCAGCGGGCCGTCTGACCGGCCCTTCCCTCCCTCGGTGACCCCGTCGCGGGCCGAGTTCTCTCCTCACGCGCGCTGCCGCAGCTCTGCTTCTCCCGACGCTCGACGTCGTCACGACTGCACCGACCCGTCTGCCTGACGGTCTGTGCGCTCACGCCTGCACGCAAGGCAATTCCGTCATGCCTGCGTGTCGCCGCACCCTGAAAGGCCATCTCCCATGCCAGTGGAGTTCCTCGGCATCGCCGCCACCAACGACGGCTCCGAAACCACCCCGCGCTCTGGCCCCGCGTTCGACAAGGAGTACACGCTCCGGCTCGCCCGGACCCACGAGGACCACGGGTGGGACCGGGTGCTGTTCGCCTACGGCTCCGGATCGCCGGACCCCGCACCGGCCGCCGCGTACATCGCGAGCAGGCTGGAACACCTGCAGATCCTGCTCGCCCACCGGCCCAACGTGTCCTATCCCACCTTCGCCGCCAAGACCTTCGCCACCCTCGACCAGATCAGCGAGGGCCGGCTGACCGTGCACTTCATCACCGGCGGCAACGACCACGAGCAGGGCCGCGAGGGCGACACCCTCACCAAGGACGAGCGCTACGCCCGCACTCTCGAGTACATCCGGATCGTCAAGAAGATCTGGACCACCCACGAGCCCTTCGACCACGAGGGCGAGCACTACCGCTTCCACGACTTCGTCAGCGACGTCTTCCCCGTCCAACAGCCCCGCCCGAACGTCTCGTTCGGCGGCTCGTCCCCTGCCGCGTACGCCGCGGGGGGCGCCGAGGCCGACATCTACTGCCTGTGGGGCGAGCCCCTTGCGAAGACCGCCGAGCAGATCGAGAACGTCAAGGCCGCCGCGAAGGCCGCGGGCCGCACCGACGTGCCCCGCATCCAGGTCGCCTTCCGCCCGATCATCGCCCCGACCGAGGAGCTGGCCTGGGAGAAGGCCCACCGCACGGTCGGCGCGATCAAGGCCCGCAAGGAGAAGGGCGAGGCGATCACCAAGCGCCACAACGGCCACGCACAGCCCCAGAACACCGGATCGCAGCGGCTGATCGCCATCGCCGAGGCAGGGGAGCGCTACGACCGCGCCCTGTGGACCCCGACCGCCGCCGCCACCGGCGGCGCGGGCAACTCCAACGCCCTGGTCGGCACCCCCGAGACAGTCGCCCAGGCGCTGCTCGACTACTACGACCTCGGCGTCGACATCCTCTCCGCCCGCGGCTACGACCTGCTGGGCGACGCCATCGACTTCGGCCGGTATGTGATCCCGATCGTCCGCGAGGAGGTCGCCAAGCGCGACGCCGAGCGGGCGGCACGCGGGACGCAAACCCTTGCGGCGGTGGGCGAATGACCTCCGTAGCCCAACCGCCATCCTCAACAGTGAATGTGACGGTGCTTCATGTCCCTGTCTCCGACCCGCGCGTGAGACCCCTGCTGCGCGAACTCGGCCACGAGTACTCCACGCGCTACGGCAAGGACGCCCACGCCGAGATCTCCCGCTACCCCGACGAGGAGTTCACCGAACCGTACGGCGGCCTGCTGCTCCTGCTGCCGGAGCACGGCGAGCCCGTCGCGGGCGGCGCCTTCCGGCGGTACGACGCGACCACCGCCGAACTGAAGCGGATCTGGACCCACTGCGCCCACCGGCGGCGTGGCCTCGCCCGACGGGTCATCGCCGAGCTGGAACGCGAGGCGGGCACACGCGGCTACCGGCGGATCTACCTGACCACCGGGCCACGCCAGCCGGAGGCCCGCGGCCTGTACCTGGCCACCGGCTACACACCGCTGTTCGACACCGAGGCCGACCCGGAAACCATCGGCCCGCTGCCCTTCGAGAAGCATCTGCCGGCCGAAGCACGCACAGCACGCACGGGAAAGGCAGCCGACCTGTGAACCTTCGCCCGATCAGAACCCGCCTGCGCATCGCCGCGACCATCGCGCTGCTGCCCGTAGTGGCGCTGACCGCGTGTGGCTCCGGCGACACCTCCGACACCACACCGGCGGGCGCTCAGGCGTCCCCCGCGCCGACCGACGACCCGGTCGCCGCCGTACGCAAGGTGGACTCCGCCGCCGCCCTGCTGCCCGCCGGCATCCGCGAAGCGGGCACGCTCCGCGTCGGCAGTTCGATCGGGTTCCCGCCCGGGGCGTACTACCCGAACGGGCAGGACAAGCCACCCGCCGGCCAGGACATCGACATCGCCGACGCGGTGGCCAAGGTCCTCGGCGTGAAGCTGGAGCGGCAGGACGCCTCCTTCGAGACGATCCTGCCCGCCCTGGGCAGCGGCAAGTACGACTTCGGGACCGGCAACTTCGGGGTCACCACCGAACGCTTGAAGACCATCGACTTCGTCACCTACATCAACGACGGCCAGGGCTTCGCGGTGAAGAAGGGCAACACCGCCCTCGGCAAGAAGGTCACCGACCTCACCCAGCTGTGCGGGCTGACCATCGGCACCGGCGCCGGCACCACCTTCGAAGCGACCCTCACCGCGCAGAAGGGCGTGTGCGCCAAGGCGGGCAAGAAGCCGTACGACGTGAAGGTCTACTCGGAGAACGCGGCGACCCTCACCGCACTCCAGCAGGGCCGTATCGACGTGATCATGTCGACCATCAACGGCCTGCGCTACCAGGCGGCCCAGCCCGCCTCTCAGAGCACCTTCCTCGGCGAGTTCCACCGCCTCGACGTCGGCTTCGCCTTCAAGAAGGGCTCCCCGCTCACCAAGGCCTTCCAGGCCGCCGTCAACGAGCTGATCAAGGACGGCACGTACGCCCGGATCCTCAAGAAGTGGGGCACCTCCGCCTCCGCGATCGACGCGTCGCGGATCAACCCGCCCGAGCACACCTGAGAGTTGAGCAGGAACGTTCACGATGTCCACGCTGCCATCCACCACCGACACCGCGCCGCCCGGCGCGGACACCCCGGGCACCGGCCCCGGGGCCCCGCCCGCCTCGGACGATCCGGCCTCCCTCAAGGTCGTACCCGCCCGCCACTACGCCCGCTGGGCGGCGGCCGTCGCCGTGATCGTGCTGGTCGCCCAGTTCGTGCACGGTCTGGCCACCAACCCGGTCTGGGAGTGGGGTGTCTTCCGCGACTACGTGCTGTCCGAGACGATCGTGCAGGCGGTGTGGGTGACCCTTCAGCTCACCGCGTACGCCACCGTACTGGGCTTCCTCCTGGGCACCGTCCTGGCCTTCATGCGGCTGTCGCGCAGCCCGGTGCTGCAGACCGTCGCCTGGACCTACATCTGGATCTTCCGGTCCATCCCGATGATCGTCCAGCTGGTGTTCTGGTTCAACCTGAGCGCCCTGTACGAGAGGCTGGGCTTCGGCATCCCCTTCGGCCCGGTGTTCTGGTCCGTCGACAGCAACAGCATCATCGGCACCATGGGCGCCGCCGTCATCGGGCTGACGCTGCACCAGGCCGCCTACGCCGCCGAGATCGTGCGCGGTGGTGTCATCGCCGTCGACCACGGACAGCTGGAGGCCGCCGCCGCACTGGGCATTCCCCGGCTGCGGCAGATCCGCCGGATCGTGCTGCCGCAGGCCATGCGCGCCATCCTGCCCACCGCAGGCAACGAGATCATCGGCCTGCTCAAGGGCACCTCGGTGGTCTACGTGATGTCCATCGGCGAGCTGTTCTACCAGGTGCAGGTCATCTACGGCCGCAACGGCCGGGTGATCCCGCTGCTGCTGGTCGCCACCGCCTGGTACGTGGTGCTGACCTCCCTGCTGTCCATCGCGCAGTACTACGTGGAGCGCCGCTACGCCCGGGGCGCCAACCGCACGCCGCCGCCCACCCCGCTCCAGCGCGCCCGCCGCTTCGTGCGAACCCTGCGCGCGGCCGCCGCCCAGCGCAACCAGCCCGTCATACCCCTCAAGCCCTTGGGAGACAGCCGATGAGCGACGTGACGGTGGCCGTCAAGGACGCGCAGCCGACGGTCGACGATGTGATGGTGGACGTCCACGGCGTCCACAAGAGCTTCGGCCCGCTGGAGGTGCTGCGCGGCGTCGACCTGAAGGTCCGCGCCGGCGAGGTCACCGTGATCCTCGGCCCGTCCGGCTCAGGAAAGTCCACGCTGCTGCGCACCATCAACCACCTGGAGAAGGTCAACGGCGGCTGGATCAGCATCGACGGCGAACTCATCGGCTACCGCCGCTCCGGGAGCAAGCTGCACGAGCTGAAGGAGAAGGACGTCCTGAAGCAGCGCACCCACATCGGGTTCGTCTTCCAGAACTTCAACCTCTTCCCCCATCTGACCGTCCTGGAGAACCTGATCGAGGCCCCCGTCTCCGCGCTGCGCCGCCCGCGCAAGGCAGCGGAGGAGACCGCCCGCCGGCTCCTCGACCGGGTCGGCCTCGCCGACAAGGCCGTCGCCTACCCCCGGCAGCTCTCCGGCGGCCAGCAGCAGCGCGTGGCCATCGCCCGCGCACTCGCCCTCGAACCCAAGGTGCTGCTCTTCGACGAGCCCACCTCGGCGCTCGACCCGGAACTGGTCGGCGAAGTCCTCGACGTCATCAAGGACCTGGCCCGCACCGGAACCACCATGATCGTCGTGACCCACGAGATCGGATTCGCCCGCGAGGTCGCCGACACCGTGGTGTTCATGGACGGCGGAGTCGTCGTGGAGCAGGGCCCGCCCACAGCCGTCCTGGACGACCCGCAGCACGAGCGCACCCGCGCCTTCCTCTCCAAGGTCCTCTGACCAGCCCTCACCCCTTTCCGCAAGCAAGGAGCACGACCATGTCCACCTCGATCACCCGCCGCATCGCCGCAGCCGCGCTCGGACTCGCCACCGCCCTCGTCCTCGCCGCGTGCAGCAACCCCTCCGACGGCGGCACGACCGAGGTCGCGGCCACGTCGGGCAGCAAGACGAAGATCAACATCAGCCCGGACCAGAACCGCATCACCACCGACAAGGTCGACTCCATAGCCGCCGAGGTCCCGGAGAAGATCCGCAAGAGAGGCACCCTGGAGATCGTCGACTCGTCCGGCTCCGCCGCGCCGCTGACCTTCTTCGCCACCGACAACAAGACCATCATCGGCGTGGAGCCCGACATCGCCACTCTGGTCGCCGACGTGCTCGGCCTCAAGCTGCACATCAACACGGTCTCCTGGGAGAACATCTTCGTCGGCCTGGACAGCGCCAAGTACGACGTCGGGTTCAGCAACATCACCGTCACCGAGGAGCGCAAGGAGAAGTACGACTTCGCCACCTACCGCGAGGACAACCTGGGCTTCGAGGCGAAGAAGGGCAGCGGCCTGAAGATCACCGGGCCCGAGGACGTGGCCGGCAAGACCGTCGCCGTCAGCAGCGGAACGAACCAGGAGAAGCTGCTCATCGAATGGAGCAAGGAGAACGAGAAGGCCGGCCGCAAGCCGGTGAACATCAAGTACTACCAGAACGACAGCGACACCTACCTCGCCCTCCAGTCCGGCCGCATCGACCTCTACCTCGGCCCCAACCCCACCGCCGCCTACCACGCGGCCACCACCGGCAAGAGCGAGGTCGTCGGCACCTATTCCGGTGCCGGCGCCACCCTCCAGGGCCTCATCGCGGCCACCACCAAGAAGGACAGCGGCCTGGTCAAGCCGCTCGCCGACGCCCTCAACCACGTCATCGACAACGGCACGTACGCCAAGGTGCTTCAGCGCTGGGGACTGTCCGACGAGGCCGTGACCAAGTCCGAGATCAACCCGCCCGGCCTGCCCAAGACCAACAAGTAGCCGACCCGGGGTGCGCAGGCCGTACGACGCCTGCACACCCCCGCCTTCGTCCAGGACACGAGGTCATGCCCCGCGAACTCCACCTCTCCATCGCACTCGGCGGGGCCGGCCACCGCCCCGCCGAGTCCCTCAACGCCGCCCACTGGACGGACCTGATCAGCCTCGCCGAGCAGGGCACCCTGGACTTCGTCACCGTCGGCGGCTCCCCCGCGCCACCGCCCGACGACAGCGCCGGCCGGTTCGACGCGGTGGCCATACTCGCCCGCGCCGCGCCCCTGACCACCAGGATCCGTCTGGTCCCGGCGGTGACCACCACCCACACCGAGCCCTTCCACACCTCCACCGCCCTGACCACCCTCGACCACGTCAGCGAGGGCCGGGCCGGCTGGCTGGTCGACGTCTCCAGCACCGAGGCCGAGGCCCTCGCCGTGGGCCGCCGCGGGGTCGCGCCCGCGGCAGAGCTGTGGGCCGAGGCGGCCGACACGACTCGGACGGGCAGTGGGAGATGGCCGTGAGCCACGCCGACGTCGTACTTCTGGACGCCTATCAGCCCTCCACGGCCTGGCTCGCCCGCGGGGCGCTGCTGCGCAGGGTGGCGGAGACCGGACGTTTACCGGAGGCGCTGCAGGGTGATGGTCCCAGTCACGGTCGATCTCGGGGGTGGCACCGGGCCCGGTGCCACCCCGCCCGAACCGCGCCTCACCCGCGCCGCCGCGGCCCGCGCCGGGCGGCTCGCCGACGGGCACGAGGCCCCCCGCGGCGGGTTGCACCTCCTGCCGACCAC
>NZ_JBIARC010000101.1:0-18452 GCF_042889625.1 Streptomyces sp. NPDC002573 | reverse complement strand
CCCCGTCTGACCGTCACCCCGGAGGCGCAGAGCACTCCGGCGCTCCGCGCCTCCGACCCAAGGATGGCCTTCACCCCCGCCCTGAAGGGCGGAGCGCTGGCCAAGATCAGAGGTAGAGCCGGAGAAGTGGGTCACTCGAAAATCGACATGGTTTATCACCCCCTATGCATTCCGGGCCATTCGGGTGATTTACTTCACGCAACAAGTTTATTGTTGGACTATGCGTGAGCGCGTAGCTTTGCCAGGGCCAAGACGACGTGGCGTCCGCCGTCAGCAGGCACGATCGGCTGACAGCGCAAGGAGGAAAGATCATGGAGAAACTCATGGCGTGTATCGCGACCGCAAGCGTTTCTGCAGCACTCGCCGGAGGCGCTCTCCTCGCCGCCGGTGACTCCGCGACTGCGGCCACTTCGCAGGACAGCCGGCCCACCCCGCCCTGGCCGTCCTGACCGCGGACGCGAAGGCCATCGGCCTGCACGGCATACATTACGACCCGTGGATGGGTACGGTCACCGGCTCCATGACAGCGACACCCAGGACTACGGCAGCCTGTGTGACGACGGACACGGTCACACTGGCACGTACCGGGTGGCGAGTGGCCACTTCGCCCCCTGGGCGGAAGACCAACTGCTGAAATTCGACCCCTTTGATCGATGATCAGTTTGCGATGTTCATCCACTCCGGCGAACTCGGTCATCGGCGCTTCGTAAACGACTAGCGCCGCAGCATCCACACACACACTCGGACCGCACAGGTGAGGGCACCCGCCGCTGAGTATCGCCCGGTGCACGCTCAGGTGACGTCGCCCGTGCGTCGGCAACCGGCAGCCTGTGCCTGGTGCGGATCTCGGGCCCGCGTCGCCGTCCTGTGCTCACGGTGAACCCACTTGGCCCCAGAGTCCCACAGCCCACGGTCCCATCCCCTCCCACCGGCGCGAAGCCGAACCCGGACCAGCCCACTGACCACAAGCCTGTCCAAACGGCCCCTCGACATCATTCGCATTCTTCAACGGACGCTGATGCCCGCTTCGTCGTGTGCCCGCCGTCCAACGCCCGACACGACACAACGACTCCACCGCATGGCGATGGAGTCGTGCATCCAGGAGGAACGTTCATGCACGCCCGGAGGATCGGCGCAGCCGCCGCAACAGCGTTGGCAGTCCTGGCTGCCCGCGACCTCATCCAGAAGAAGCACGCACTGCTGCGGAACTTCCCGGTGATCGGGCACGCCCGGTACCTGTTGGAGTCGATCGGGCCGGAGCTGCGGCAGTACGTCGTGACCTCCAACGAGGAGGAGCGCCCCTTCAGCCGTGACCAGCGCAGCTGGATCTACGCGTCGGCGAAGGAGGAGAACAACTACTTCGGGTTCGGGACCGAGGTCGACGTCGAGCACGTGCAGGGGCACGCCTACGTGAAGCAGCGCACGTTCGCCGGCGCTCTGCCCGACGCGCACGACCCGCAGGCGCCGCTGCCCTCGGCCAAGGTGCTGGGCGGGCCCCGCGGGCGCGCCAAGGCGTTCCGGCCGGCGAGCGTGGTGAACGTCTCGGCGATGAGCTTCGGATCGCTCTCCGGCGCGGCGATCACGGCCCTGAACAAGGGGGCGGCACTGGCGGGCACGATGCACAACACGGGCGAAGGCGGCCTCTCGCCGTACCACCGCAGCGGCGGCGACCTCGTCCTTCAGATCGGGACGGCGTACTTCGGCTGCCGCAACGACGACGGCAGTTTCAACCTCGCCAAGCTCAAGGACGTGGTCGCCGACGCCCCCGTCAGGGCGATAGAGATCAAGCTCTCCCAGGGCGCCAAGCCAGGGCTGGGCGGGATGCTGCCGGGCGCGAAGGTGACCCCCGAGATCGCCCGGATCCGCGGCATCCCGGTCGGCAAGGACTGCGCCTCCCCGTCGCGGCACACCGCGTTCAGCGACGTCGACTCGATGCTCGACTTCGTCGAGCTGCTCGCCACCGAGACCGGTCTGCCGGTCGGGGTCAAGAGCGCGGTGGGAGAGATGGACTTCTGGCAGGAGCTGGCCACGCTCATGGCGCGTGGTGACCGTGGTGTCGACTTCGTGACCGTCGACGGCGGCGAGGGCGGCACCGGGGCGGCGCCGCTGATCTTCACCGACTCGGTGTCGCTGCCGTTCCGAATGGGCTTCTCCCGGGTCTACGGCACCTTCGCCGAGCTGGGGCTGACCGACGAGCTGACCTTCATCGGTTCCGGCAAGCTCGGCCTGCCCGAGAACGCCGCGGTCGCCTTCGCTCTGGGTGCCGACATGATCAACGTGGCCCGTGAGGCGATGCTGTCCATCGGCTGCATCCAGTCGCAGAAGTGCCACACCGACACGTGTCCCACCGGCATCGCCACCCAGAACCCATGGCTGGCCCGCGGCCTCGACCCGGCCTCGAAGGCCACCCGGGCCGCCGTCTACCTGCGCACCCTGCGCAAGGAGCTGATCAAGGTTTCGGGGGCCGTCGGCGTCGCCCACCCGGCACTCATCACAGCCAACGACATCGAGATCATGAACGGCGACTACGAGGCCCGCACGCTGGCCGGCGTCTACGGTTACAAGGACGGCTGGGGACAGCTCGGCCCGCACCTCGCCGACGAGATCACAGCACTGCTCACCACCAACCCGACCACCGCCCCGAGGCCGGCCCTCTGAAGCGTGGACCAACCCACCCCCCTGCCCCTACCCCACGAATCGGTCCGTGCCGAGGTGATCACAACATGACCGAAGAAGTGAGATTCAACAGCGTCGTCGGCCCCGAGCTTGCCGGGTCGATCGACCTGCCAGAAGGCGAGATCCGGGGCTGGGGGATCTTCGTCCACGGATTCACACTCGGCAAGAACTCGCCGGCCGCCTCGCGTGTCAGCAAGCAGTTGGCACGCGAGGGGATCGGGATGCTGCGCTACGACAACCTCGGGATCGGAGACTCCGACGGCGACTGGGGGGACGGCTCCTTCACCATCAAAGTCCAGGACACCGTCCGAGCAGCAACTCTCATGGCGGAGCGAGGGACTCCGGCAGACCTGCTGGTGGGGCACTCGTGGGGAGGCGCCGCAGCCATCGCCGCAGCGGCCGAGGCAACCGGCGTCCGCGCCGTCGCCACCATCGGGGCACCGGCCGACCCCAGCCACGTCGAGAAACAGTACGACGCGGTCGTGGAACGCGTTCTCAGTGACGGGTCGCACGAGTGGTTCGTCGGCGGGAGGACCCTGGTCCTCAAGCGTGCCTTCGTCGACGACGTCCGCCACGCTCGCCTGCGTGAGCGGATACACGAGTTGCACATGCCGCTGCTCGTCCTGCATTCGCCCACCGACAACACCGTCGACATCGCCAACGCCAGTGAGATCTTCTGGGAGGCACGACACCCCCGAAGCTTCGTCTCCCTCGAAGGAGCGGACCATCTCCTGACCGCACCAGGACAAGCACAGCGAGCCGCCCACATCATCAGCGCCTGGGCCGACCAGTACATCCACAGGTCACGGCCCGGAGGAAAAGACATGTGAGGTGGCTACTGAGCATCAATTCGTGATGTGTTCGGTCGACTGGGCGGTGGGAGTGAGTGTCCCTGAGCCTGGCTCCATCGATCGGTGACCGGCTGACGGTGCCCCCATGGAGAGGACGTGCCTTGTGACCTGCGAGGATGGGAGTTCTCTAGGCTTCCAACCCGCAGCAAGACAAGGCACGTCCTAGGTGAAATCCGGCTCTCCTGCCTGATGTGTGGGTCATTCTGTGGCGGGTTGGCGGCCGGGGAGGGTGGGCTTGTCTCCGGCGAGGGTGAGCATGACGAGGGCGATGATGGCTTCGGCGGAGTGGAAGCCGAAGCCGCGGCGGATGATCAGTCGGGTCTTGGTGTTGGTGGACTCGATCAGTCCGTTGGACATGCCGGTGGTCAGGGCGGCGCGGATGGCGTCGTAGTGCCGGCGGATCCTGCGCTGCAGGTCGACGAAGGTGTCGATGCGGCAGCGGCGGGCCCAGCTGATCCAGCGGTCCAGGGCTTTCAGGGCGGCCCGGGGCCGGGTGCGGGCGAGGGTAAATACGGCGCGCAGGGCTTCCTTCAGGCGCCAGGCGCGGTGCATGCTGGTCTCCCCGGACGAGGAGTCACTGCTCAAGATCTCGGAGGGGCTTCGATTCGGGCGCCGTTTCCGCTACCCGATTCGAGTCGAGTGGGACGCCGTGTGCGTGACGAGAACCGGCCAACTCACCGTGGAACCGGTCAGCGACGAAGTCATCACTCCGACGCTGCTCATGGTGTTCCTGCACGTCGACCCGATGGCGCACGGGGCAGAACCAAATCTGGTGCAGGAGTTGTCACCGAAAGAAGAACGCATCCTGGCGTTGGTCGCGTCCGGAGCCACCTCCGCGTTGATCGCCCGGGCGGTCGGCCTCACGGCGGACGGCGTCAACTACCATCTCTCCCGGATGTGCCGCCTGCTGAAAGTGCCGAACAGGACCGCACTGGTCGCCAAGGCGTATGTCCTCGGAATTCTGAGCCCCACGTCCTGGCCCCCCGGCTCCGAAGATGGCAAGTGACGTCGGGCGAGCCCCGCCCCCTCTGACCGGGCGAAACGGCGGAGGCGCCGGACCACCGCTCGTCATGCCGGAACCGTCCCGCTCAGTCCGCTCAGTACGACGTCGTGGCATCGCGACCTGTCGCCGATCTGAACGATGGCGGCGTGGGGCTGGTGGTCGTCCGCCGTGGCAAGAAGGAGGCAGGCTCCGGATGCCGGCGCATCAATTTCGTAAGAGCCATCGGATTGCGTGCCGATCCGGCCCAGTTGGCTCCCATTCAGCGAGAGAAGGGTGATGGCGGCCAGGGACACAACGTCTCCGTAAGAGTTCCGTACTCGACCGAAGACGCGGGGTGCTGCCGGCGAGGGAGCGGTCGACTCGGTGGCGTTGCGCCGGTCGGGCGCAGCGGCTCTGGGAGCGGGCTTTCCACCGGATTCGTGCTGCGTACCGCCGGGTGTGGCCGCGAGGGAGACCGTGGAGCGGAAGTGTGCATGTGCGGCGGTGATCTGGTGGCTCGTGAGCCGCTGGTGACCGCCGTGATCACGGATCCACGCGACGATCAGTCCCAGGGCCAGGCCGACGAAACACCCCACGGCGATCATGATCCAGCCACGCGTCAGGCCGGCATCGCCTCGGGCGCCGAAGTAGAGGATTGCGCGAACGCCGTCGTCGATCTGCCGCATGGGTTCGAGCCCGGCAAGCCACCGGTAGGGGCTGGGAACGGTCTGGAGGGGGAAGCTCCCCCCGGACGAGGGCACCGCCAAAGCGACGAAGAAGAGCATACCCACCAGCGACCCGAGTCCTCCGACCAGCGATGATGGTCTGAGCTGTCACCCCGACGGCGATCGAGGCGCATACGGAATAGATCCATAGAGACCGAAGTGGGGTGTATCCATATGAAGGGTGAATTCACACGTGAGCAAAATTACTGTCGCGGTGACCGGTGACAGGACGACCGACATGACGGTCTTGGCCACCAGTGTTTGGGTGCGGGTGATCGGGGCCGGCAGATTGCTGGACCAGCGACGTCCGCGCTCGGCTGACTGATATCCCAGAGCGAAATCGACCGAGCTGCTGACGACACCCGCACCCAGATAGGCACCAAGAGTGAGGACGAGGCTGACGTAAAAAGCGCTGAGGCCGAATCCGGAATGGTTGCCGAGAGGGCGATGCTCGCTCGTGTGCAACGTGACGGGGTCAGCCAGCAATATCTTCTCGGCGGTCGGGATCGCCCGGCGGCTCGTGTGGTGCGCGGGCTCCACGTGCGCAGCCAGCGTCGCGGCGATACGACTCGACACGGTGTGGGTCGTTCGCTCTCCGACGGCTTGAACCGAGGAGGTGGCCACGCTGCCGGAACGGGGGTTTGCGAGCAGGTGGACACTCGGCTGCCGCGGAGCCATCCCATGGGGCGCGACGGGGCCGGTCAAGGACAGGACGCCGCTGCTGAAATCAGCTGGAATGATCAAGGCGCCGTAGACTGCGTCTTTGTCCATCTCGGCTTCTGCCTCGCGCAGACTCTGCGTCTGCCATTCCACGCGTTGACGGGAATCCGACGCGGTCGTGATGCCCCGGACGATCTGCGGACCGAGGTGCACCTTCCGGCCGTCGACGTGCACCGCCTGGTCCTCGTCGACGATCGCGATCGGGAGGTGGTGGAGGTTGCCCGTGGGGTTGATGATGCCTCCGATGTAGGACAGCGACACCACCACGCTGACCGCGATCATGACGAGCGTCGGGAAGAACCAGAGGTTCGGTCGGCGTAGCAGGTACCGGGCGGTGGCCTTCGGCACACCGGGAACATTCATCGTCATGGGTGTCGGATGCCTTTCGGGTTCCGGGTGGAGCTGCGGACAGGCCCTGGTTGACGGTCTGCGGCTGGGTTTACGGCGCGGCCTGAGCGACGTCCGTGCGAGCCGATCCTGTGCGGATGTGCCGCGCGCGGTGTGCACGCCTTCCGAATGCGGACCGTCTGCGCCAATGCCGCGCAGCGACTCGATACGGATGGGGCCCGGATTTCGATGATGACGTGGGACGGTGCCCGATTCGTCGGCTCGGCCTACAGGAATTCGTAGTCGAGGGTGCGCGGAGCGGTCCGCCACGGTGTTCTCCGGCAGTCGACGGCCGCGCCTCCCGTCAGGCCCTGTCCACCGACCCGCCCACCGTCGAACGCGGCGTCGAGCAACTGACCCGGTTCGGCGTTTCCGTTCGACTTCGCCCGCCCTCGGAGGCTGGCCCGTCGCCATCACCTGCCGGGCCAAGGTGCCGCTCGCCGACCTGCCCGCCGTCGGACGCGCCCTGATCCGCCCGCCCGAAACACGCTCGACCCGTACGGCCGCTCCACGGGCGTCGGCACGCCCGACGTCTGGGTCGGACTGCAGACCTGACGCCACGTCGTCGCAGAGGTCTCCACCACGCCGGACTCCACGCTCCCGCGCCTCGTGGTCTCCGGCCGGACGGGCGCCTGTCGTGCCACCGAGGAGTGCCAGGTGGGCGAGAAGGGCGTGGTCTACGGCGGTGATGTCTCCGGCGCCGCGCCGGGCCGGCCGGGGCGCGACCGGTACGGCGAGCTGGGCGCATTGATCCTGCAACGCGCCGCCGCCCATGACGGTGGTGAGCCAGAGCGCTCGACAACAGCACGCCGAGGCCGCAACGGGGAGCGCCACACAGCAGCCAGGTGCAGGCTGGATGGTGGAGGTGGGTTGCCGTGGCGCAAAGCGAAGCCGTCTCGCCGGGCGAGGGTGCTGCGGTGCTGGAGGCTCTGTTCTGCCAGTCCCCTACCGGGCTGCTGATCTTGGACACGGAGCTGCGCATCCTGCGGATCAACCTCACCAGGCCGGTTCTGCACGAGGCGCCCACCGAACAGATCGTGGGCCGACACGTCACTGACATGTATGACCTTTCCGCACCCGATGAGGTGGAGGCGATGCTGTACAGCGTGCTGGAGAACGGCGCCCCGCACGGGAGCGGCTCGTGGGGTTGCGTCCGAAGGGCGCACCGGGGCCGGAGTACCTCGTCTCCCTCTCAGCAGCTCGGCTGGAGGACGCTGAGGGCAGGATCTGGGTGCTGCTGACGGAGATGCTCGATGTCACCGAACGCGAAAAGGCGCGCGCCCGCATGCGACTCCTCAGCTCGGTGCGCGAGCACGTGGGACGGACCCTGGATGTGGTGGCCACCTGCGAGGAACTGGTGCAGGCCGTGGTGCCGGACCTCGCCGACATCGCCGTGGTGGAAGTGGTGGACGCCGTCGTACGTGGCGAGGCCCCTCCCCCGCATTCTCTGGGACCGGAGGTGCCGTTGCGCCGTGCCGCCTTCGGCCATAGCAGCAGCACGGAGCAGATTCACGCACATCCGCTGGGCGACGTGCGCGCCCTGCCGTTCTCGACGCCTTACGCCCAGACGCTGGCCGAGCCTTCCCGTTCGGCCATGGGACTGTTTGCGGGATCCTGCCCGTCCCACAGGGACATCACGCGCGCGGCGGCGTCGCGGACCAGGACGCCGTACTGATCGCGGAGTTCGTCGGAGAGCCGGTAGGTCGGCACGGAGATGCTGAGGGAGGCGGCCGGCGCCCCGGTCGGATCCAGGATCGCCGCAGCGACGGCGCTCACGTCGTCGCGCCACATCCCGGTGTTGATGGCGTAACCGCGCTTGCGGACCGTGGCGAGAGTGGCACGCAGCGCCTCGGCGTCCGTCACGGTCTGCGCGGTGTACGGGGTCAGCGGGTGGCGGGTGATCGCGTCTGCCGGAAGGTGGGCAAGGATCGCCAGTCCGGAGGCCGACGCGTGGAGGGGAGCGCGACCGCCGACCCAGGAGACGTTACGGACGGTGTGCGTGCTGTCGATCTTGTCCAGAAGGATCACGCTGTCACCGTCCACGATCGTCAGGTGGATCGTTTCGCGGGTCTGCCGGGCGAGATCCGCCATCGCGGGCGCTGCGGCCTCGCGGAGCATGCGCTCGTGGCGCAGTACGTGTCCGGCCAGCTTCAGGGGCCTGGCCGTCAGTATCCACCGTGTGTGGCCGCTGCCGTCCAGCGGGCGGATCCACCCCACCTCGGCCAGCGTGGTCAGGCTGCGCTGCACGGTGCTCTTGGGCAGATCCAGCTCCCGCGCCAGCGCGCCCACACCGACCGGCTGGGCCTCGGCGAGCGCTTCGAGCACGGTGAAGGTCGTGAAAACACTGCGCATCTGTTGACGCCTCCTGACCGCTCCCCTAGCGTTTGCACCGCATGGTAGCACAGCTGTTCCACGATGCGGCACAAAGCGCGAAATTCTCAGGAGATGCGATGGCGGGCCCCCTCGACGGCGTGCGGGTTCTGGACGTGAGCCAAGTGATGGCTGGTGCCTACTGCGCGGCGCTCCTCGCCGACATGGGCGCCGACGTGATCAAAGTCGAGCGTCCGGCGGGCGACGAACTGCGCGGCTGGGGAGCCGACTTCCCCGGCGGCCAGTCGCCGGCATACATGGCGGTGAACCGGAACAAGCGCGGGATCGCCCTGGACTTGCGGGACGAGCGGGGAGCCGCCGCGCTGCGCAGGCTCAGCGAAGGAGTCGACGTCCTCGTCGAGAACTTCAGGCCGGGCGCCATGCAGCGCCTCGGCTGCGACTATCCCAGCCTCGCCGCACGGAACTCCGCCCTGGTCTACTGCTCGATCTCGGGATTCGGCCAGGACGGCCCACTGGCCGGCCGGGGCGGGTACGACCTCGTCGCCCAGGGCATGTCCGGGATCATGAGCGTCACCGGGGAGCCCGGTGGCGCGCTGGTCAAGGCGGGCGTGCCGATCTGTGACCTCACCGCGGGGGTCCTGGCCGCCAACGGTGTGCTCGCCGCCTATGTCCACCGCCTGCGTACCGGCGAGGGACAGTACGTGGACACATCCCTGCTGGAGGCCGGTATCTCCCTGATGGTGTGGGAGAGCGCCGTCCTGTTCGCCACCGGGCAAGTAGCCGGCCCGCTCGGCTCGCAGATGCGGCTCGCGGCCCCCTACGAGGCGTTCCGGACTGCCGACGGGTGGCTGACCGTCGGCACACCCAATCAGCGGATGTGGGAACGCCTCGTGGAGGCTTTGGAGTGTCCGGGGCTGGGGACGGATCCGCGGTTTGCCGATCCGATGTCCCGCATGACCAACCGCCCGTCGCTGACCGAGCAACTGCAGAAGAAATTCCTGGAGTACACCACCGAGCAGTGGATGGACATCCTCCTGCCCTACGGCATTCCCGCCGGGCCCGTATACGACATCGAGCAGGTCTATTCCGACCCCCAGGTCCGGGCCAGGCGGATGCTCGTCGAGGTCGAACACCCTGCGGCGGGGCCGGTGAAGCACATCGGCGTGCCCGTCAAGTTCTCCCGCACTCCGGCCGTCATCGATCGTCCGGCCCCGCTGCTGGGCGAGCACACGACCGACGTGCTGACCGAAGCCGGCTTCGGCCGGTCCGAGATCGAGGCCCTGCTCGCCGCGGGCGTGGCCAAGGAGGAGAAGTGAGCGCAGTCCAGCTGAGGCACCACACACCGCACGTTGTGGTGATCACACTCAGCAACCCGCCCGTCAACACTCTCACCTGGGAAAGCCGGGCGCACCTGAAAGCGGCCATCGACCGGCTGGAGGAGGAGCCGGAGATTCGTGCGGTCGTCCTCACCGGGGCCGGGGGTGCGTTCACCGCCGGCGCGGACCTGGTCCAGGACCAACGGATGAGCCGGACCGAACTGCCCGACTTCGTGGCGGACTTCGAGCGGATCGTCGACGGCCTGGAGAGGTTCCGCGCTCCGGTGATCGCCGCGGTCAACGGACCGGCCGTCGGCGGCGGGTTCGAGCTGGCCCTGGCCTGCGACATCCGCGTCGCGTCGAGCGCGGCGACCTTCGTCGCGGCCGGGGTCAATGTCGGCCTCATGGCGAACTTCTGGCGCCTCGCCAGGATAGTGGGCCTCGGACCGGCCAAGGAGATCCTCCTCACCGGCGAGCGCTACGGAGCCGAGCGAGCCGCGGCCTGGGGACTGGTCACCGAGGTGTGCGCACCCGAGGCGCTCATGCACGTAGCGCTGGCGAAGGCGGAACGGATCGCGACCCGCGCCCCCCTGTCGGTCGAGGCCACCAAGCGTTGCGCGAACGACGCTCCGGAGATGAGCCGGGACCAGGCGCACCGGCGACAGATCGACGAACTGGCCGAGTTGTTCACGAAGGACGACCACAAGGAGGCACTGCGTGCCTTCTTCGCCCGCTCGGTCGGCGAATACCACCGGCACTGATCCCGAGGAGTGACGTTGCACAGCTCTGTCCTGACCACCGTGCTGTTGCCGATCGCCCTGGCGGTCATCATGCTCGGCCTGGGCCTTTCTCTCACCTTGGCCGACTTCGTCCGCGTGATCAGTGCGCCGCGTGCAGTGGGCACGGCACTGGCCTGCCAGCTGGTGCTGATGCCCGCGCTCTGTCTGGCGCTGCTTGCTCTGACCCGAGCCGACCCCGACACCGCGGTCGGGATGCTGCTCCTGGCCGCATCACCCGGCGGAACGCTCGCGGCCCTCTACAGCCACCTCGCCCGCGGTGACATCGCGCTGAACATCACCCTCACCGCGGTCAACTCGCTGATCTCCGTCGTCACACTTCCGCTCGTCATGTGGGGCGTGACCCGCCACTACGTCGGCCACGCCCACACCATCGGACTGCAACCGCAGGGCGTCGTCACGCTGATCGCCACCGTCGTACTGCCGGTGGGCCTGGGGATGGCGCTGCGGCGCCTGCGCCCGGGCCTTGCGCGGACGCTCAGCCAGACGGTACGGATCGTCGCGCTCATCGTGCTGGCGGTGGTGATTGTCGGTACGATCCTGCAGAACGCCGGTCGGCTGGGCCAGTCCCTCGGCTTCGTCCTTCCACTCACGGCGGCGTTCAGCGTCCTGAACCTGGTCATCGGCTACTGGGTTCCCCGCCTCACCCGCGTCGAGCGGCCCCAGGCCGTCGCCTCGTCAATGGAGATCGGCATCCACAACGGTGCGCTCGCCGTCACCATCGCCCTGAGCCCCGCGTTGCTGAACATGCCGGCCGCCGCAGTGACACCCGCGATCTACAGCCTCGTCGCATTTATCACCGCGGCGGTGGCAGCCTCCCTGCTCGCCCGGCGGACCCGTCCACTCCCCGTGATGGAACCGGCGAGCAGCACCTGACGGCCGCGCAGGGTCGTGGAGATATGGTCCGCAGCAGCGGTGATGTTCTCCTGCGTCAGGCACCGCCACTCGCCTCAGCGCTTCCAGGCCGTAACCGCGAACTACTGCAGGACGAGGCTCCGTACTGCGGTCGCGATACAGATCTTCCCATCACCACTTTGTCACCGTGGGGAGTTGGGCAACGAAGTCCTACGCCATCAGGCCCCGGGACCCGTGTTCATCACGAACGTCACGTCCTCGGCGGGCAGTTCGCGGCCGCCGTCGCCGAGGAACCCCACCCGCACGGCCTGACCGGTGGAACGCAATCGCCGCAGAGAAGAGGGTCCCGACGGGCGAGGGCGGTGGTGGTCACCCCACTGCTGCAGAGCGGCCAGCACGAGTTGCAGCTCCTGCCCGGCCGGAGTCAGGTGGTAGCTCTGCCGATGCCGACTGCCCGGCTCCTGGTACGTCCGCGTACGCAACACGCCGGCCTCACTGAGAAGCTTGAGCCTGTCACTGAGCAGGTTCGGCGCGATGCCGAGGGACGACTGGATTTCGGCGAATCTGTGCTTGCCCGCGAATATGTCGCGCAGGACCAGCAGTGTCCAACGTTCGCCAAGCACCTGCAGGCTGCGCTCGATGGAGCAGGCCGGCGAATCGTCCGTG
Source organism: Streptomyces sp. NPDC002573 (assembly GCF_042889625.1). Classification (NCBI taxonomy): domain Bacteria; kingdom Bacillati; phylum Actinomycetota; class Actinomycetes; order Kitasatosporales; family Streptomycetaceae; genus Streptomyces; species Streptomyces sp. NPDC002573. Next base: position 6,146 of record NZ_JBIARC010000101.1, on the reverse strand, counting down.
GGACCGGACACCTTCCTCGTCGATGGCACTGCCACCCCACCTTCCACATCTCTGCGGGATCCGCACGTATGCCACGCGACCGCATGGCGTACACGAATTATATACCTGGATATCAGATCCATATCCAGAGGGCGCCAAGCGTCCGGAACACACTGCTCGCCTGTGACCGGCATGGCGTCAGGACGGCGGACAGGACGGGTCCGGCTTCACCCGCACAGCGGGTACGGCCCACGCGGCGGGCGACCACCTCCCCCGCGGTGCCGGGGTCGGCCCGCTGCCGTTACCGACGGGACATCCCAGCACTTGAGAGCCCCGGCAGGGACGAGGGTAGGCGGAGCGGAACGACGCCGGTGACGCGCGCGGCACCGACGCCGCACCTCGGGGCAAGCCCCACCGGCTCACGCGTCAGGCAGCAGCGGACGAGGCCCGTGACCCACCGTTCTTGAGTCGGCCGGCCACTGTCGCGAGCAGCTCGTCGGAGAGGTCCTTGTCGGCCACGGCCCTGGACATGAGCGTGGCGCCGACCAGGGCGCTGAGGGTGAGCATCGCCTCGGCCTGGGCTTCCTCGGATTCGTCGCCGAGACCGGCGAGCAGGTCCAGGTAGGTGCGGACCTGTTTCTCGTAGGCCTCTTTGAAGTGCTGGTCACCGCGTCCGGCGGCGGCGCCGAGCGTGACCAGGGCGCAGCCGGTGGCCGGCGCGTCACGGTGCCGTTTCCCGAGGTAGGCGTCGATGAGACCGGCCCTCGGCTCTCGTTCGTTCTTCCGCGCGGCTCTCTCCATTTTCGCCGAGCCCTCGGCCAGGGCTACGGCCGCAGCCTGGGAGATCAGGTCATCCCGGGAGGCGAAGTGTTTGTAGAAGCCGCCGTGTGTCAGCCCCGCCTCCTTCATCAGCTCCGCGATGCCGGGGCGCGTGACACCTTCCGCGCGGATCTTGCGGGCTGCGATGCGCAGCACCCGCTCGCGGGACGCCGCCTTCTCCTTCTGAGAGTGCCCCATGTCAGGTCTTCCTTTCAGGGGGCGGCATGCCGCCGACAGGTGGATGACGACCATCATACACATGCAGTGGCCGAGCCGTCGGCATTTGAGTTCAAGGATGATGCGGGTAATCCTGATTTTGGATGTTGTTCATCCAAACTTGAGGAGACAGACGCCATGACCGAGACCTACGACCCCAGCCGCACAGCCGTTCTGCTAGTCGACCCCTACAACGACTTCCTTTCCGAGGGCGGCAAGACCTCGCCACGAGTGGAGCCCGTGGCGAAGGAGGTCGGCCTGCTGGACGACCTGCGTTCCGTGGTCGACTCCGCCCGCGAGACCGGCGTGCGCATGGTCTTCGTCCCGCACCGTCGCTGGCAGCCGGGCGACTACGAGACCTGGGGCCATCCGAACCGCTCGCAGCGCAACATTCAGGAGGGGCACCAACTCGCCAGGGGCTCATGGGGCGGGGAGTTCCACCCCGATTTCCAGCCGTGGCCGGGCGAGGACGTCGCCGCGGAGCACTGGGGCTCGAGCGGGTTCGCCAACACCGACCTGGACTTCCAGCTCAAGCAGCACGGCATCACCCACGTGGCGGTCGTCGGCCTGCTGGCGGAGACCTGCGTCGAGGCCACGGCCCGTTTCGCCATGGAGCTCGGCTACCACGCGACGCTGGTCCGGGACGCCACCGCGGCCCTCTCCCCCGAGCGAATGCACGCCGCACACGAGCTGACCGGCCCCACCTACGCCCATGCCATCGTCACCACCGCAGAACTCGTCACCGCGTTCAAGGACGTACGCCCGTGAGCCTGCTGCCGACCAGGCGACGGCCCGATGCAGCCGATCCCCCGCGCCTTCCCGATACACCCGCCCCGCCCTCCTGGCGGCGCGAGGGGGCGCAATGACCGCCCCGTCCACGACCTCGGGCGTGAAGCGGGGCACCATTCCCGTCTTCGCCGCCGCCACCGCCGTTACCGTCTCCAACATCTACTTCACCCAGCCGCTTCTCGAGCGGATCGCGCAGGGGCTGGGCGTCTCCTCCGCCGCGGCGGGCATCGTCGCCACGGCCGGGCAGATCGGCTACGCGCTGGGCATCGTCGTAATCGTCCCCCTCGCCGACCTCGCACGACTGCGCAGGATCTCGCGGATTCTGCTCGCCATAACCGCACTGGCCCTGGTCGCAGGAGCACTGGCCCTGGTCGCAGGAGCACTGGCCCCCTCGATAGCGGCGCTGAGTGCGGCGACCTTCGTTCTGTCGGTCACCACCGTGCTCCCGCAGCTCATCATGCCGACCGTCTCCTCGATGGCCGCGAGCGGCCAGGCGGGCCGGTCCCTGGGAGCCGTCGGTACCGGGTTGACCCTGGGGGCACTGCTCTCCCGTACCGCCTCCACGAAGCGACCGGGACGTGGCGCGCCGGGTACTTCGCCGCCGCGGCCGTCACCGCCCTGCTCTTGCTCGTCCTGCCCCGGTACATGCCGGAACAGAGCCCTGACGGCCGCCAGGACAGGATCGGATACCTGAAACTGCTGGCGTCCCTGCCGCCGCTCATCGTCCGGCATGCTTCCCTGCGCCTGTCCGTGCTCCTCGGCGCGGCAGGATTCGCTGCCTTCTCCGCGTTCTGGGCGACGTTGTCCTTCCATCTGTCCCAGCAGCCCCTCGGGCTCGGACCGGCCGCGGCCGGCCTTTTCGGTCTCGGCAGCGTGCCCGGCGCACTGGCCGCCCCTTACTCCGGTCGGCTCACCGACCGCTACGGCTCCGACACCGTCAACGCCCTCGCCCTCGCGTCCGCCGGCACCGCCTTCGTCGTCTTCTTGCTCGCCGGCGACTCCGTGGAGGCACTCGTGATCGGTTGCAACCTGCTGGGCTACGGCACCACCAGTGCGCAGATAGCCAACCAGACCCGGATCTTCAGCGGGCCCGCCGCCCTGTGTGCCAGGCTCAACACCGTCTACATGTTCGCCTTGTTCGCCAGCGGCGCGGTCGGCTCCAGCGTCGGCCTGGCGCTTTTCGGAGCTCACGGCTGGACGGTGATGGTCTGGGAGGGGATGGCCTTCCTCGCCGTCGGAGCGCTGTCCCTGGCGGTCCATTCCGTCAGGCAACAACGCCGCACATCCGGGGTGCAGAACTCCGCAGCGACGGGCCCGTGTGTCGCACCGTCGCCCGCCCCGCCGGCAAGGGCGGCCGAAGCCCGTGACGAAGGACGCCGGCCTGCTCCTGCTGGACAACCACCTCGCCGGGCCGCGGGAAGCCCCCTTGACTTTAATAATACAAGTCAGCTTGAATTGCTACCGCCGACGCCAGACCTCGGCCCGCGTGCGACACCGAACGGATGGGACATAGACATGCAGATTCACGGCAAGACCGCCCTGGTGACGGGCGCCAACCGCGGGATCGGCCAGGCGTTCGCCCGAGAGCTCGCCGAGCACGGCGCCACGGTCTACGCCGCCGCACGCCACCCCGAACTGATCACCGACCCCGGGGTGGTGCCGATCCAATTGGACGTCACGGACCCGGCCACCATCGCCACGGCGGTCGAGGCGATCGGGGACCTCTCGATCCTGGTCAACAACGCCGGAACCGCCCTCGCAGCGCCGGTGCTCACCGCGTCACTGGACGACGCCAGGCGCGAGATGGAGATCAACTACCTCGGCACCTGGGCTGTGACCCAGGCCTTCGCTCCGGCGCTGTCCCACAACGGCGGCGGTGCCGTCATCAACATGCTGTCCGCTGCATCCTGGCTGGCCCTGGACCAGGCGCCCGGATATGCAGCGAGCAAGGCAGCGCAATGGTCGCTGTCCAACGCCATGCGGCTGGCCCTGCGGCCGCAGAGCACCCGCGTGCTCGGAGTGCACGTCGGGTATGTCGACACCGACCTGTCCGCCGGCATCGACCAGCCCAAGATCAGTCCCGAGGAAGTCGCGCGAGCCGCGATCAAGGGACTCCTCGAAGGCAGGGAGGAAGTACTCGTCGACGAATTCAGCCGCCGGATCAAGTCCGCGCTGCCCAACGACATCGCCGCGCTGTATTCGCCCCGGTGACGGACGGCGCACTCATGAGCGACCTATGACACCCGTCGCACGGCGGCTTCGCCGGCCGATCCCTGCAACAACACGTCATCAGCAGCGCCCGGCCACTTGCCGCACGACACACGACACGCATGGTCACCGGTGGGCTGCAAGGGCACCGATCCATCCCGATGTACGCGAGGTGGTCGCCCGGCTCGGCACAGCCTTCCATGTGTCGAACAGCTGCGGTCCGCAGGAGCCTTGGGTGTGCTACGACTGCCGGGCCTCGCCTCGATCAGGATGTTGCGCTGGGCCGGCCCGGTTGGCACGCGGGGTCCCCGTCCGGCGGCCGTTGGGACACGTCACGGTCCCGACCAGTCACCGTTGCGTTACGGGTTTGACAAGTGACGCAGAGAGTGTGATCCAGAGACACCGGGCGATACGGCCCGCCCCGCCGACTGAGCGGAGATTGACTGTGGGAAGTCGGAAGACCTTGGACAGCGCTGCGGCGGCACGTCACGCAAGGTTCGGCAAGTTGCCCGAGCGCATCCGTTACGAGGACATGGTCGAGGAGAAAGCGGCCACGTCGAAAGACCCGGCCAGGTATGCCTACGACCCCGAAGGATCGTGGATGTCCTTCTCCTGCCTGGCCGTCGACCTGGGCCTGTGAACCAAGGCTCCTCAGGCTGTGTCCGTCAGCCGATCAACGGCTTGCGGTCCGCCTGTCACCTGACGGTGTGCCACGGACTGCTGCGTGATCGCTGCCCCAGCCTGACCACCGAGCTCTTTCAGCGCTGCCGCTCCAAGGTGAGGCCGACCGCGGAGATCGACGACATCCGATTTGGACTGCACGGGGGTGTCGTCATGCACGGCTCCGAGTCCCACGTAGGCACGGTCGGCGAAGACCGGAACGCCCTGGCACTCGCAGGTCCGGATTGATCCGGTGGGTGCGGACTGCGGACAGGCCACGCGCGACCGGGCAGTGCTGATGAGATCCACCGCAGTCGGCCGTGCGGATCGGTCACGAGCTCCACGTTCACGCGGTGCCGGCGCTGTTTGTGGGAGTGCTCGACCGGGCCGTCGCCCACCCGGTCCCACTCCGCCAGGGCGCCGTCGGGCAGAACGTGGTCGGGGTCGGCCTCGCGCAGGACGCGCAGCAGGCCGGGCACGCGGTCGGCGAGCAGGTTGATCACCGCGGTCACGTAAGCGTGGGCCGTGCCGATGTGCCGAAGCCCGCGGCAGTCTGCGCGAGGGTGTCGAGCCCGCGCAGGTGGACCAGGCCGACCAGCCCACGCTGGTGCGATGAACACCTCCCACCGGCAGTTCGAGGCACTTACGTCCGCCGAGGACACCGGCCGTCCGGGGGCTTTGCACCTCCTCGGGAGCGGCCCGGAGACGGTGACACCTGCCACCCGGGCCGCCGCTGGGCCGTCCCAGCCCGATCAGCGATGACGGATGACGACAGAGGCTACGGATGACGACAGAGGCTTGAAGACGTCACCGCAGGTCACAGGGGTGCGCCGGGGAAGACGCCCGCATCGGAGACCTGGCTCGTCACTTCCAGCAGAACTGATCAAGGCTGCTGGCGGCGCCAACAACTGTGGAGCGCTACGGTGCTGCCACCGGTGGCGTGGCGGCCGGTGCGGTGCATCATGAGAGTGCGGCTTCACCCCGACTCCCACGTTCACGGCGCGGGAGACCGTCCCGGGAGGTTGTGCACGTATGCCCGTCGTCATCGCCCGCCTGATCCCCGCGCCGGGCAAGACCCAAGAGGTGCTTGACGTGTACCGCGAGCTCGCCCCACTGGTCCATCAGGAACCGGGATGCCGGCTCTTCGCACTCCACACCGATGGCAAGGACGTCTTCATCGTCGAGCACTGGCTCACCCCCGAGAACTTCCAGGCGCACCTGGCCAGCTCGAATCTCCAGCGGATCAGGGACGCGACAAAACCCCTACTGACCGCCCCCAGCGAGATCTGGCCGGTGGAAAGCGTCCCCCTCGGCGACCCCGGCAAGGGCGTGATCCCCTAGCGACCGCCGTCTGAGCCGTCACGGCAGCGTGTCGATGCACTAGATGATCTATTCCAAGGGGTGCCTGAAGAGACGAAAACGAGGGCGTCCAAGATCATGTTGTGACGCACAACTTGGACACCCTCGCGACAGCA
>NZ_JBIARC010000100.1:0-18703 GCF_042889625.1 Streptomyces sp. NPDC002573 | reverse complement strand
GCGACACGCGAAGGCCCCGCCCGCGATCACGCGGGACAAACAGGGCGAACCATCAACCTCATCAGGCAATCGCGACCGCTGACGAATCGAGGCTAGAAGTCAGAAATTCGGCCGTTCAGCCGCTAGGGAATACCTGCCAGACTGTGACTCATGGCAAGTGGTGCTATGGGTGCGATCTGGTGTCGGCTGGAAAGAAGTGCTACTCGAACTACATCGCGGATGTGACGCACAAGTCAACGGTCAAGGTCCAGAACGTCGACCATTCAAGTGACTGGGTGGCGAAGGGGCAGACTTCCTACGCCAACTCAACACAAGGTGCGGCATGGACCTGCTATGCAGATTGCGATAATGCCTAAATTTGTCCGGGGTGATGAGGGTTGATCTCTCTCGGGTGGTCATTACTCCGGGCGCACACGGGCCCGGAGTAATGCCGCATTAGGGCCGGAAGGGGAGAGAGTGAATTTTTGGGGTGCTCGGGCCGCGTCGTTTGCGGTGCCACTCGGGCTTGGCTTGTTGCTTGGCCTGATAGGGCCTACCGCTGAGCATTGGGGCGGCCGTCCAGGTGCGGCCGTGGGCGCCGTTTTCACCGGTGGGTGGCCGTGGGCCTGTTACGCGTTTCTGGTGGGTTATTTCCGCCGGTCTAAAATCGAATCGGTTTTTCTCGCGCCTCTGGGGCTGGCTATCGGTGTCGTGACCTACTACCTGACTAAGGGAAGCCTGGCTTCCCTGGGGGACTGGTTTCCCCAGGTGCGGGATCATCCGGAATTGCCCTCTGGGGTGTGCTGGCATTCTCCTTCGGAGCACCCCTTGGGCTCCTGGGGAACCTCGCGCAGGTGCCGGGCATCGGCGGCCTGTTCTTCCGGCTGCTTATTCCCCTGGTGGCTTTTTATGAGACTTCCATGCGTCTGGAGACGGAGTCGCGCGGGCCGAGTCTGGTTGTTCTGGGTACCTGGACCACCGTTCGGTTCACGGCTGTTGCCGTTGCGGTCGCTCTGGTGGGCCACACGGTCTGGGGTTGGTGGAGGTCTCGCCGTATTCGTTCCGCCGGGGTGGGGGTTGGCCAGTGAGGTGTTTCAGCGTGGCCACCGAGGTGTTTCAGCGTGGCCACTGGTCGAGTGACGACGTAACCGTCCGCAACGGACAAGGCTCCCGTGCCGTTGAGGGAGGTGTTCGACATCTCAACTCGCCGGCACAGGAGTCCGGGGTTTCCTATCCTGCCGCGCTCGACGTGCCCCGTGCCCACGGTGTGGGTACCCGGCTCCTCCGCGGGGGCCCTGACCCAGATCGACCTCACCACCCGGCGCACCGTTCAGACCGTCGCGACCGGCGCGCCGTGCACGCCCGGCGAGTTGCAGGCGGCCGCGCAGCACTGGGTGTACTGGTCGTGCGGGAGCTCGGGCCCGGCGGGCGTGTGGGACCTGGCCAGCGGCAAGGACGTTGCCGTGCCCGCCGGTCTCGCACAGCTCGGGGACGGATTCGTCGTCGAGCACGACTCGATGGCGGGCAAGCTGACACCGCCACCACCATCGACCTGTCCGACCTGTCCGACCTGTCCGGCGGACCGGTCGCCGACGACCGCAGGGTCACCTGGGCCGTCGACAAGGACCAGCGCGGCATCGCCTACGTGGACAGCGGGAAGAACATCCACCTCGTCGACCCGCACATCCCCGCCTCGACCCCAGCCCCCCCGCCGCAGGCGCCTTCATGTACCCCGGGCAGCGCCTGTCCCCGGGGCACAGCCTGAGCAGCTCCACGATGACGCTGACCATGCAGGCGGACGGCAACCTCGTGGCGTACCTGAAGACCGGCAAGGGCACCGGCCAGGCGATCTGGTCCAGCCACACCAGCGGCAACCCTGGTGCGTACGCGGTGATGCAGACAGACGGCGAGCTCGTCGTCTACAAGAGCAGCGGGGGACCCGGCACGGGCGGCGCCCTGTGGTCCGGCCCGGCAAACGGCGCGCCGGGTGCGTACGCCACCGTGCAGGACGACGGCAACATCGTCGTCTACGAGCAGGCAAGCCTCACACCGCTATGGGCGAGCGGCACATACGCCCGGCACCAGACCATCGCCTCGGGCACCACCCTCAAGCCCGGCTGGTGGACGCAGGGCACCTACACCCGCCTGGTCATGCAGACGGACGGCAACCTGGTGATGTACCGCCGACGTGACGGCGCCGCCATCTGGTCGAGCCGGACCTACGGCCACCCGGGCGCGTACGCGGTGATGCAGTCAGACGGCAACTTCGTCGTCTACAAGAGCACCGGGGGGCCCGGCAAGGGCGGCGCCCTGTGGTCCACCGGCACGTACCGCAACTCCGGCGCCTACGTGGTGATGCAGAAACGACGGAAACCTGGTCGTCTACAAGAGGACCGGCGGACCCGGCAAGGGCGGTGCCCTATGGGCCAGCGGCACCACAAAGACGGCACGGTGACTACGTCCTGACCCACGCTGCATTCACCTCACGATAAGCCAGAGGCCCCGGATCTCTCCGGGGCCTCTGGCCTGTGGGCACTGGGCAGGATTCGAACCTGCAACCTTGTGATGTAGGCGCGTTCACCCCTGAAGTGCGCCGCGCCGACCGGCTATTCAGTGCCGTCGAACCATGCCACCGATATCCCACTCAACAGCCTTCTGGAGCACCTGGCTCCGAGGCTGCTCACGGCTCGCCGGAAGCATCGCCTCCCGACACCGTGCCACGTCCCCGGCGCTGCGCTGGCGGAGCAACGGCGCCGACGACAGCCGCAGCCACGACTCAAAGGCTTATGAACCGCTCTCTCAAGACTTCGCGAAGTTGTTTTCCGGCAGTCCCTGAGTGGCTTTGGCGCGGCGGCCGGCGTTGGTGGCGGCGATGGCGCGTTCGGTGTCGAAGGCGATGATGGGGTCGTTGCTGCTGCTCCAGGGTGCGGCGCCGCACCAGGGGCCGATGCGGCGGAACTGATCGAGAGCCTGGTCGAACATTCCCGCGTGGCTGAGCCGGTGGGCGAGAAGGTGGCGCAGCGAAGGCAGGTACGGGTTGTCCTCGGGGACCTGGTTCAGAGCGCGGTTCACGTCCGCGAGCAGGCGCTTGCGCCTGGACGAGGGAGTTGACGGCAGCTTGCCCTGGCGTTGAACGTGCTCGGCCACGGCGTAGAGGTATATGCCGGCGACGGGGCTGCCGGGAGGGCAGGTGCGTATCGCGTGCTCGCCGAAGGCGAGCATGTCGTGGTCGGTGCCGTGCCATTTGGGGGTCCAGTATTCCAGCGCCTGTCGGTGACCCATGAAGTGGTGCGGGGCTCGCCGGGTCAGCTCGTTCCAGAGCGAACGGAACTGTGCGTGGGTGTACTTCAGGCCGCGTGCGGCGGTCACCATGACGACCCACGGGCCCGGGTCCTCGGGTGCGAGTGCGGCGGCCTGCCGTGCGGTCTCGACCGCAGAATGAAGGTGGTCGTGGAACTGGCGCATGTGCTGTGCGGGAACCTCGCGGGCGTACCCGCTGCCGCGGATGGCCCATCCGTTGTGAAGCAGCACGTGGGCCTTGAGGGTGGCGGCGTCGCCGCTGTCCGGTCGGTCCTGGCTCCATTGGGCGAGCCAGTAGCCGTTCTCGGTGGCGATCTCGCCGAGCAGTTGAACCCGGTGCCAGCGTTCGTCCCAGTCCTGGCCCGCGTGGTGGAGGTAGGCGGCCGCTGGCCGCCAGTCGCCCTGCGAGGCCGCGTCTGTGAGCGCCATGAGTTCCAGTCGGGCTCTCTTCGGGGGTGGTGGGCCGGCACGTCCGGGATCCAGTTCGTCTCGGGAGGGCAGGCCGTACCGGGTCGGTTCGAAGCGCCGCGCGGCGCGTTTCGCCCGTGCTCGGGCCAGCGGCTGCCGGAAAACCAGGCCCATGATCAGGACAAGCACTGCGACGTAGAGGGGAAGCTGTATCACGGCACAAGATCATGGAGTTGCGGGTGGGCAAGTTCAAGGGATCTCCACCGGACCGAGACGTTGCCTCGTCCGCCAACCGAGATGCCCGCGAACGTCCTCCAGTAACCCGCCGCCTTGCGCGGCACCCGATGGTACGGCGACGGATGAGCTGACCCGCGTAGCGGTCAAAGCCGGCGCATCTGGTGCCCTCTTGGGCATCGCGTACCCGATGCACCACTTGCGATGAACCCTGGGGCGCCCTGCCGGAGGACGGGCGGGGCATCCACCTGGATCGTGCACTGTGCCGTAGGGCGGTGGTGGCTGGGGCCGGCGCCGAACCGGCGACCTTCTGCTTTTCAGGCCGTGCCCCAACGAGGCCAGACCAGATCATGCGGCTCGCGGGTGATCTCTGATGGCCATGGCTGTGCGCTGCTGTTGGCGCAGCAGCACAGGCCACGGGAAGCGTGGTCCCCAGCGACGCCAACTCGGCGTCTTTACGAGATCTTTTGCGGTTGTTCCGCATTCGTTTCCTGTCCGGTGCCGGGGTCAACTCCCGATTGGTCCTACGATCGGGCGGCTGCCGGGCGGGGAACAAAATTTCGGGGACCTGTTGGTCCCGGACCAGTTGGCGGTACCCGCGAGCTGCCGTCGGTCGGCGGCTTTCTCCCTGTCCGCGTGTGAGAAAACCCCTTTCACCGACGGGAGACCTGAGTGTTCTCTGCCCACAGGGCCAACGGGGGCGTAAGACGCCGGCGACGGGCGCGGAGAGTTGTTCCCGCCGCCGTGGCGCTTGCCGCCGCCCTTGCTGGCGTCTTCTCTTTGGCGTCCGCCCATGCTTCCCCTGCTGCTGCCGCTCCCACTCCCGCCCCGGCGAGGGCCGCATCCCCCTCGCAGGCCCAGCTGACGGCGCGTGTGCAGGGCGCGCTGCGGACCGGCCTCACCTCGCGGACGTCGTCCAAGCCGTCCGCGACCACCGCAGCGCCGGCCGCCGGATCCTCGACCACCGCGGCGCCGAACGCGACGCCCTCGACTTCCGCGACGTCCACCGTGGACCCGAAGATCATCGGCGGTACGGAGACCACGATCGCCAAGGCTCCGTGGATGGCGCAGCTCTGGTACGACGACGACAAGGGCACCAGCGACACCTCGGACGACGTCAGCTTCTTCTGCGGCGGCTCGGTCGTGTCCCCGACGAAGATCCTCACCGCCGCGCACTGCGTCAAGGGTTACGACTGGCACGCCAACGGCACCATCGTCACCGGCACCGACCAGCTGCCGACCGACAACAGCGACGGCTCGGTCGACCTGCACGGAGGCACGGTCTCCGGCGTATGGCGGCAGTGGAACCACCCGTCGTTCAACGCGACCACGGTCGACAACGACATCGCGGTCCTGACGCTGCCGAACCCGATCAGCGCCAAGCCCATCAACATCACCACGTCGAACGACACCTCCTCCTACACGGCAGGCACCAACGCCACCCTGTACGGCTGGGGCCGCACCAGCTCCACCAGTGGCGACATAGCGCAGACGCTGCGCACCGCGACCCTGCCCATGGTCTCGGACGCCACCTGCTCCGGCACCTACACCACCAACTTCGTCGCGGGCCACATGATCTGCGCAGGCACCCCGGCCAGCGGATCAGACAGCGGCACCATCGCCGCCTGCAACGGGGACTCGGGCGGCCCACTGATCGTCGGCGGCAAGATCGTCGGCGTGGTCTCCTGGGGCGTCGAGAACTGCGTGGCCTCCGGCTCGTACAGCGTCTTCACGAAGGTGAGCACGTACGTCGGCACGGCCTACCCGCGTATCGACGACACCAATCTGAGCGGCGACGCCAATGCCGACCTTTTCGTGCGCCGTGCGTCGGACAACACCGGCTACGAGTACGACTCCAAGGGCACGTCCTTCGCCACGCGGATCTCCTGGGGCTCCTACAGCGACAAGAACGTCATCCTGCAGACCGACCTCAACCGGGACGGCTACCAGGACCAGATCATCCGTCGCGCCTCCACCGGCGCCGTCTACTGGCGGCACTACATCCCGGCGAGCGACAGTTGGGCCACCACCCTGCTCTTCGGCAATTGGTCCACCCGTACGAAGATCGTCGCGCCCGGCGATGTCACCGGCGACGCCCTGCCCGACCTGCTGTCGGTGACGGCGAGCGGGACCCTCTACATCTACCCGGGTCTCGGCAACGGCACGTTCGGCACGCCGGTCGGGGTCGGCAGCGGCTGGAACCAGTACAACGTGCTGCTCGGCCACGGCGACTTCACCGGCGACGGCAAGGCCGACCTGCTCGCCCGCAGCAGTAGCAACTCCTACGTGTACCTCTACCCGGGCACCGGCAAGTCCGGTTCGGGGGCGTTCGGCGCCCGGATCCAGGTCCGTACGTGGGGCCAGTTCAACGCGTTCGGCGCCGTCGGCGACATCACCGGGGACGGCAGGGCCGACCTCGTCGCCCGCACCTCGGCCGGCACGCTCTATCTCTACCCGGGCACGGGCAAGGCCACGTCCGACATCTTCGGCACCCCGGTGACGATCGGCACCGGCTGGCAGCAGTACAACCTCTTCGGCTGACGGCCGACCGTTGCTGAGCGGGCCCCTGAGTGTCTCGAAGACGCTCAGGGGCCCGCGTCACACCGGCCGGGCAGGGGCCGAACGGGACAGAAGTGGAAGATGATTCAAGTTAACGCGGCCTGCCGCAGCGCTGGTAGGCTCCTTGCCGCCCGGGCCGGGTGGTCGCCTGCGAGGGGGAAGCCATGGCGGCACCGACACCATCGAAAGCCCACACCACTGCCTGGATTGGCCTCACACTGCTTGGCTTGTTCTTCCTTTTCGCCCCGGTCATGGACATCATCGGCACGCACGCTCACGGCCTGCCAACCGACCACACCTCCACCTTCACCAATCTCACCGGCACCCAGTTCGCCCACACGCAGGCGACAGCACATGGCACCGCGCGCTACATCTCGACACTGGAATACGGGTACGCGCTGCACGAGCTCACCTTCGGGCTGCTCTTCCTGGCAGTTGTGATCTTCGCGTTCCGGCGGGGCCAGCGTTGGGCCTGGTTCGCCTGCTGGGCGGTGCTGATCGCCGCCATCGGCTACAGCGCCACCTTTGGAGCGCACGACTCCACGCTTCTCAGTCGCAGTCTCGTCGCTGACGTCGTCCTCCCCGTGCTCCTCGTGATCGCCGCCCCGTCGTTCTTCCAACACCGGGAGACGGCCCAGACACCGACTACCGGCGACGCCTGAAACATCGCAAGGGCCGCGCCGAGTCATCGACGAGGCATTCAGCCGGGCGGACCACCGCCCCTCCGGCCGCACCGCGCCCGAGTGACGCCCACGTCCAGGGGCAACGGACGCGACCGGATGCCCCTGGACGTGGGCGCGGAACGGAGGGTCAGCCCAAGGCGGCCAGCTGGGCCAAGAGTTGCATGATCTGCGCGTTTCCGCCCCATTTGCCCTTCTTCTGGGCGTCGCTGAGGGTCTTGTCGAGCGCCTGGGCCTTGTCGGCTGCCTGGGCGGTCGAGCCCTGCTGGATCTTCTGGTCGATCTGGGCGGCTTGCTTCTGGGCGTTGTTGTACACGTCCTGCGCCATGTTCCCGGACTGGCCGACGAGAGCGCCGATCAGCTGGCGGCTGAGGGTCGCGGGGTCCTGAGCGACGGCCTGCTTGACGGTCGGGCTCGGCGTGCGGCTGGGGGTGGCGCTGCGTGTCGCACTGGGTGTCGCGCTGGGCGTGGCGCTCGCTGCGGCTGTCGGCGTGGACGCGGCGGGAGACGGCTGAGCCGAGGACGAGGATGCTTCCCCGTCCGGCTCGCTGGTGTCCGCGGTGGAGGCAGCGCGGGATTCGGGGGAGGCAACAGTGGCGGAGCCGCCGACGTCGCCACCGCCGAGGAGGAGGAAGAACACCGTCAGCAGCAGGGCGCCGACGGCGACGAGACCGCCGACGAGCAGCGGGAGCGGCACCCGGGGCGCACGCTGCACCCGGCGACGGGAGGCTCTCGGCTCGCCCGGCGCGCCGTCTTGGACAGCGCCATCGGCGATGGGCGGCAGAGGGGCGGTGACGTCCCCGACCGGTGGCAGTATCTGTGTGCCCTCCTGGTCGGCGGTTGCCTGGAGAAGGGGGGCTTGGAGTCGACGGGCCGCCTCGGCCGCGCTCTGGGGGCGGTCGGCGGGATTTTTGGCCAGCAGCGCCTCGACCGCGCGCAGCAGCTCCGGTGAGGCGTCGGGACGAATGTCGGCCAGCCGGGCGGGTTGCTCGTGTACATGGCGGTAGAGGACCTGAGCGGCGTCGCCGCCGGTGAAGGGCGGCTGGCCAGTCAGGAGTTCGTACAGCGCGCAGCCGAGCCCGTAGAGGTCGGAGGCGGGGCCGGCCGGGTGGTGCAGTGCCAGCTCCGGGGCCGTGTAGGCGGCGGTGCCCAGTACCGGTGCGCCGTCCGGGAGCGGGATGTGGTCGGTCACCTGGGCGATGCCGAAGTCCACGACCTTCACGGTGCCGTCATCGGTCACCAGCAGGTTCGCGGGCTTGACGTCGCGGTGCAGGACGCCCGCGGCGTGGGCGGCGGCCAGCGCGCGGGCCACCTGTGCACCCAGGTCGGCGACCCTGTCCGAGGCCAACTGACCTTCGGTCAGCAGTATTTCGGCCAGGCTGTGACCTTCGACCAGCTCCATCACCAGGAACGGGCGGCCGTCCGCAGCGTGTCCGAAGTCGTACAGCGCAGCGATCCCGGCGTGCGTCAGCCGGGCCGTGGCCTGCGCCTCGTCCATGAAGTACTGCCCGGCGGACGGGTCGGCGGCCGGTGCTGTCAGGAGTTTGACCGCCACGTTCCGGCTCAGGGACGTGTCCCAGGCCCGCCAGACCTGCGCCATGCCACCGCTGCCCAGCGGCTCTGTCAAGCTGTACCGGTCGGCCAGCAGCGTGCCGTGCACACCCCACCCCCACGCGTTCCCCATCAGAGGGCCACACCTTAAGCGAGTGCCGATCACTGCGGCGTATCGGGCCTGAGTCCGCCGATGCAGCTTGAAGCCTCGCCTGGCCGTTCAGGATGCGTCGGGCCGGCTTCGTCGTGGCCGATGCCCCGTGAGGCGATCGAGACGGAGTAGCTGCCGGTTGCGTTTACCGAACCGCGTGTCTTTCGGCACCTGGTGCGGAAGGTGCCCGACGGGCCGTACGACCCGCGCTCGGAGTGCGGAGCGGGGATGGTGAAGTGGAACAGGGACGGCGTCTGGGGGTCGCAGTACCGCCTGTCGTGTTCCCGAGCAGAGAGTCGGGGCTGCTCCGGGGAGCGGCTGAGGTTGCTGATCCAGATCGGTGTGCGTAAGGAGCGCAATACCAAGTGGGACGACGTCCAGCCCGACGACCGCATGCGGCACTGTTCGGATCTGGCAACTGCCGGGCAGCTGTTCCTCAATCAGCTTTCTGCCCCGGCATGCCATGCTGACCGGAGTTGCCCCGCAGCCCCGATGCCGTCGATCAGGCGCTCGACCGACGAGGAGCCGGGGTGACACCGGCCGCAGCTCGCATACGCTCGGCCGCTCAGCCGAGCGCGTCGAGTGCGGCGGTGATCCGGGTGGCCCCCGCGGCGGTGAGTTTGCCGGCGCGCTGGAGGCCTTTCAGGCGACCCCGCAGGTCCTCGATCTTGTGGTCGGCGTCGTCCGTACGCCCCTTGGCGCGCTGCTTGGCGATCTCCTTGAGCCGGTTGTGCAGGTCTTGTGCGGCGTCGCGGGCCAGGCCGCCGCTGAGCTGCTCCGTGGTGACGACCCTCTGCACATCGGCGACCGTTCCCTGGTGCTGGATTGCCGTGGCGGCGGTCGACGGACTCGACGCTGTCTGCGAGGGAGCCGAGGTGGCGGGCGCCGAGGAGGTGGGCGCGGTGGCCGACGGTGCCGGGTCGGCGGCCTGGTTCGCGTGGGGGGAGCCGGACGAGTTCACCAGGTAGCCGGTGATGGCCGCCGCCGCGAAGACCGCCGCGCCGAGCAGGACGAGCCCGCGCCGGTTTCGGCGGTCGGGACGCGCCGTGGCCCGGCCCCGACGCCCTACCGCCTCGGGGCGAATCCCGTTGGCCCCGGCCTCGGGAGCGGCGGGCATGGGCAGGGTGGTGAGTGCAGGGGATGAACCGGCACCGGCAAGGCGCTCGCGCACGGCCCCTGCATCGGCCGGACGGTCGAAGGGGTCCTTCGCCAGCAGGTCGACCACCAGCCGTTCCAGGTCCGCGGGGACCTCCGGGCGTATGCCGCGCAGCGGCCGCGGCGGCTGGTGCAGGTGCTGGTAGAGGACGGCCATCGGGTCCTCGCCCGTGAAGGGCGGCTCCCCGGTGAGCATCTCGTGCAGGACGCAGCCGAGCGCGTACAGGTCGGCACGGGCGTCCACCGGGGCACCGGTCGCCTGCTCGGGCGCCATGTAGGCGCTGGTGCCGACCACGGTGGCGACGGCAGTGAGCCCGGCGCGCGCGGTCGCGGCCGTACGGGCGATGCCGAAGTCGACCACCTTCACCGTGCCGTCCGGGCTCATGAGCAGGTTTGCGGGCTTGAGGTCACGGTGCACCACCCCCGCCCGATGCGCGGTCTCCAGCGCCGCGCACACCTGGTCCGCCACCGCGACGGCGTACTCGACCCGCAACCGCCCACGCGCGATCAGCGAGCCGAGGTCAGCCCCCTCGATCAACTCCATCACCAGGAAGGGCACATGCCCGTCCACGCCGGCGTCGAAGACGGTGACGATGTTCGCGTGTCCGAGACCGGCCACAGTGTTCGCCTCGTGACGGAACCGCTCGACGGCCGAGGCGTCGTGCAGCGCCCCCTCGGCCATGAGCTTCACCGCCACCGCACGGCCCAGTACCTCGTCCCTGGCCCGCCACACCGTTGCCATACCGCCGCGCCCCAGGGGGCGTTCGAGTCGGTAGCGTCCGGCCACGAGTTGATTCATCATGGCGGTCATTATTCAGCCACCCGGCAGACAGACGGCTCGGTCAGGCGTGATCGGCTCGGCTTGGTGGGTCGCCCGTTCTCCGGAAGAGGCGTGCAGGGGCGGGTCCGTCACGGGGGAAGACGGCCCCGCCCCTGCACGATGCCGCCCGCGTAACTCCCCTGGAGAGCAGACGGCCCACCCCACGTCCTGGGGCCACTTTCTCCAGCGCAACGCGGGTTTCAAGTGTCACGGGTGACCGCCTGCCGACATGAGGTCAACACATGTGTGTGGTGCTGAGCTCGCAAGCGTTACAGATCGTCCATTAAGCCCCCCGCACGCGTGGGCATGAATGCCCCGGCTGCGGGCAGGCGAGGATTGTGTCGTGTGAGGTGGCTGGGGTTGTCGCGCGGGTCCGGCATGCTCTGAACCAGGCGGGATTTGAAGTGGTTGGCGGAGTAGATCGCCGGATGCCCGGTCTCCAGGTCAGTGAGACCCCTGCCGGGGTGCTGGTCGCCTGGGCTACGTCTGACGGATTCACTGCGCTGGCTGCTGACCAGCCCGGCGGTGATTGCGGGGACGGTATGCGGGTTGCGGTGCAGGCCGCCGTCTCCTGTTTGATGACCTCGCTGGGATACCCGGTCATGGGAAGACCCAACGGCGACATCATCGTCCTGGTGAAAGACGGCGATGCCGGCTAGCCGGGCACAGCGGCCGGCATGGCCAGTTGAGCGAGAGGCGCCGCGATGGCGCCTCCGCACCCGGCGGGACGCCCGCAGGTCCCGAGGACGGCCCCCACGTCGGTGGTAGATCCGTTCGTTGCCTGTTCGTGCTTGCCCCGTCGTCAGGCCGGGCTGAATGCTGAACCGCCCCCTCCACATCTTCCCATTCGTATCTCGAAGATGGGCCTGCCCCATGCGTACCCTCATCCGCGCCGGCGCGCTGACCGCCGGCGTCTCGGCCGTGCTGCTCCTCGCACCGGCCGCGCACGCCACCGCTCCCGGTGACAACGGGACGGTGAAGATCCACGACGCCAAGACAGGCGAGGAGCTGCGCCGCAACGAGCCCCACGTCTGCACGTTCTACCTCGACGCCTTCGGCTACGACGCGGTCCAGCAAGTCGACTGGCACATCGAAGCCTGGGCTCCGAGCGCCGCCACCAAGGGCGTGACCGTGAAGTCCGGCGCCATCACCCTGGATGCCGAAGGCCACGGCCGTACGTCGGACATGTCCCTGCCCGACGGTCACTACAAGCTGTTCTGGAACTTCGACGGCGAGAAGGGCGCCGCCAAGCACAAGGTGTTCTGGACCGACTGCAAGGGCTCCGAAGGCGGTGGCGGCGGTACGACGCCGTCCGCCTCCGTGTCGCCCTCGGCGTCGCCCTCGCCTGTGGGCTCGGCAGGTGCGACGGCCTCGCCGAGTGCCTCCTCCGGCGAGGGCGGTGCCGCCCCGTCGGCCGCCGCGTCCCCTTCCGCGCAGGGCGGCAGCGGCGATCTGGCCGAGACCGGCAGCAGCGCCCCGGTGGGCCTGCTGTCGGGCGCCGCGGCGGCGCTGGTGGCCGCGGGCGGTTACCTGGCGCTGTGGCGTCGCAGGGCCTCCCGGGGCTGACGCCTGCAGGCCATGACGGGTGCCCCCGTGCTCGTCCGGGCGACGAGTACGGGGGCACCGTCGTGTGAGCGCCCAGGCCGACCACGGCAGGCGGGTGGTGATCTTGTTGTGGCGGGCGGTGGTGGTGCTCTCGCCGGAGCGCCCCGGCTTCGCCGCCGAGATCCACACCGAGTTGCCCGCCTCGTCGGTCAGTGCCGAATCACACCCATGTCCCTTGCCGTTCTCAGGTGACGGGCGCGTGCCGCAAGCCTGCGGAGACGCCCTGCGGCGGCAAGATCACCTTCAGTGCGTGGAGGCAGGGTCGAAATCCTGGCTTTCAGGGCGCAATAGCAGACCTCTCGGACTTGGGTGCCCAGCCGGCGCAGCTGACCTCCTCACGCCATAACCTCATGCCGGACTTCTCGCCCAATCGACGAGCCGAGCCCACCAGCCACCTCTCGACGAGCCCGATGAACTTCCTTGGCGTCGAGCAACGCCCGCGGGTGGTAGCCGCCCGCCCGGTCGGGTCGACACCTGTGCCGATCGAGCCGATGCCTCCGGTGTGTGCGTACGCCCCTGCTTCGCTGACTCACACATGCACCGTTGAGCCGCTGGCACACCGGCGAGCACTTGCTCCACATGGCGCCCGCAACCCTCATAGGTCACCTTCCGACACATCCGGCAGGCAACACGTCGACACATCATTCTCCTCCGTCAATATCTTCATCGGCCAGCTGCGATTTTCACTTTCTCAGCAGAATAAGACCCGATTTTCACGCCCTCTCCACAAGTAATTGATCAGCCCCGGCAAAGGTCGTCTCCATGGGGTCGAATCTTGATCCACGAGGTCTGGCGCTGTCGGAGGCGAATATCCGGACATGGGTGATAGGCGGGCACCTCCGTCACGTGGCGTATCTCACCATGCGATGTCAAGTGGTTTGGTTGAAAAACCGTCCTGGGTTGCCCGGGATACCGAAACAATGGTTGCATCATGCCGGAACGCGGTGACGGGGAATCAAAATACGGCGCTGTGCCTGCACCCCTCGACGTATTGCGATCGTCGACCGGGCGCGGGAAGGACAAGAATCGACAACGGCAGCCGCCCCCTGCGAACGGGCGGTGTGCGCCGGTCAGGAGGCAGCAACGTGGGTTGCCCGCACGCCGCAACATGCCCCCTTTTTCCCCTACTCAGGGCAAGCTTGCAAGGTTGGCGCAAGTACTACTGCGACAGCGAGGATCGGTGGCACGACTGTGCGCGCTACCAGTTGTCACTCACCGGCGAGCGCGTGCCGATCAGCCTGTTGCCCAACGGAGTCCGCGCGCGGCACCTCGAACCCGCGGCCGATGAGAGCCGGTCCGGCGGCGCCAACCCAGGGCAGGCACCCCGACAGGCCCCGCCACCAGGACCCAATCCCTGGTTTTCGCAGACCGCGGCCTGGTCCCAGCCGGGACCAGGCCAGCCACCTGAGTGGTCAGGACCGGGAACCGCGTCGCCGGAGATGACCGCCGCGTTCGCAGCAACCCCTGCGCCGGAGCCGGTTGGACATCACCAACCGTCACCACCCGCACAGTTTCCCCCGCCTGCAGACCGCCTCGCTCGACACGTGCGCCCGGCGTCCGGCTCGAAGCGCGGCTGGTGGGCTCGATTCGCCGATTGGATGAAAGGCCCCGCATGAGTTCCTACTGGCCCTGGTGGGCGGGTGCTGTCGGGCTCGCTCTGGTCACCATCAACTACACCCTCGCCACCGATCGGTCTTTCGGGGTCTCCTCGGCGTGGGACCGCGTGTTGCACTGGCGCAGTGAACGTCAGCTCGAGCGGGCGGAGGAGGAGTTCGAAGACGATCGTGCTCTCGCTGACGCGCTCGCAGTGGCCACCGCGGAGCACTTCGGAACCGGACCCGGCGCGCCCACCATGCCGCAGCCTCCGAACGGGGAGACACAATCACTCGATCCGGCCGACGAACCGGCTGCAGGTGACGGCCCCGCGGTCACGAGTCTGCGCCCGGTCCCTCTGGTCACTCAAGCAGCCTTGCTGGTGTCGATTTTCCTCGGCGGACTGATCGCCGCAGTCACCTCCGGGCGGTTCCACCTCCGCTTCGACATGGGCCCGGGTTTTCGGAACCTGGTCACCGCCAATCCGATCACCATGGTCGCCCTGTTGTTCGTGGGAGGCGTGCTTGTCGGCTTTGGCACTCGATTGGCCGGCGGATGCAGCTCCGGCCACGGACTCAGCGGCTGCGGCCGTCTACGCCCGGTCAGCATCGTCGCGACCGCGGTGTTCTTCGGCACCGCCGTCGGGGTGTCGTTCCTCTTGTGGAAGGTGATCTGATGCGCACCCGGGGCGCGATTCTGCTGGCCAACATCATCACCGGTCTGGCCCTCGGCTATACCGTCACGAACATCGGTTTCGGCGACTACGCCGAACTGAACCGCATGTTCACCTTCCAGGACCTGCGCATGTTGTTCTCCTTCGCGGGCGCCGTCGTGATCATCGCTTGCGTGTTCGCTCTGCTACGGGTCCGCCGCACCCCGGGGCGCATCCACGCCGGGGTGATCCCAGGCGCGGTGTTGTTCGGTACGGGCTGGGCCATCTCAGGTGGGTGCCCGGCAATCCCGATCACCCAGGTCGCCAGCGGATACCTGCCCGCCCTGGTCACAATCGCCGGCGTCGCCGTCGGTATCCGGCTGTGCCGTTGGGCCAATGCCCGATACTTCCACCTCGACCGCGGCTCCTGCGGGCTCTGACCAAGAGCCTCAGATCCGGACTGGGACTGGTGGGAGGACGAGGAGGGGGACGCGGAGGCGGGGGGCCGGAGGGCGCTTACAGGCTCGGGCTGCGCGCGACGGGGAAGCCCTCCGGACGGCTCGGCATCGGTTAGTTCTTCCGGAAGTGACGACCCAAGTCCCTCACGTGCGGCGGCCCACTGTGGCTGAGCCTGTGACCTGCGCGAGTCCCCGAACTAGTTGTCGTCTGTCAACGCTGGTTCACCTCGGGCGGCCCAGAGGCGGCTCCGTCATACGCAGCCTATGCACCACGCAGGCCGAGGTTGGCGCCGCCGCGAAGGTCTGGGAATCCCTGAGCGATGAGGGCCGCGGGCTCGAGGCAGGCATGACGAGTTGTTGCTCCGGTCGGGTGGTCGGCGCAGCCAAGGTGCTGGTACCTGGTGACGGCGGTCCGGAGCTTCTCCGCGACAGAACGCAGCGTCGCGAAGCCCTCGTGCCGCTCGATCTGCTCCAGGGCGAACGACGCATCCGCTCCTGCAGCTTCCGCCGCGGAACCGCACGTGGCAGTGAACATCACCGCTGACGAAGTCGAGCAGGGCGATCCTGTGCCCGAACCGAACCGCTGCTCGTCGGGAGAGAGGCGGTCCTCCAAGGCCGTCTTGACCTGCTCGGCGACAACTGCCTTGGACGACTGTGGAGCCTCCGCCTGGCCTGCGGACGCAGCCGGTGAGGCGGTTCGGTCATGACTCGGCTCAGCGGGGGCATCGCTGCAACCCGTCAGCAGCGCCAGAGCCGCCATTCCACCGCAGGCCATCCCGATCAGCTGCCGCTTCACCAGGTCTCCCCACCTCGCATGTGTAGGGCGCGATCATATCCCTGCCTTGACCCCGTTCAGTCAAGGTTCCGGACCAGCAAGTACCGGAAGCTGAGACGCGAGGTCGGCGGAACGGCTTTTGGGCCTACGGAGCTGCTTTGGCGCGAGTGATCACGCCCCTTACGCTGACCTCGCGGATCGGGCAGGCTCATGGACCTGGACCCTGGCAACCGCGGTCTGGCTGGCCGACCGGATCGGTGTCGCGGAGTGCGCCCGGTGGCAGCGGCACATCGGGCTTCGATCGCGCGCTCCTCCGCCCCAAGAACTGAGACGAGGCAAGGGCTGGGCTCGCGGCGCAGCAGTGCGGCGCGGGCCCAGCCCTTGTCGGTCGGAAAGCGCGGCTGTCAGAAGGCGCCGGTGCCGCTGGGTGTGCCGAGACCGGTCGGCCCGTCGTATCCCGGCCCTGCGGTGCACAGGTAACTGCCCCCGCAGAAGCCGTTACTGCCTGCGGTGACGTCGTTGAGCGCCGACCTGTGGCTGTACGGGTACGAGCCGTCAACAACCTGAGACGTGTTCCCGGCCAGTGCGTAGACGCTCGCGATGATCGGCGACGAGACGCTGGTGCCGCCGACTTGGACCCATCCGTCGGCACCCTGTGCGAGGCCGAGCTGAAGCTCGGTGTCGCACAGCATTCCCCCGCCGCAGTTGTTGTACGTGTCGTACACCGCGACCCCGGTGTTGGGGTCGGCGACCGCGGACACATCGGCGACGGTGCGCTTGGCGCATCCGGAGTCATGCTGCCAGGACGGCTTGGCCTCGTACCCCGAGCAGCCCGAGCCCGCGCCGCTCCAGGCGGTCTCGGTCCACCCGCGCGAGTTGGACGCCTTGCTCAGCGAGGTGCCGCCCACGGCGGTGACGTACGGGGAGGAGGCGGGCCAGGAGGCGCCGTAACCGGAGTCACCCGAGCTCGCGGTGATCGCGACGCCGGAGTGTTTGAAGTGGGAGTCGGCGGCGGTGATGGTGTTGTCCTCGGACCCGCCCCAGCTGTCGGAGACGGAGACGACGCCCGGGGTGGTGGCGGCGGTGTCCTCGGCCGTCATGAGGTCGGGGGTGTTCGCCGAGTTCGCCTCGACCAGGAGGATGTGGCAGCCGGGGCAGGTCGCCGAGACCATGTCGAGGTCGAGGCTGATCTCCTCGGCCCATCCGTAGTCAGCGGAGGGCAGCGGCGATGCCTTTCCTTTCTGATTCACCTTGCGGAAGCAGCCGTTGGCGGTGGTGCACGACGGCAGGCCGTAGGCGCTGCGGTAAGTGGCCAAGTTGGTCTCAGCGTTCGGGTCGTCCATCGCGTCGACGATCGCCACCGTGCGGCCGGACCCCGAGGTACCGCCCAGGTGGTACGCGGACCGCAGGTCGGACGGCACGTACCCCACGGTGGTCGGGGATCCGGTCGTGAACGGGGACATGCGGCCCGAGGCGGTGCGGTGGGCCTTCAGAACGCCGAAACAGTGGACCTGTCCGGCGTGCACGGGGCGAGCGCAGCCGAAATCCGCTGTGCTCGCGGAGGCGGACGCGCGCGGGGCAGACGAGAGGGCGGCGGCCTGGGCACCGGTGGCGAGGCCGATGGTGAGGGCGGTGGCGGCGAGTGTGAGCAGCGCGGTGAGGGCAGCTGCCATGCGTGGCACCCGGCCTCTTGTTCGGCGGCGATGGATCACTGGGGATCCGGAGGGTATCTCGCGACGGTGCATCAAACCTCCGAGCGGGTTCAAGCGGTTCGGAAGGGCCGCATGACGAAAAGAAGCATGGGTTGACGAAATGTCAGGTCAATTACGGGCCAGATGGGTTCACCATGCGGCTGCCGTCTTGTGCTGGTCAAGGCCATGCCAATGCAGGTCTTGTGAGGCTGTCGCGGTAGGCGAGTGAACCGCCGCGGGTGCTGGCGTGTCCGCGGTAGTGCTTACTGCGGGGCCACGAAAACTCCTGCGCCTCCTATGGGCAGCGTCATCGAGACGTCCTGCCAGATGACCCAGATGACCTGGTGGCCGAAGGACTTGGTCAGCCCTTCCACACAGATCTCGACACCCATCCGGTTCCGCCCTTCGCCCGTGGAGCAGCTCCGACATCTGCTCTACGGGAAGGGGAGGGGCGTCCGTCGCGGCGTGCGAAGAATTTTTCGCGGACGCGGGTACGGGGCGCTACGGCAGCTTCGGCGACGGCGTGCGCGAAGGCGGCCTCGGGGCGGGGACGGAGAGCGGAGCGGCCGGTACGGCCGAGGACGGGGGGAGCGCCGGGACCGGCGAGGCGGCCGACTTCGTCGGCAGGCCCGGCAGGGCGGTCGGCAGGCCCGGCACCTTCGGCACCACGGACACCTGCGGGACCTGCGGCGTCGACAGCTTCGGGAGCGGGGGCGCGGACACGTCCGGCAGGGACGGCACGGGCACCGGCAGGGACGTTCCCCCGGTGGGTGAGGGCGTCCTGCTCCAGACCCCGGGCGCCGGGGACGAGGGGGTGGGCGTCCTGGGGGCGCGCCCCCGGCCCGTGGCCTTGCTGCCCAGGACCTGCGCGTGGCTGGACACGGCCGGCCGCGGCGCCGGACCGTTCCGGTTTCCGCCCGCGTCGAGCGCGTACGGCAGCACGAACCCCGCCACCACCAGGGTCGCCGCCGTTGAGGTGACCGCGACCGCCTGCGCATTGCCGCCCCCGCGCAGCCGCCCGCGTCCGACCAGGAACAGCACCAGCCCGAGCGTCCCGGCCAGCGAGGCGCGCAGGGTCCGCCGGGCTCGGGC
>NZ_JBIARC010000099.1:0-19142 GCF_042889625.1 Streptomyces sp. NPDC002573 | reverse complement strand
CATCACCACAACAAAGAGTCTGGCCCCACCGCTCACGCGGCGGGGCCAGAACCCCAAGATCTTCATGACTCTTCTAGGCCCTGTCGTCAAACTCCCGCCTGCCTCGCGACGCCATGCACGCACTCTCGCCGCACCAGGCGAAACCCCACGTACGTCCAGTACGAGGGCTTCCGCCCGGCACGCCGAGAGCACGCAGCCCGTCGATACGGACGCCGCCCGCGCTGTCACGCGTGCAAGACCCGCCACCGCCGCTACGAGCTCCCGGCCGCCGCGGAGAGAGCCGCGGCCGTCGCCGGGTCGGCCGGCAGGAACGCCTCCAGCTTCAGCTCGGCGAGTGTCACGTCGACGGCGGTGGCAAAGGTCGTCACGGTCGTCATCAGGCGCAGCTCGCCGTACGACGACTCCAGATGGAGCGGGACCGCGAAGCCGAACTGCCCGGCGGACGACTCCAGCTCGGGGACGTACCCGCTGAGCTCCGCGCGCAGCTCCGCCAGATGGCCGAGGCGGGCCAGGATGTGGCGCGCCCATTCGGCGAGATTACGGATGCGGGGCGCCAGGCCCTCGGGATGCAGCGCAAGGCGGTAGACGTTCCTGCCCGGTCCCACCAGCTCGGCCGCCGCACCCTTGGTGATCAGGCCGAATGCGGTGTTCGCGGCGATCAGGTCACCGCCACCGTCCACCACCAGCGCCGGATACGGCAGATGCCCGCGGAGGATGTGGTCGATCGCCGTGCGAGCAGGGGCCAGCACCGGGTCGTCGAGTGAGCTCTCGGGGTAGGCGGGCGCGTAGCCGGCGGCCAGCAGCAGGTCGTTGCGCTCCCGCAGCGGCAGTTCCAGTGAATCGGCCAGGCGCAGGACCATGTTCCGGCCGGGGACGGACCTGCCGGATTCGATGAAACTGAGATGGCGCTGCGTGGTGCCGGCCCGCAGCGCCAGGTCGAGCTGGCTGAGATGACTGCGGATACGACGTTCGCGGAGCGCACCAGGAAAGTCCACGAACCTGTTGTAACGGCGCCGAAGGGTTCCGGGCCATTCCCCGCAGGGAATTGTCGGCAGCCCGGCCGGTCGTGAACATCGCCGACATGGACATCGGCGTACTGCTTCCGACCGGAACCGCCCAATGGGGCCCGGCCGACGACCCCCGCGAACTGGTCGCCTTCGGCCGCCAGGCCGAACGCGCGGGCCTCTCCTCGCTCTTCGTCAACGACTCCCTGATCAGCCCGCGTATCGAGGCGCTCACCATGCTGGCCGCGCTCGCCCCGGCGACCGAGACCGTGACGCTCGGTACGGGGGCACTGATGCCGTTCCTGCGCCGGCCGATCCAGGCCGCGCAGTCACTTGCGTCCATCGACCTGCTGTCCGGCGGCCGGCTCACCGTGGCCGTCGGCGCCGGCTTCCCCGGCCGCTTCGGACGGCCCCTGTACACGCTGTCCGAGGTGCCCTGGGAACGGCGCTTCGCCCGCCTGGACGAGACGGTCGCGCTGTGGCGGGCCCTGTGGGACGGCGCGGACTCCTTTGACGGCGAGATCCTCCGGTTCGCCGAGATCCCGCCCACGACCAGGCCGTCCCGAGCCGGCGGCCCGCCGATCTGGCTCGGCGGCGCGACCCCGGCCGCGCTGGCCCGCACCGGCCGGATGTACGACGGATGGCTGCCCTACCCGCCTGACCCCGCCGACTACGCGTCCGGTCTCCACGATGTCCGCAAGGCGGCGGCAGACGCCGGACGCGCGGCCGAGGACATCACCCCCGCACTGTTCGTCTCGGTACGGATCGACGACGACATCGACAGCGGCCGTCGGACCATGGACGCCTACGCACGGGCCACCTACGGCATGCCGCTGGAGGAACTGGAGAAGATCCAGGCCGTGGTCACCGGCCCCGCCGACCAGGTGCTGGAGCGCCTACGCGAGTACGCCGCCGCCGGCGTGCGGCACCTGGTCGCCCGCCTCGGCGCCCTGGGCCTGCGCTCCCAGCGCGACCAGCTCGAACGGATCGCGGATCTGATCCCTGCCGTCCCGTCGAGTCCGAAGGGTTTGGTTCCGTTTTCACTCGACGCTGGGAAAATGGACCGATGACGGACGACGCAGCGACCCCACCTGGACCTGGCACCGCGCTCCCCGCCTCGCCCCGCCGGGGCAGGCCCCGCACCCAGGGCGTCGACGACAAGGTCGTGGAGGCGATGCTGCGCCTGCTGCACCGCGGCATCGGCCTGCGGGCGATGCGGATGGAGGCCGTCGTCGCCGAGGCCGGCATCAGCAAGGCCACCCTCTACCGGCGATGGCCGAACAAGGAAGCCCTGCTGCTGCACGTTCTGGAGCGTCTCGCCGCCGAGGCCGAGGACGACACGGACCTCTCCGCACTGCCCCTGCGCGATGCGCTGCTCCGAGTCCTGGAAGGCGTCCGGCGGACGTACCTCAGCGAACAGTGCGGGAGCAACCTCGCGGTGCTGACCGCAGAGATACGAACGCTGCCCGAGGCCAACGCCGCTTTCCTCCGCGAGGTCATCGGCCCACGCCGGCAGGCGCTCTACGATCTGCTCGCGGCTGCCCAGCGCCGCGGGGAGATCCGCGCGGGCCTTCCGCCGGAGCTGATCGGCGAACTCATCGTCGGCCCGGTACTCTCGCGCTCCCTGCTCCATGGCGACGCGGCCCTGCCCGATGCCGGTTTCTCGGAGCAGATCGTGGACTCGGTCCTGCACGGAATCGTGCCTCGAGGAGCTGACTCGAAGAGCACCCGCTGAGTGGAACGGCGTCCCGGCAGGTCCGGAAGGAAGCCTGCCGGGAGCTGTCGTCCGGATCAGGTGCGGCATGCGGATGCGAACCTCAGGCGCCGGCCAACTCGGCGTTCGCGCGCTCGGTGATCAGTGCCAGCACACGGCCCGCGACGGCAAGATCCTCGGCCGGAATACCGGCGTACAACCGGGAGGAGATCTCGGCCGTCTCGGCGGTGGTGCTCTCGTACAGCTCCCGTCCGGCGTCCGTGAGCCGCCTCCGGGACGCCTCCGCCGGGTCCTCCTCCAGCAGCTTCGCGGCCGTCAGCTCCTCGATCACGCCGCGCACGACCGACTCGTCGGTCTTCAGTGAGCCGGTGACGTCGCCGACGAGTTCGTCCCGGCCGACGGACCCGCCCGCGACCACGACGGCCCGGAGCGTCACACTCTGGTGGAACGTGGCACCGTGGCGGTCCAGCACGCCCTCCAGGAGGGCGCGCGCGGAGTAGTGCGCCAAGGCTATGACCCGGCCGTTGACCTGGGGTGCGATGGTGGTCATGACTGCTGCTCCTTCTCGTTCTCGGTATACGGATCAAGAGGTGCGTCGAGCAGGGTCGCCAGCTCGCGGGTGAACTCCCTTGCGCGCGGGCTGTCCTGGCCGCCGAGCGGCTCCAGCAACTGGTCCAGCAGACCCTGGACCACCGTGATCGCGCGGGCCGTGACGTCGCGCCCCTGCTCGGTGAGCGACAACTGCATGGCGCGCGGGTCGCTCGGGTCCCGGGTGCGGGCGACGAGTCCGGCCGTCTCCAGGGCACGGGCGAGCTTGGAGACGTACAACGCTTCCAGCCCCGTGTGATCGGCGAGCCGCCGCTGACTGGGCTGCAGCCCGGAGCGCCCCATGCCGTACAACGACGCCATCAACGAGTACTGGGCATGGGTCAGACCCAGCGGCGCGACCGCCCGGTCGACGGCCACCCGCCACTTCATCGACAAGCGCCAGACCAGGAAACCCGCCGTGGCGCCCTCAGTTGCTGAACTCACACCGGATACGTTACATGGCTACTATGTACACGGCTACTATTTTCTCGCGGTGCCCGCCGGCATCGACACCGGCCGCGCTCAGCGCTCGCACGGCGATGGTCAAGACTCGGTCATGTGGCGTCGGCGGCTGAGAGGGCGGAAGTCACCCGACGTACTAAGGGAGCAGGTAGATCCGACTCCCGACGAAGGGCAACTCCTTGATCCCGCGACGCACCGTCCCCAGCCTCGTCGTAGGGCTTGCCTCCGTGTTCCTGCTGGGGGCGTGCAGTTCCTCGAACAGCACCAGCCCCGGAGGCGCTGCCCCCGTCGCCCCGGCCGCGTCGAATCCCGTGACCTCCGCACCGGCCACCTCGGCATCGGCCGTCGACGGCAACCCCGGAAGCGGACAGATCGGCACGACCACCACGGTGACGACCAGGGCGATGAAGGGCATGGGCAGCGTGGTCACCGACGACAAGGGGATGACCCTCTACCGCTACGACAAGGACCAGCCGACTCCCTCCAAGTGGACGTGCGCCGGTGCGTGCACAAAGACGTGGATACCTGTCATCGTGCAGGACTCGGTACAGACCTCGGGGGTCGAGAAGAGCCTGCTCGGCACGGTCCACCGAAAGGGCATGAAGCAACTCACCCTCGCCGGCTGGCCGCTGTACCGGTACGTGGGCGACACGGAGGCCGGGCAGGCGAACGGCCAGGGGAAGGACAAGGAGTGGTACGCCCTCACCCCGTCAGGACAGAAGTCCACCGCGACAGGCTGACGCCCACCCCTCGATCACCCCGGGACCGCCTCCTCAACCGTGCAGGGTGAATGCTTCGGCCACGGCTGTGCGGTCGGCACCGATGGCGAGGAGGAGGCGGAGCAGCACGCGCGACTTGTACGGGTCGAGCAGGCCACCGTTGATCAGTCCGCGGCGCTGCAGGTCGGTCTCGGAACCGACGGCGCCGTAGGTCTGGCGGAGCACGGAGCCGCTGCCTGCGCGGGAGGCGAGGACAACGGGGATGCGCTGGGCCAGGTCGCCGAGTGCGGGCGCGAGAGCGGACGGGACGTGCCCTACACCGAAGCCGGCGACGACGAGCCCCTGGTGCATCCGTGGAACCTCGGCCAGGTACGGAGCGTGATCGTCGAGGGTGACCGTGTGCAGGGCGACCCGTGCCGCCGCGAGCGCGGCCCGGGGCGGGACCGGGAGCGGCTCGCGGCGTGATGGCCGTACGAGGATGCGCACATGCCCCTCGATGACATGGCCTATCGGCCCACTGTTGGGCGACGCAAACGATGCGGTACTCGTGCTGTGGGTCTTGCGTACGCTGCGTGCGGCGTGAATCTCGTCGTTCAGGACGACCAGCGCGCCGAGTCCACGCGCGGTCGGCGCGGCTGCGGTGCGCACGGCCGCCAGCAGGTTCGCCGGACCGTCAGGCCCGGCGAGGGCGGGATTGCGCATGGCTCCCGTGAGCACGAACGGAGCCTCGTGCGGCCAGACCAGGTCGACCAGGAAGGCGGTCTCCTCCAGTGTGTCGGTCCCCTGAGTGACGACGACACCCGTGGCCCCGGCCTCCACCGCGCGAGAGGCCTCCTCGACCAGGTCGAGGACTTGAGTGAACGTCAGGTCCGGACTCGGAACGGCGCGGGTGTCGTGCACCTCCAGTTGCAGGTCCCCCAGCGCGGGCACGGCGGCGACGAGATCAGCCCCCGTCAGCCGCCTGACTCCGGCATCGGTGTGGCCTGCCATGGCGATGGTGCCGCCGAGAGTGAACAAGGCAATGCGTTCGTCGGGCAGCACGGGACTCGTCATTGCCGTGATCTTAGTAGTGCAACAGTGATTGCGTTGCCCGCTGCTCAGACTCGGGAACTCGGGTTGCTCCGCACTGAGGCGTCCACCGATCTGGAGAATCTGCCGTCGCGGCGGGTGCCGCGCCGCAACGGGTACAGCCCGCACGGTGTCGCGCTCCCCTCGGATTGCTCCACTTCATCCGGTTTGTCATGACATCAGGTTGTAATTACCACCGAGGAGCACCGTCACGATCTCGGCACGGCACCTCGGGGGTCCAGTACCGCCGAGCGGCCAGATGCCTGCCGCTGCGGCAAGCACGTCGGCGACCAGGTCGGCCGTATGCAAGCGCGGACGCCCCCGCCCCGGGGGCGTCCGCGCCGTCGGCGCGCCCGGGGGCCGCGCAACGGGGTCTTGTTTAAGTGTTCACCATGCTCTAATTTTCCACCCATGCCGGAACGGCTCGTTCCAGCCTGCCGTGCATGTCGCATTTTGGCTGCTTCGAAATGTTTGGAGGTCTCGCCATGCCTCGGCTCCTGCCCATCGTGGCTGCCCAGGTCGCCCCCCGACCAGCCGCCACCGCGCTCGACGGCTTCGCCTCCGAGGTGACCGAACTGCTGGCGGCGCACCCCGAGACACGGCTGGTGATCCACCCCGAGATGCACCTGTGCGGCGTCGACGGTACGACCGAGGAGCGCCACGAACTGCTCCAGGCCGCCGCCGAGCCACTGGACGGGCCGCGCACCCGGCAGCTCGCCGAACTCGCCGGGGACCTCGGCGTCTGGCTCTTCCCCGGCACCGTCTGCGAACGCGGATCCGACGGCGCCCTGTTCAACACGGCACTGGCGTTCTCCCCCGAGGGGCGACTGGTCGCCTCCTACCGCAAGATCTTCCCTTGGCGGCCCTACGAGCCGTACGACCCGGGCGACAGCTTCGTGGTCTTCGACATCCCCGAGGCCGGCCGGATCGGCTTCGCCATCTGCTACGACAGCTGGTTCCCCGAGGTGGCCCGGCAACTCGCCTGGCTGGGCGCCGAAGTGATCGTCAATCAGGTGGAGACCACCACCGCCGACCGTGAGCAGGAGCTGGTCCTCGCCCGGGCGCACGCCATCGTCAACCAGCTTCACGTGGTCAGTGTGAACGCCGCCGCACCCGTCGGCACCGGCCGCAGCCTGATCGTGGACCCCGAGGGCCGGGTCACCGCCGAGGCCCCCGACGCCGAGCCCGTCGTCCTCACCGAGGTACTCGACCTGGACCAGGTCACCCGGACCCGCACTCTGGGCACAGCCGGGCTCAACCGCATGTGGGAGCAGTTCACCGACGCCGACGCCCCCATCGAACTACCGCTGTACGCAGGCCGGATCGACCCCCGCCGCTGGCGGCCCGCGTCCGCTCCCCGCGCCTGACCCCGCCCTCGTCCCCGCACCCCTTAGCGAGTCCCCATGAACAACGCTTCACCCGCCACCCTCAGTCGCGCGCTCAAGCTCCGGTCGGTCGTCCTGTTCGGCCTGGCCTACATGGCACCGCTCATCGTGCTCGGCACCTACGGCGTGATCGCCGGCGCCACCGACGGATCCGTACCCAGCGCCTATCTGCTGGCCCTGGCCGCGATGCTGTTCACCGCGCACAGCTACGGCCGGATGGCCAAGGCACACCCCGTCGCCGGCTCCGCCTACACCTACGTACGCCGTGAGATCGACTCCCGCGTCGGCTTCCTGGTCGGCTGGGCCACCCTCCTCGACTACTTCTTCCTGCCGATGGTCATCTGGCTCATCGGCGGCGCCTACCTGCAGGCCGAGTTCCCGGCCGTGCCGTTCTGGGTCTGGATCGTCGGCTTCATCGCGGTCACCACCGCACTCAACGTCGTCGGCATCAAGGCGGCCGAACGCGCCACCGACCTGCTGATGGCCTTTCAGGTTCTGGTGATCGCCTTCTTCGTGGTGCTCTCCGTCGCCCATGTCATGCATCTCGGCGGGGCCGGGGCCGGGTTCAGCATCGCGCCCTTCGCCAACCACTCCACCACCTGGTCCGGCGTCTCGGCCGGCGCCGCGATCGCCGCGTACTCCTTCCTCGGCTTCGACGCGGTGACCACGCTCACCGAGGAGACCCTGGAGCCGCAGCGGACCATTCCGCGCGCCATCATGCTCACCGCCTTCATCGGCGGAGGCATCTTCGTCCTGGTCGCCTACACCACCCAACTGGTCCACCCCGGCAGCTCCTTCGCCGACCCCAACTCCGCCGCCTTCGAGATCGCCAAGACCATCGGCGGCAACCTGTTCTCCTCCTTCTTCCTGGCCGGTCTGGTGGTCGCCCAGTTCGCCTCCGGCCTGGCCGCCCAGGCCAGCACCTCGCGGCTGCTGTACGCCATGGGCCGCGACTCGGTGCTGCCGCGCAGTGTCTTCGGGCGGCTGAACGAGCGGTTCCGCACCCCCGCCGGCAACATCCTGCTCACCGGCGCGGTCGGGCTCATCGCCCTGAAGCTCAACGTGGCGACCTCGACCTCCTTCATCAACTTCGGCGCGTTCACCGCCTTCACCTTCGTCAACCTCAGCGTGATCGCCTCCTACCTGCGCAGGCGGCGCGCCGGGGAGCGCCCGCACCCGGTCTCCCACCTCGCGGTCCCGGCCGTCGGCACGGTGATCGACGCCTGGCTCCTGACCAACCTGGACGGCGCGGCGCTGACCCTCGGGCTGATCTGGCTCGGACTGGGCATCATCTACCTCGGCTACCTGACCCGCGGCTTCCGGGTCGCCCCGCCCGAGATGTCCTTCAGCGAATCCGGCGAGGGCGAATCCGCCCAACCGGCCCCGCAGAGCGAGGCCGTCGCCTGAGCCGCCGACGGACCGGAGGCGGCCCGGCGCCCCGCGCGTCCCGCCTCCGGTCCGCTGCCTCGAGCAACGGATGGTTAGAGTGACTGCGTGGTGAACCCGGCAGGCAAGTTCGTCCCCTTCGGCCCTGGAGGACGCCTCCCTGCGGCGTCGGCCGCCGGGGTGGCGGGCGCACGCGCTCTGCTGGGCGGCGGCGGACAGACCGGGGCCGAGCTTGTCCGCTCCCGGATCGCGCTCCAGGTGCGGCTGGCATCGGTGCTCCCCGGCGACCGGCTGCCGGACACCGGGGTCCTCGCCGACGAACTCGGGATCAGCGAGATCACGGTGCGCCGCGCCCTGGAGGGCATGTGCCAGGACGGCCTGCTCGACCGGCGCCGTGGGCGGGCCGGCGGGACCTTCGTCGCCTCGGCGTGGGAAACCGTCGTCGCGGTGATGCAGGACGCCGAGGCGGCAGCCTCGCTGGACTCGTTCCACCTGCTGGTGGAGTGCGGCCTGGTGGCGCACGGCTGCGGCGAGGTCGAGGCCGAACGGCTGGAGGGGCTGCGAGAGCTCGTCACCGAACTCGACGTGGTCGACGATCCGGCTCGGCTGCTTCAGCTGGAGACCCGGTTCCACCTGGAGCTGGCCGAGGTGCTCGGCGGTCCGGGGATGCGCGAGCTCGCGGCCGACCTGCTCGGCCGGTTGTGTCTGTTGCTGCCCGCGCCCGAACCCGCCGTGCTCCGGGAACGGAACCGTTGCCACGCCGAGTTGCTCGACGAACTCACCCGTGGCGCCACGGACCTGGCCGTGCGTGCGGTCAAGGCGCACCAACGCGTCCAGCCGGCGTGACCGAGCGAAGCCCAGGTCACGCAAGGAACCGCACGGCCGCAGAAGGAGAAGCCATGCCAGACCCCGGAACCCCGGGAGCCGGACCACCTGTCGCCTCGCGCCCCGCCCCAGGTGAGCCCCAGCGGCTGCGTGGCGGTGTCCTGGGCATGGCTGACATCGCCGCCGCCACCATGGCCAACATCGGCCCGGCCATGAGCTTCTACTTCGGCTTCGCGTTCCTCACCACCACCTCGGGCGTGGCCTCCCCGCTCACCGTCATCGCCGCCGGTGTCGCGGTGGCCCTGCTGGGAAACACGCTCGCCCAGTTCTCCCGGGCACACCCGTCGGCGGGCGGTTTCATCACCTTCGTAGGCAAGACCTTCGGGCCGGTCAGCGCGGTGACCACGGCGCTGCTCGTCGGCGTCGGCTACATCATCGGCATGGCCTCGGTCATCGCGATCTCCGGCGGCTTCCTGGAGATCACCCTGCACCGGTACACCGGCCTGAACGTACCGTGGATCATCTGGACACTGCTGCTCACCGCTGTCTCGGTGGTGCTGATGCTGCGAGGCGTGGTGGTCTCCACCAAGCTGGCAGGCTTCTTCTTCGCGGTCGAGATGGTGGTCCTGGTGGTGGTCTCCATCGCGGCGATCATCAGCCACGCGGGGCACCTGTCCGCCGCCCCGTTCCTCCCCAGCCACCTCAACAACGGGCTGAAAGGGCTGGCCGGGGGGTTCCCGCTGGCGGTCTACCTCTTCGTCGGCTGGGAGAACTCGGCGGCGCTCGCCGAAGAGACCGAGAACCCCCGGCGCAACGTCAGCCGCGCGGTCTTCTCCTCCGTGGCGATCATGTCGGTGAGCTATGTCCTGTTCTCCTACGCCACGGTGACCGGCTTCGGCTACGACGTGCACAAGCTCGGCGGCGCCCAGATCCCGTTCGTCAGCGTGGCCCAGAACACCCTCGGCGTGCTCGCCTTCCTCGCCTATCTCGGCGGGCTGACCTCCACCCTCGGCGCGCTGATCGCCGGCACCAACTCACAGGCGCGGCTGGTGTTCAACGCCGGACGCGACGGACTGCTACCGTCCTTCTTCGGCTACGTCCACCCGATCCGCCGCACACCCACCAACGCCATCCTCGCCTTCACCGCCACCGCTCTGCTGATCATCGGCGGCTGGGGGCTGGGCCACATCCTCGGTCACCACAGCGGTTCGATGAACCCGGTGGCGTTCTTCGCCGAGGCGTCGACGATGGGGACCATCTTGATCCTCCTCGTGTACCTGGCCTCGAACGTCGCACTGCCGCTGTACTACCGCCGATACCGGCCGCAGGAGTTCCGCGTGGTCAGGCACCTCGTACTGCCCGCCCTCGGTGCCGTGGCCATCGTGGTCCCGCTCTACTACCTGTCCAAGCCCGGCCAGCCCGCCCCCTACAGCTGGTTCCCCTACGCGGCCGCCGCCACAGTGCTCCTGGCCCTCGGCTACGCGACGCTGCTCGTCCACCGGGATCCGTCACTCGGCGACCGGGTGGGCTCCGTCGTGGCGGACATGGAATGAGGAACGCACCGGCCTCCGGACGGAGCCGAGAGCATTCGCCGAGCCGGTCCGCGCCCGACACACACCCCCGCAGTGCTGATCAACCGGGGCCGGATCGACCATTAACTGGGCAAGATCGTCGCCCTCACCCATCCCGACGAGCCGCAAGGCGTTCCAGCTCCTGACCGCGGCCCCTGCGATCCCCGACGAACGCCATCGCGAGCGCTTCTGCACCGGCGCCCCCGCCCTGTCGTGCGCGACGACTGCTCGCCGCAATGGGCTCAGCCCCGGCCGGAGAGTGACACCGGCCGGGGCTGATCAGCAAGCTGTGGCAGTGAGGGGCGGTCGCCTCTCGGCGAAAGGCTCCATGAGGCTTCAGCCGAACGATCGTCCCCATGGGCAATAGGTGAGGCCCGGGGACACTGTCCCCTTCACTGCCACGCCCTCTTCAACCACCAGAACCCCACGGATGTTCCCCGCCTCCCCGGCGCGGCCGTACCGCGGAAAGCAGTGTGGCTGTGCCGAGGAGACGCCAACCGCCGCGTGGTCAGCCGGCGATGTCGAGGACGACGCGGAATCGCGCGTTGCCCGAGAGCATCCGCTCGTAGCCGTCCATGGCCTGGGCGAAGGGCATGGTCTCGATCGAGGGGCGGATACCGTGGGCGAGGCTGAAGGCGAGGTTGTCCTCGTTCTCGATCGAAGACCCGGTCAGGCTGCCGACGATACGGCGGGTGCCGAAGATCAGGTCGGGCGTGGCGACCGTCAGCGGGTCGGGGGCGGCACCGACCACCACCAGGCTGCCGCCCGGTGCCAGCCCGCGGACCAGCGGGTTCATGGACGCACCGCTGGACGCCGTGGCGACGATGACCGCGGCACCACCCAGTTCGGCCAGCGCCGTCCCGGGGTCGGTGTCGGCACTGTCGATGTACTCGTGGGCGCCGAGTTCCCTGGCGAGCTTTTCCTTCTCACGACCGCGGGCGATGGCGGCGACACGGAATCCGAGGCTGCGGGCGTACTGCAGGGCCAGGTGACCCAGCCCGCCGATCCCCTGCACCGCCACCAGCGCGCCCGCGCGGATGGGGGCCTGCTGGAGCGCGGTGAAGGTGGTCAGCCCGGCGCACAGCAGCGGCGCCGCGTCGGCGGCCGGCATGTCGTCGGGGATGCGCACCAGTCCGCTCGCGCGTGCGTACGCCACCTCCGCGTATCCGCCGTCGACGGTCGTTCCGGTCTGCTCCTGGTGGAGGCAGTTGACGAAGTCGCCCCGGCGGCACCGCTCGCACTCTCCGCAGTGCCCGTTCAGGAAGCCTATGCCGACGCGGTCGCCGGGCTGCCAGGCGGTGACGCCCGCGCCCACGGCATCGATCAGGCCGACGATCTCGTGGCCCGGAACGATGGGGGATGACGGGTCGGGGCGCAGTCCCTCGACGGCCAGGACGTCGGTGTGGCAGACGCCACAGGCCTCCACCCTTACCCGGACGTGTCCGGGCGCCGGGTCGACCAGGTCGCGCTCGACCAGCCGGAGGTTGTGGACGCCGGTGGCTTCGAAGGCTCGGTACGTGGACATGACGCTCCTCGGTGCTGCCTCTGCCGCACGGGGTGGCAGGGCGCTGGGACAGGACTGGTTCAATATGACCAGTCGTCTTGAACGGCGTCAAGCTGGCCCGCAGGCCGGACCGTCGACAGCGCGCCCCCGCGCACCGGACGGCCCCTCTCGTCGGCCCGGGGTTTGACACGGGTCAAGACGACCGGACACATTGGACCCCGGAGGTGGTGAGAATGGCACGCGCATCCAAGCGCGAGGAGATCGCACAGGCAGCCCTGGAGCAGTTCCACACGCGGGGCTTCAACGCCACGGGCATCAGCGACATCACCTCAGCGGCCGGGGCCCCCAAGGGCTCCTTCTACAACCACTTCGCCAGCAAGGAGGCGAGCGCCCTCGAGGCGCTGGACCGTTACGGCGGCGGGCTGCGGTTCGACATGCTCGTCACCCCCGGACGCCCTGCGCTGGAGCGGCTCCGAGCGCACTTCGAATTCCTGGGCGAGGATACGGTCGACAACGGCTTCGCCCGCGGATGCCTGGTGGGCAACTTCGCCGCTGAGGTGGCGGACCACTCCGAGGAGATCCGCTCCGCCATCCAGGGCGGCTTCCGGCAGTGGACCTCGTACATCCAGGAAGTGCTCACCGAAGCCAAGGAAGCAGGTGAACTCGGCGCCACCCTCGACGTGGAGACGACCTCGCTGTTCATCCTCAGCGCCTGGGAGGGCACGCTGATCGCGGCCCGGGCCAACAAGTCCTCCGCACCCTTCGACGCCTTCTTCCGCACGGTCTTCGACGTCGTCCTGCGGTGAACGGCATGACGGCGGGGGCTCAGACAGACGGGGCGGCGGAGCGTTCGGCGCTACGACGGGCGTTGAACGAGTTGGACGCGCGGCTTGCCGACGCCACCGAGCGCGGGCCCGGTGCGCACCTGCGATTCGACCCCCTGGTCGACCGACTGCGGACACCGGTGGCCGCGTTCCTGCAGCCGGAACTTGAGCGCCGGCTCGACCTCCACGTCGACGCCGACGACTCCTTCGCGCGGGACAGGATCGCCCATGTCCTGGCAGGCGCCTGCGGTGTGGCCGCACTGTCCGCCCTGCTGCGTGCGATGGAGCACGATCGCAACGACGGCGGAGACACGCTGCAACTCGACCTTCTCGCCCTGTTCCGCGCGTGGCCGGAGGAATCGATCAGGCTGGTTCTGGCAGGCGTCGGCTCGGATGACCCCAGGACACGTCAGATCGGCATCTGGGGCCTGGCCGTCATCGACTTCGGCGGAGCCAAGTACTTCGAGTTGGTCGCCGACATGGCGTCCGACCCGGACCCGCAGGTGCGCGCCAAGGTGATGAGCACACTCGGCAGCATCTTCGGCGTGGGGGATCCCCCACGAGCCCGGGCCATCCTGATCGCCGGCGCCCGCGATCCCGCGCCCGAGGTCAGGCGTAACGCCGTGGCGGCCCTGGGCTCGTCGCACGACGAGACGGTCACCGACCTCCTGGTGGCGTGTGCCGACGACACCGACCGCTGGGTCAGGTACTGGGCAGCCTGGTCCCTGTCACGCCGACCGGGCCCGGCGGTCCGCGCCGCGCTCGAACGGTTCGCGGCGGACGAGGACGGCGACGTTCGTGACGCTGCGCGCGCGGTCATGGGGTAGCCGACCACCCCCGCGTGGCGTGGCTAGGGGTACCGATGTGCAACTGCCGTAGGCCATCGGCTTCGGCGCGTGCCCGGACAGCCCTTCGTACGCCGATACCGCCCTACCCGGAAACTCCGTGCTCATGAAGGGGGCCGACCTGCCAGCCGCGAGCCTCGCACGTGTCGAGAATGCGGGGCAGTGCGCGCAGGGTGGTGCGCCAGGAGCCGGTGAGTCGTACCGGTCCATCAGGAATCCTACGCGGTCAGGCGGTCGGTGAGCCCGGCGGCAGCCCCGTCGTGTCCGGCGCCGACGCCCGCGGAGATCACGGCGATCCGCCGAGTTCCCGGCTCCTGCTGTGCCGCGCCGGACAGCGAAGGCGTCGGGCCCGACAGCGGGTCGTGACGATCGCGCACTGGTCGCGGTCGCCGCCGGACAGCCTGACCAGGCGGGTACCGCATCGGCTCACGCAATCGCGGTGAACACGCGCGGCGCCGAACCGCGTCGCCTCGCGCCCATTCCCCTGCTCACGCGACGTGCTCTCACGGAAGGACGTCTCGCTATGACCGCGACCTCCACCGCGCAACTGGCTGTCGACGGGTCCGGCATCGACGGCTCGCTGACGGTGGCGCCGGCCGCCGGTCGCCGTCGTGACCGCCTTCGCCGCCGCCGAGGTGGTCAAAAAGATCATGGTTGAGGTGCGGATCCCGCCGTTCGACGCCCCACGCCTACCTGGTCGATGCCCGCCCGGCGCAGTCGGACCACGCCTTCCCCAGCGAGCACAGCACCGTGGCCGCCGCGACGGTGGCAGCCCTGTGCCTGCCGGACCGCCGTCTGCACACCATCGCCCATGCCCCCGCATCCGGCCGCATCCGACGTCCCACCTTTGGCGCGACCAGTGCCGGCACCGCGCTCACCGGCAGCGGCAGCAGCAGCAGCGGCAGCGGGACCGGCCAGAAAACATGTCACCCCTGGTCGGGAGAGTCGCCGTTCGACAGCTGTTCCAACAGCCGCTCGTCCTCCGCCGAAAGATCCGAAACGAACCGGGCCAGTACCGCCGCACGATCCCCGCCTTCGTCCAGCATCGAGTGCATCCCCGCCGCCGCGAGCCCAGCCTGATCGTCCACGGGAGCGTACCCATGGCTGCGTCCGTCCCGCTGCCGGGTCACCAGCCCCTTGTCGCACAGCCGCGTCAGGAGCGTGAGCACCGTCGTGTACGCGGCACCGGCCACCTGTTCCTGGACCACCGCCGCGGTCACCGGCGCACCGGCCGCCCACAAGGCAGCCAGGACCTCGCCTTCCAGCTCGCCCCGCGCCCGCCGCCGGGCCTCTCCCCGGCCGTCCCTACCGTCCGCCGCCCGGCGCCTCCTCTTCTCCCCATCAGCAGGGGCTGTCTTCGAGCCCTCCAAATTACTACGAGCCGTAGAAAGGCAACCCTCTCGACGAACGAGCCGGTCGCCGAGGCGCCGTCCACCGGGAAACGCACCGTCCATGCCTCTACCCGAGGCGAAGCAGCCGGCCCGCCCGCAACTCGTCCACCCCACTGATCCGTTGGCGCCTACCACCCCTCTCCACTCTTCTCCGGTGCATAGTTCACGACTTATCTTTTGATGTGTATTGACGACCCGGCAGGTGGCGCCTACCGTCCCATCCGCATCGCGCCCCACAACGCGACCGAGGAGACACGCGTGACCCACGTTCTCGCCGTGCTCGTCCGAGCCCGCCGTCATCACAGACGCACAGCGGCCCTCACGACCGCCCTCCTATTGCCGACCGCCGCCGGCATCGCGCTGGTGTCCGCCCCGGCAGCCAGCGCCGCGACCATCCCCACCACTCCCACCACCGTCGTCAACGCGGGCAGCGGCAAGTGCGTGGACGCACGTGCCGCGGCCACCGGCAACGGCACCGCCGTGCAGCAGTACACCTGCAACGGCACCGGCGCCCAGTCCTGGCAGTTCACCGCGACCGACAGCGGCTACTACCGAATCGGCGCCGCCTCCGCACCGAACCAGGTCTGGGACGAAACCGACGTCTCCACCGCCGACGGCGCACTGACCCAGCTGTGGCTCTACGGCGGCGGCGCCAACCAGCAGTGGCTGCCGGTCGCCGAGGCCTCCGGCGGGTACCACTTCGTCAACCGCAACAGCGGCAAGTGCCTCGATGTGCCGTCCGCGTCCACCGCCGACAGCGTCCAGCTGCAGCAGTACACCTGCAACGGCACCGGCGCCCAGTCCTTCACGCTCACCGGTGGCATCACCCCGCCGCCCAACACCCCGGACTTCGGCCCCGACGTGACGGTCTTCGATCCGTCGATGCCCGCGTCCACCATCCAGTCGAAGATCAACTCGGTCTACAGCAGCCAGCAGACCAACGAGTTCGGCACCCAGCGCAACGCTCTGCTGTTCACCCCCGGCACGTACAACGTCGACATCCCGGTCGGCTACTACACCCAGGTGTCCGGGCTGGGCCTGTCACCCGACCAGGTGTCGATCACCGGCGGCGGCGTGCACGTCGAGGGTCACACCAGCGACGGCAACGCCACCCAGAACTTCTGGCGCGACGTCGAGAACATGTCCGTGAGCCCCAGCTCCGGCAGCACCATGTGGGCCGTCTCGCAGGCCGACCCGTTCCGGCGGATGGACGTGCACGGCAACATGAAGCTGTGGGACGACACCCACGGCACCACCACCAACTGGTCCAGCGGCGGCTACATAGGCAACTCCCGGGTATCCGGCCAGATCAACTCCGGGACCCAGCAGCAGTTCCTCACCCAGAACACCGCCCTGAACGGCGGCTGGACCGGGCACAACTGGAACATGGTCTTCGTCGGAGACACCGGCGCCCCGGCGACCAGCTTCCCCAATCCGCAGTACACCACCGTCGCCCAGAGCCCGGTGATGCGCGAGAAGCCGTTCATCTACGTCGACGGCTCGGGCAACTGGCAGGTGTTCGTCCCTTCGGTGCGCACCAATGTGCAGGGCCCGGACTGGGTCAACGGCACCGCACCGGGCACCTCGCTGCCGATCAGCCA
Source organism: Streptomyces sp. NPDC002573 (assembly GCF_042889625.1). Classification (NCBI taxonomy): domain Bacteria; kingdom Bacillati; phylum Actinomycetota; class Actinomycetes; order Kitasatosporales; family Streptomycetaceae; genus Streptomyces; species Streptomyces sp. NPDC002573. The sequence goes on along the minus strand of NZ_JBIARC010000099.1, from coordinate 2,255 downwards.
GTTCTACATCGTCAAGCCCGGTGACACCGCCACGACGATCAACAACGCGCTCGCCGCGGGCCAGAACCTGATCGTCACCCCGGGTGTCTACCACCTGTCCGCCCCGCTGAACATCACCCGTCCCGACACGGTCGTCCTCGGACTGGGTCTGGCCACCCTCGTACCGGACAACGGTGTCACCGCGATCACCACCGCCGACGTCGACGGCATCGACATCGCCGGGCTACTGATCAGCGCGAACACCACCAACTCCAACACCCTGATGCAGGTTGGCCCGGCCGGCTCGACCGCCGGTCACAGCGCCGACCCGATCGTGCTGCACGACGTGTTCTTCCGCATCGGTGGCGACGTCGCCGGCAAGGCCACCCAGACACTGGTGATCAACAGCAACGACGTCATCGGAGACGACCTGTGGCTGTGGCGGGCCGACCACACCAACGGCGTCGGCTGGACGACCAACCCGGCCGTCAACGGGCTGATCGTCAACGGCAACAACGTCACCATGTACGGCCTGGCGGTCGAGCACTACCAGAAGTATCAGACCACCTGGAACGGCAACGGCGGCCGAACGTACTTCTACCAGAGCGAGACCCCCTACGACGTGCCCGACCAGTCCAGTTGGACCACCAGCGGCGGCGACCTCGGCTACGCCTCGTACAAGGTCGCCAACTCGGTCAGCTCCCACGAGGCATGGGGTGTGGGTGTCTACGCCTATCTCCGCGACAACCCCTCCGTGGTTCTCGGCCATGCCATCGAGGTGCCCACCACGTCCACGGTGAAGTTCCACAGCATGGTCACCACGGTCCTGGGCGGCGCAGGCACCATCAACCACATCGTCGACAACACCGGCAACCAGGTCACCGCCAGCAGTAATGTGGCCTACCTGGTCAGCTACCCGTAGGTCCGTCGGGGACCTGAGGCACGCAGGGCAGAGGGGCCGGTCGGTCGGCCAAGGGGCGCATCGCAGCGGCCGGCCCCCTCCCCCGTGCCGTGGGCTCGCGCCGATCCGTAGGCGTTGACGGACCGGGACGGGTGCCTACCGCCCTGGTCGGCACCCGTAGAACTACCGGCGCAGCGTGAACGTGCAGATCGTCTGTCGGGCCCGCGATAGGCGGGTTGCCGCCGTCGGGGACGCCTGGCCTGGAAGCCGCAACAATGTGGTCGTCTTCCTCTCGCCAAATCACTGCCCGAGACCATCCCCGGCTGACCGGCGACGGCGGCACGCCGGTTCCGCAAACGACGGGCCGTCGCCGAGCACACCATCGCCCGGCTCATAGACCATCAGATCCTCCACCAATGCAGGCGCCGCGGCGAGGCGATCAACCACGCCGTCGCCGGCGTCGCCGCACTCCACAACCTCAAGATCGACATCCGGTAAACGAAGCACCACTCACGAAAAAGCACGCCCCAGCCCGCATTACGTGATAGCTCTTAGAGGTTGTCTCACGTGGCAAGTTTCGCGAGCTTCTTGTAGCAGGTCAGGGCGGCGGCCATGGCCAGGCCTCGGCTCTGCCAGTGGTTGCGGACCACGCACGGGATCTTGAGAGCACGAGCAGCCCATGGCAGGCTCATGCCGCATGATCGATGAATTCGCGAAAGACAACCTGCACGGGAGACTGCGGCGGGACCGCAAGGCGCTGCTCTGGAAACTCGACGGCTTGTCCGAATACGACGCCCGCCGACCTTTGACAGCGACCGGGACCAACCTCCTCGGCCTGGTCAAACACGTGGCCACCGTCGAGGCCAGGTACTTCGGCGAGGTCTTCGACCGCCCTTCCCCGGAACCGCTGCCCCGGTGGCAGGACTACGACGGCAGCGATCTGTGGGCGACCGAGGACGAGACCCGCGATCAGATCATCGGGTTCTACCGGCGCACGTGGGAACACTCGGACGCGACGATCAACGAGCTTCCCCTCGACGCCCCCGGCCACGTGCCGTGGTGGCCGGAGCCTTATGCCGACACGAACCTGTTCGCCATCATGGTCCATGTCCTCGGCGAGTCCATCCGGCATGCCGGGCACGCCGATATCCTGCGCGAGGGCCTCGACGGCCGGACCGGAGTGCGCGCCGAAAACGAGAAGCAGATCGATGAAGAAGCCCGTGCAGCCTACTGCGCGAAGATCGAGCAGGCCGCCAGGTCGGCTGCACCAATCAAGGCTTAGAACTCCTAACAAAGTGAGAGGTTGACCAGTCGGCGCCAGCAGATGATGCCGCAGGCCAGGCTGAGGAACGCTTCGTGGATGTCGTCGCGGATC
>NZ_JBIARC010000098.1:0-19628 GCF_042889625.1 Streptomyces sp. NPDC002573 | reverse complement strand
GCCCCGTCGCCCGGTCGCCCGACCGGGCGACCGCAATCAATCACCCCGATCACGACCGGCCGGCCAATTGCCTGTTACTGACCCACGCTCCTAGCACGAAGTACACCCCGACGCGTGAGGGGAGGCTGCGCAGCCGTCGCTCGCGAGTCCCGCTCTCGTCCAACACCGCATCCACCAGCTCGGGCGGGATGACCTGCGTCAATTCACCGACATGGCCGGGAGCGAACACGTCATCGATTTCGTACGTGACAGACTGTGTCACAGAGCCTCTGCTCTCTCAGGAAGATCTTGGTCGATCCCCTGGATAGCAGAGGCCCGTCTCGTAAACGCTCGCGCTTGACAACGTCAACTGGGCCTTAACTTCGTGGCATTGGTCCAGTATCGCCCGGTGGCAGTACGCCTCCGGCTGCCCGCCACGGCCTCGCATCCAGCCCGGCACCGGCAGCAGCGGCCGGACCTTGGCCCACTCCCCATCGGTCATGTCGGTCGGATAGCGGCGCTCGCGCACCCCGTTGTCGGCGGCGATTCCGAACCGGTGAGCCAGACAGTCACACTCCCAGGTGACCGAAGTGGACTGCCCGGGCATCGACACGGAAGACTGCGGCACCGGGGCCTCCTGAGGTTGCTCGGTGATTAGACACCAACGAGCTGTTCAGGAGGCCCCACCCGTATGCGCCCAGCGGTCCGCGACCACCCGATCGAGACTCCCGTTCGAAACGCATCCCTCAAGATCGGAACGACAACAGCTTCTGACACCGACCGATCACCTTGACCAAAGACATAGGGGCACCCCCGAGGGCCGGGCAGCGCCCATGGGCCTGTCTGATCGACTCAGCCTTCATCCACCGGCCGAGGTCATGTCCGCGGTGCTCGGGCAGTACACCGGTTCCAGCCGCGGCTCGGACTCGGTCCACGTCCCAGGGCACGGTGCCGTGGTCGGTATCACCCATGGGGTGGATGGCGGGTTCGGATCGCAACGGCAGGGACGGCTGGGGAACGCAGCTGGTTCGCCGCCCCTTCTGCAAACGGCTATTGGGGGTTGGTCCGACCGGACGTGCTCCCCCTCCAGATCTCCGTGAACCGGTCGAGCAGTGTGGCCGCCGCCGTCACGTCGTCCGTGAGCGGTCGGTCGGCCGGGTCCTCGTCGAGTACCGACTCGGCGAGTGCCAGCGCCCGGCCCACCGGAAGATCCGCATCGGGCCTGAGGTCGCGCAGCCGCAAAGCCCTTACGGCAGCCACGAGTTCACAGCCGACGACGAGACGGTACGCGGCGCACGCCCGCAGAGTTTGACGTGCGGCGAGCGAGGAGAAGCTGGCCTGTTCCTCGACGCCCCGGGAGAGTACGGCGTGCCCGAGCGAGGCGGGCGCCGAGAAAGCCCGCAGGTCACCGAGGGCGGCCCCGGCGGCGTACTCCAGGATCATCACGCCTGAGGAGGCGGGCTCGTGGTCGGCGAGGAAGGGACGCAGACGGGTGTAGGCGGGCTCGTTCAGGGTGGACAGGCGGGATGTGGACAGGCGGGCCACCTGAGTGACCGCCAGCCGGAAGTGGTCCAGGGCTAGGGCCACTTGGGCCAGGTAGAAGCCGCCGTGGTGGTAGGCGGCCATGTCCTCGGGGGAGATGAGCGGGTTCTCGGTGGCCGCGTTGATCTCGATGGTAAGGGCCTGTTCCAGGGCGTCCGCCGCGTCGTGCGCGGGGCCGTGGATCTGGGGCAGGCAGCGGAAGCCGTACGGGTCCTGGATCCGGCCGAGTGGCGGGGCCGGCCGGTCTGCCGCGCCGATCAGCTCCCGCATCCGCTGGGCGACTTCGGCGCTGCCCCGATGCGGGCGCGCCGCGTGCACGGGGGCCGCGTAGGGCTCGTGGGACCCGTCGACCGCTAGCAGCGACAGCGCGGCAACGACCTGGGTGGCACCGATGAGCCCGCGCAGTTCATGGAGGGCGAGGGCGGCCTGACCGAGGGTGAGGGCGTTGCTGCTGATGAGCGCGAGTGCGTCGTTGTTGTCGAGGGGTTGGGGCTCAGGGGCGCGAACGACGGCCCCCTCGGCAGACGGATCCGCCCCGGGCACGCACTCCTTGGAGGCGCCGTTCAAGGACGTCCCCGCTCGCCGCCAGGGCCGCTCCCCCGCCAGGGCGAGACCCACCTGTGCCAACGCCGCGATATCGCCCGTCCCCACCGAACCGAACTCGTTGACGACCGGGTGCACTGCGGCGTCCAGCGCCTCGCACAGGGCCGTGATGACGCTGGGCCGCAGGCCGGCGCCCCCGGCCAGCAGCTGATTGGCACGTATGGCGAGCATCGCGCGGACCTGGCGGGCCGGGAGTTCCTCGCCGATGGCGCCTGCGTGGCTGCGCAGCAGGCGCAGGCCGTGTCCGGCAGCGGCCTCGGTGGGCACGTCCTCGTTCCGGTTGGCGCCGACACCGGTGGAGCGGCCGTAGACGCGTCCGGTCGCCGCGATCTGTCGGGCGGCGTCCCAGGATTCGGCCACGCGCTTCATCGCTTCGGCGTCGGGGACAGGCCGCGCAGCTCCGTCGGCCAGGCGCACAACGTCCTCGACACCTAGACCGATCCCGTCGAGGACCACCGATCCGGAGCGCACGGATCCGGACATGTCCACCATCCGAGACGACATCAAGCGCAAACTCCCATCAATCCGGACGTCACATCTTGCCCACCGGTCATCTGTTACCGCGGATTAACGCACACCTGTTGACAAGTCATTCACCTACCTAGAACTCTGCATGATGTTATGCAGCCGGGCAAGGGACAACTCATGATCCAGTTCGACGCGGTCCACAAGCGCTTCCCCAACGGCACCACAGCAGTCCACGATCTCTCCCTGGAGATGCCGGAGGGCGGCGTCACCGTCCTCGTCGGCTCTTCCGGTTGTGGCAAGACGACCACCCTGCGGATGATCAACCTGATGGTCGAGCCGACCTCCGGCACCATCCGGGTCGGCGGCAGGGACGTCACTCAGCAGGACGCCGCCAAGCTGCGCCGCTCCATCGGCTACGTCATCCAGCAGGCCGGTCTGTTCCCGCACCGCACGGTGCTCGACAACATCGCCACCGTCCCGCTGCTGCTCGGCTGGAACCGCCGGAAGGCACGGGCCCGCGCCGCCGAACTCCTTCAGACCGTGGGTCTCGGCGCCGATGCCGGCAAACGCTATCCGCACCAACTCTCCGGCGGCCAGCAGCAGCGCGTCGGCGTCGCCCGCGCACTGGCCGCCGATCCGCCGGTGCTGTTGATGGACGAGCCGTTCGGCGCGGTCGACCCTGTGGTGCGCACCCAGCTCCAGGACGAACTACTCCGCCTGCAGAAGGAGTTGAGCAAGACCATCGTCTTCGTCACCCACGACATCGACGAGGCCGTCCGCCTCGGCGACCAGATCGCGGTCTTTCGCACCGGCGGCCACCTCGTCCAGTGCGCCTCCCCCGAGGAACTGCTCGCCCGCCCCGCCGACGACTTCGTCGCCGACTTCCTGGGCGCCGAGCGCGGGCTGAAGCTGCTGTCGCTGAAGACCCTCGCAGACGTCCCGCAGGGCCCTGCCCCGGAGGGCGGAACCTGGACCCTGGCCCTCGACGCGGCCCGCAGGCCCCTGCACTGGGCCTCGAAGAACGCCGGGGGCCCCGCACTCCCCCTCCGGCCGCTCAAGGACACCGACTCCCTGCTGTCGGCCCTCAACGAGTCGGTCGCCTCCCCCACCGGCCTGGTCGTCCGCGTCGACACGGCCGGCGTCCTCACCGGCGTCTCGTCCCGGGACGACATCCACGCGCACGCGAGCCGTGCGCACGCCGAAGTGAGCGTGGCCGCATGACGATCGACTGGTCCTGGATATCCGAACACACCGGCGATCTCGCGAGTCTCACCCTCTCCCACCTCCAGGCAGCCCTCACCGCCGTCTTCTTCGGCCTGCTGATCTCCCTGCCACTCGCAGTGATCGCCCACCGGATCCGCCCCCTGCGCGGCTTTCTCCTCGGCATCTCCAACGTCCTGTTCACAATCCCGTCGATCGCGATCTTCGTCCTGCTGCTCCCGGTGAGCGGCCTGACCCGCACCACCACCGTGATCGGCCTGACGGTCTATACGCTGGTCGTGCTGCTGCGGAACACGGTCGAGGGCCTCGACTCGGTGCCCGCGAGGGTCAAGGAGGCCGCGAAGGCGATGGGCACTCGTCCGCTGCGGACGCTGCTCACGGTCGAGTTCCCGCTCGCCCTGCCCGTGATCATGGCGGGCGTCCGCATCGCGACGGTGATGTCGATCTCCCTGGTGTCCGTCGCGACCTACATCGGCGACGGCGGCCTCGGCCAGCTCTTCACCGACGGCTTCCAGCGCAACTTCCCGACCCCGGTGATCGTCGGAGTGGTGCTCACCCTCCTCCTCGCCGTCGTCGCAGACGCCCTGCTGGTCGCCGTCCAGTACGTCCTGACCCCGTGGCGGAGGCGGCAAGCCTGACATGTACGAACTCCTCAAGAACCTCGGCACCTGGCTGACCAGCGCCTCCCAGTGGTCCGGCCCCGACGGCATCGCCCACCGCCTCACCGAGCACCTCCAGTACTCCCTGCTGGCCACGCTCATCGCGGCAGCCATCGGCCTCCCGCTCGGCCTGCTCATTGGCCACACCGGCAAGGGCGCGTTCATCGCCATCAACCTCGCGTCCTTCGGCCGGGCGCTCCCGACCGTCGGCCTCGTCGTCCTGGTCTTCCTGGCGGGCGGCCTGTCGATGCTGCCGGTGTACGTGGCGCTGGTCGCCCTCGCCGTCCCGGCGATCGTCACCAACACCTATGCCGGCATGACGGCCGTCGACCCAGACGTGAAGGACGCCGCGCGCGGGCAGGGCATGCGCGGCCACCAGGTGCTGTTCCAGGTGGAGCTGCCGCTCGCGCTCCCGCTGATCGCCACGGGCCTGCGCCTGGCCCTGATCCAGGTGGTCGCCACGGCGACCATCGCCGCATATGTCTCCTTCGGCGGCCTCGGCCGCTACGTCTTCGACGGGCTCGCCCAACGCGACCTCGTGCAGGTGCTCGGCGGCGCGGTGCTGGTCGCCGTGGTCGCTGTCGTCCTGGACATCGCCCTCGCCGGCCTCCAGCGCTTCCTCTTCCGCCACCGCACTGCCTAGGGATCCCCACCATGAATCGTCGCGCTCTCCTCGGCGGCCTCTTCGCCGCTGCCTCCGTCCCGGCGCTCTCCGCGTGCGCGAGCGGCATCACCTCCCTCAGCGGCCAGGGCCCAAGCACCGCCGGCGGCGGCTCCAGCAAGGGCGGCGTCACCATCGGCACCGCCAACTTCACCGAGAACCAGGTCCTCGGCTACCTCTACGCAGCTGCCCTGGAGGCGGCTGGCGTCAAGACCAAGGTGCGCCCCAATCTCGGAACCCGCGAGATCGTCATCCCCGCCCTCAAGGCCGGCGACATCGACCTGCTCCCCGAGTACCAGGGCGCCCTCCTCAACTACCTCGACCCGAAGGCCACGCCCACCGAGGAGGGCGCTATGCAGAACGCCCTCACCCTCGCCCTGCCCGCCGGACTCCAGGTCCTGCCGTACGGCATGGCGGAGGACTCGGACGCCTTCGTCGTCACCCGCGAGACCGCGAACAAGTACGGCCTGGCCTCCCTCGCCGACCTGAAGAAGCAGAACGGCAAGCTGGTCATCGGCGCCGCCCCAGAGGTGAAGAAGCGCCAGGTCGGCGCCGTCGGCCTGAAGGACGTATACGGCATCGACTTCAAGGAGTTCAAGTCTCTGGACTCCGACGGCCCGCTGGTCAAGGGAGCTTTGAAGAAGGGCGACGTGGACGTGGCGAACCTCTTCACCACCGACACCGACATCAAGGCCAACGACTGGGTGGTGCTTTCCGACCCCCAGCATCTGATCCCCAGCCAGCACATCGTCCCGCTCATCGCCGACCGCAAGGCCGACGACACCGTCCGCAAGGCCCTCGCCCGACTCGGCAACGTTCTGACCACCGCCGACCTCACCGAACTCAACAGCCGGGTTGACAACGACAAGAAGGACCCGGAAGACGTGGCGAACGCATACGCGAAGGGGCACGGACTGGTGAAATAGCCGACCGGTCCAGTGACCCGCCGGACGCTCCGAGTGCCGCAACAACCAGGCGGATGTCAGCGCCTGCGATCACGTCATGGACAGCGTTGAGCGCTGTCCATTGTCCACGGATGAAAGCGTCTCTGATCAGCTACGCGAACCTGTGCGCACCGAAGGGCTTGGTGCGGGTTGTGCCCACCTTGGTGGAGCGACATGAGCGTGGAAGTGGAATCCCGCGCCCAGCGCTGCTCCGCGTGGCCGCTGGCCGATGGTGGGTGTGCTGATCGTGGTCACGCCCTGGTGCCGGTGGGCTGCGCGGGGCAGCTGGGTCCGGTCCGTTGGTGCGTGTCCCTCCGGACGCTGGCCAGCCGGGTCGGTGGGCCTGACTGGGGAGGGAACCTTACGTCGCCTGGGCGTGAACGTGAGATGGGTCACCGCCTACACTAAGCCCAGAGAGGGCGGCTTCAAGCAGCTCCAGGGCGATGTGCGCCCCCCGACCGTGCGGTGATGGCTGCCCGCTTCGAGCAGACCGCCCTAAACAGCGTGTACCAAGCCGGTTAGCGGTAAGTCGCGATCACGCAGTGGTACGCCACCCAACGCTCACGGCCCTGGGAGTCAGCGACTGCAAGCCAGAGTCGCTCTTGCCATCGATCGATGCCGCAAGATCCGGAGCAGCGGACGCTACCGAATGCGCGCTGTTCGCCTCACTTTCAACGTCCTTGGCTCTGCCGGAGCTCAATGCGAAGAGAGAGGTCTGCCCAGCAGCCCCAAGCGTTCCGTCCAGTGAGCTCGCTGGGCCGGGTACAGGAGCTTCGGTCGTCTCCGCCCTTTGCTCGAACAGATAGCGCTCATACTGGGCGGGGTCGACGACCGCAGCAGGCTCATGCCACTCTCAGCCTTCACCAGCCGTGGGTCAGGCCGTGCGCGCACAGTGGATGCGCCGCCTACGGTGGTTGACGCACCCCGATGGCAGTCAGCAGCCCTGGAAGTCGATGGCGGGTCGGGGCAGCCCTGCCTTAAACGCATTGACTGCCGAGGCCAGGCCGGTCTTGACGTCGTCGGTTTCGAAGAGCGGCATGGCGATGTCGAACATCGCCTCGTCCGCCGCCGAGATCCCGCCGACGGCCCAGGCGCGCAGCAGAGCCTTGTGGGCGGCGTAGGCGCGGGTGGAGCCCTTGACCGCCTTGCGGGCGAAGGCCGTCGCCTCGGGCAGCCTGGCGTCGTCGGCCACGACCCGGTTGATGACGCCCGACGTTGGCCATGACGATGGCCGGCACTGGCTCGATCGGGCCGGCCGACGACGACCAGATCAGCCACGGCCGAGCCCATGCTGTGACCGACGATCACAAAGGGCTTGCCGATCTCGTCGACGACAGCGCCCGCTTCGTCGGCGAACCGGGCGTAGGTGAACGGCCCGCTCGCCTGACTGCGGTCCCCGCAGCCAGCCAAATCGAGCGTGACGTGCTCGATACCGGGCGTGGTGAGCTGCGCGGTCAGGCTGTCCCAGATGTACTGGTCGTCGAGGAAGCCGTGGGTAAACACTACGGCCACATCGCCTTCGCCCGCTCAGCGGAAGCGCACATCGCTGTGCCCGACACGTTCTGTCCTCATCGTGGTGCTCACTGTCCGGGAAGGGACGTCGCCCCCGAGGAGGACCAGTCCTGGCTGTCCATCGGTGAGAAGTCGGTGGACCGGGAGTCCAGGCGTTGCATCCGGCGGCCGTGACGTGCCTCAATCAGCTCCTCACCCAGGGGAGTGGTGAAGACGTTGTCAACCAGGGTGTATTCGGCCGCGAGCCGGCCGACGGCCGGCAGCGCGGGGGTGTCGATCCGTCCCCGCTCCAGGCGCAGGTCGTCCCTGATATGGAACCGCATCACCTTGCCCCACACCACGTGATCGACCCCGTCGTCGCCGACCGGGATGATCCGGTCGACCACGCACTCGAAGGAGATCGGCGCCCCCATCACCCGGGGCACGCGCACCACCTCCGACGGCTCCTTCTCCAGGCCAAGCGCCTCGAACTCGTCAACCGCCGAGTCGAACTCGAACGCCGAGCTGTGCAGGGCGTGCGCCTGCGGCAGCGTGGCCAAGTTGGTGACGAACTCGCCGGTCTGACGGATGTTGACCAGGGTGTCCTTCAGCGTGACCCCATCGGAGCGCGGCTGCAGGGAGAGCGAGACCATCGGGGGCTTGCGCCCGACCGCGGTGAAGAAGGAGATGGGCGCAAGGTTGGCGACGCTCTCGGGCGAGATGGTGCTCACCCACGCCACGGCGCGCGGAATGATGCTCCCGATCAGCAATTTGTACGCGTGGGCGGCGTCGAGCTCCGCGGCGTCAATGATCATCGACGTTCCTCCATATGGTGCGAGCGCGGCATGCGGACAGTGCTGCGCCGCGCGATAGGCCACGGCCGCCAGAGCGGCTCATGTGAGGGGTGCGTGAAACGATCAAGAGCTGCAGCCTGGTCAGATGAACAAAACACTCTCGACATCGATGGTGACGAGTTCCACGTCCCGGTTCACCGTTCCGTCCTCCCCCCGCCGATACTGGCCCGCAAGCTGCGGACCAAGCCCGGCAAGGCCGCCTACAGTCGCCGCAAGGCCATCGTCGAACCCGTCTTCGGACAGATCATGACCTGCCAGAACGGCCGCCAGCTCCTCCTGCGCGGCGAAGACGGAGCCCGAGGAGAGTGGCGCCTGCTGGCCGCCTGCCACAACCTCCGCAAGATCTTCCGACACGCCGGGACTACCGGACTCGCCGCCCTGGCCGGCTGACCAATCGGGCCTCCCGGGCCCGTCACCAGCCCGATACAGGCCCAACCCCCGACGGCCACGACTCCGACCGCGCCTCACCAGCGGCGGCGAGTCGGCCAAGACCGATCCCATCGACCACGGCCGCCAGCCACTTGCCCGTTACAAAGACACGCTCCTAGCACCGAGCAGGACAGGCTTACGCTGAAGCTGCGTCGGGCCTGGGTGAGCCCGTAGGCGTAGGACTCGATGCGCAGAGCGGCGAATCGTTGGTCGGCAGCAGGCAACGTAGTCGGTTCGCTACCTTGACCGTCCCCTGATCCCCTCCCGTCGACGCTGAGTTCACCCAAGACCTCTGATCGAAGGCGCCGTCGTTCTGCATCGCGAAGAGGCGCCGCAGGACGCACCGCTGCTCGACGTGGAGCACGCTCTGAACGTCGCGCAGAACCCGGGCACGCGGCTGTGCACGCTGTGCGGCTGCGCTCAGGAGTTGACCCCGATGCTGCGCGGCTTCGACCACATTGTCGACGGTCACGTAATTCTCCACCGCTGTGGTCACGTAATTCCCCAGGTCACGGGTCGTTGCGTCGCATGATGTGGAGCGAGTCCGCTGGCTTGTGGCTGGGCCATCGTGCCGCTGCCGCCGCCGGTTGGCTGTCGTGGGACTGGCCTGAGAAGCTGTCCGATGTTGGTCTTCGGCGAGGGACGGGACATTCGAGGTGCATCGCGACGATCAGTCAGCGAATCTTCCGACCGCGCTGTCGCCGGAGCGGGTCGCTGAGATCAACGAGGTCATCGACCGGATCACACGCTGGTCGAGGGGCCGTGATGACATCGTCGGTCTGCTCTTGGTGGGATCTTGCGCCCGCAATGCCGCGCGACCGGACTCCGACATCGACATTGTCCTGCTCACCACGGACGAGTCCCGATATCTGCTTGAGGATGCCTGGGCCGTGGAACTGGGGCTAGGCGAAGTGATCCGCACCCAGTCGTGGGGACCGATCGCAGAACGACGCTGTTCCACGGCCTCCGGCCTGGAAGTCGAGCTGGGCATCGGCTCCCCGGCATGGGCGAAGACAGATCCCGTCGATTCGGGGACGCATCGGGTCGTCAGCGACGGCGCCCGGGTCTTGCATGACCCGGCAGGCATCCTTGCCGATCTGCTCGCCGCCTGTTAATTGGTCGGCGGCTTGTGGGCGGGGCCCTTGGGCCGCTTGTTGGGCCGGTAGCTTGGGCCGTTCATGGATGAGTTCGCGCATGCGTCTGTCCCAGGTGCGGTCCGCGTGGCCGCCGGCGAGTTCGGCGAGGATGCAGCTGGTCTTGGTGAAGCGGACGTTGGCGCCCTGGCGGACGGCCTGGTGGCCGAGGGCCTGGGCGACGTGTGTCTTCCCGACCCCGACCGGTCCGAACAGAATGACGGACTCGCCGGAGTGGAGCCAGCGCAGGGCCGCGAGATCGCGGATCTGGGCGGCGGGCAGCTTCGGGGAGGCGTTGAAGTCGAAGCCTTCCAAGGTGGCCTGCTGCTCGAACTTCGCTTTGCGCAGGCGGCGTTCGAGGGCGACGGTCTCGCGGCGGCTGATCTCGTCCTGGCAGAGGACTTGGAGGAAGTCGAGGTGTCCGAGTTCGCCGCTCTGGGCCTGGGTGAGGCGGGCGTCGAGGGTCTCGAGCATCCCGGACAGCCGCAGCGTCTTGAGAGAGTCGCGCAGGGCGGTGGTCATCACGCTCATCGGGCGGCCTCCTCGGCGTCACCGCGGTCCTGGTCGTCGTGAACGTCGCCGGGGATCTGGGTGGGGATGCTGGCGGCGAACAGGCCCTCGGGTCCGTGGAGGAAGGCGGCGGCACCGGCGTCGCCGGTCTCGGGTTCCGGGTCGGTCTCGGTGCCGGCGACCAGGATGCCCTTGACCGTGCGGTAGGACGGGTCACCGACCGCGACCGCCTTTCTGCAGGCTGCCTCCAGCCGGGTGTCTCCGTACTTCTTCCGCAAGCCCAGGACTCCTTGGACTGCGCGGAGCCGGTAGAGCGCGTTGACCTCCAACATCTGGTCGATCACCTCCCGGCAGGCGTCCCCGACCTGGGATGCCTGGCCGCGGCACCAGATCGGCGTCCTCATCTGGAAGGCGATCTTCTCGGGCGGGTAGTCGCCTCTGTCGGTGCGCTTGCCCTGCTCCAGGGCGGCGTGGGTCTTGACCAGCTCGCCCTCGTGGAAGATCTGCACGATGGTGGCGCTGGAGCGGACATCGACGCGGCGGCCGATCAGCTTCCAGGGCACCGAGTAGAGAGTGCGGCCGACCTTGATGTGGATGTCCGGGCCGACGGTCGCCGTCGACCATCTGGCCAGTACGAACGGCGTTTCCGGCAGGGGCAGAAAAGTCTGTGCCTCCACCGCCTCGAACACGGACAGCGGCTTCGCACCGTCCAGTGGGCGGCACTGCCTCTGACCGGCGACGCTCCTGGCCCAGAGCAGGGCCTCGGCCTGCATGTGCTCGAGCGAGGTGAACGCCCGCCCGCTCCAGGACGAGTCGCGGACGTAGGGCATGGGCCGCTCCACCCGCGGTTTGTCCTTCGGCTTCGAGGCGCGAGACGGATCGACCAACGTGCCGTAGTAGGAGGCGAGTTCGGCATACGACTTGTTGATCTGCGGGTCGTAGAGGTCCGGCTTGTCCACCCCGGTCTTCAGGTTGTCCGGCACCAGACGCCGCGGGACACCGCCGAAGAAGCGGAACGCTTCCACGTGCGCGAGGGTCCAGGCGTGCTGGTCCATGTGCACCACCGGGCGTACGAACATGTGCCGCGAGGCGGGCAGCACCATCACGAAGGCCCAGATCCGGTGCCGCTTCCCGGTGGCCGGGTTGATCCACTGGCCCAGGAAACCGTAGTCGATCTGGGCCTCCGAGCCCGGCTCGACGTTCTCTCTCAGCACCGTGACCTTGGAGCGAGCGGCCTCGTCGGGCAGGTTCTCGTGCACCCAGCGGCGGAACGTCGACAGGGATACCTTCAACTTGCCTTCGTCCCGAAGGCGTTGGTGGATCGTGGTGACCGTCGTCGTCTTCAGCAGTTCCTTGACGTAGTCGCGGTGCGGCTCGATCTCTGCCCACCTGACCTGGTTCAGCTTCCGGCTGGCCAGCTCCGGGAACCAGCTCTTGAGCAGTTTGGCCCAGTCCGTTTCGCTCATGGGCGGCCCGCCCGGGGTGATCCCTGCTGCCTCCGCCGGCGCCAGGTACTTCCTGATCGTCTTGCGGTCCACCCCCAGCGAGGCGGACACCTGGCTCTTGGAGCGGCCCGCGTACCAGTGCACGTAGATCTCGACGATGTCGACCACGGTGAACGTTCTCCTTGCCATCCGGTGTGCCCGTCGGCCTCTCGGCTCGCAGATCGAGGGACCGCGACGACTCCGAGAGGTCCAGGCCCTCAACCCGGCACCGGCATGCCCATGGGGAAACCGACCGATTCGCAAGGAATGGCTAACAGTCGCTCAAACCACACGAAACAGGGACATCACCTCAGTTCGAGCACGGTCAGCGGCACCACCGATGGTCAGCATCCCGGTGGGGAGTCGTGACCACAAGGGTGGGGAATTACGTGACGCTGATCATGCAGATCGTGGGGAATTACGTGACCGCCGACAGTGGACAACGGCGATCCGCCGTGCGGTCGGCCCGCTCGCCGAACTCACCACCCATACCCCCACCACCAGCAATGCCGACTGGCCCACCGCCGTGCGCCACGCCCTAACCGGCTTGAACGCCGACCTGGCAGAAGATCCCGACCAGGTGACCACCCTCGCCGAACACGCCACCACCCGCACCACATACGCCTGACGCCACCACCGGCAACCAGCACCGGCCGCCGGCACCCCTACCCGGCATGAGGGTTCGGCCCTCAGCCACCGCAGACGCATGACCGGAGGCCGAACCGCACCGCCGCCAGAGCGACCGCATCGGCCACGCTCAGCCCCCACTCGCACCGAGCGGCGCACAGTGGATCGAGGCCTACAGCCACCGGGCGGGCTGAGGCCCTGCCAGGTTGTGCCCGGGCACGGTACCAGGCGCCGCCGGGATCCGTGGTCGGCGGCGAAGGCTTTCGGGCTGGTCGGGCACAATGACGCGGTGCGTGAAGACGATGACACAGAGCTGCTGGAACGGGTACGGGCGTTGCGGGCAGCCGGCAGCGGCCCCAAGCAGGTGGCGAGGGCGTTGGGGCTTCGCCCCGGGCAGGCGGGGGTGCTGCTGCGGCGGGCCGCCGCAGCCGACCAGGCGGTGGCGCCGGGAGACCGGCCGGTAGTGGGCTGCTGGGTGAGCCCGGGCTGGAGCAGCGGGCTGGACTTGTCGGCCTGCCCTGGGTGGGCGGCACAGGATCCCTCGGCGAGTGAGGAAGCAACCGGGGCGGGGTTCGCGCAGCTGCTGGTGGCACGCCGGGAGCGGGCAAGCCGGGTGACGGTGACAGGTGTGCTGGTGGACGTGTACTGCCTGGGCGTCAAGAACGTGATCGAGCCCCGCACCATGGGTGCGGGTTCCCTGGAGGCCCACCGGCGCTCCTACTACAGCGCGTTCGAGGAACCCTCCCTGCCGATCGGAATCGAGCAGGCGCAGGCCATCGTCTACGGAGCCGTCGCCTACGCCCGCGAACTCGGATTCGAACCGGCCCCCGGCTTCACACAAGCCGCCGCAGTGCTGGGGGAACCAGCCGGCGCGCTACCGCAGATCGGCTTCGGGAACCAGGGCATGCCTTTCTATCTCAACGGTCCCCGCGACGACGCCCGCACGGTGCTGGCTACCTTGGAGCGCGCCCGCGGCGCGGGCAACTACCACTACATCCTCGCCTCGGGGCCGATGTGACCCACCCGCACAACACCGAGACCTCGCAGATCCGCCTCACCGAACACCACGCCCAGGCCGACCTGCGGACACTGCTGCAACTGTGCGCGGCAGGCCGGGTGAAGTGCAGTGCCAAGACACTGCGCCCGTCCGCCGCGACCATTGCCCAGGTGGCCGAGGTACTGGACGCAGGCGACTTCTATCCCGATGAGCCGATAGCCGCCTTCGCCTGGCCTCTGCTCCTGCAGGCCGGCGGCCTGGCACAGCTGGCCGCAGGCAAGCTCGCGCTGACCACGCGCGGCCAGCAGGCCCTCACTCAGCCCGCGCACCAGGTCTTGACCGGCCTGTGGCAACGCTGGCTTTCCACCACGATCCTGGACGAGTTCTCCCGCGTCGAAGCGGTCAAAGGCCAGCGCGCCGCGAACGTGCTCAGCGCACTCAGGCCACGGCGCGGCCATGTCAGCGCCGCGCTGGCTGCCCTGGCCGCAAGTGAGTGGACCACCGTCGACGAGCTCTTCACCGCCATGCGCAAGGCGGGGCACAACCCCTCGGTCGCACGTTCCGAACGCGCCCTGTGGAAGCTCTACCTGGAAGACCCCGAGTACGGCAGCCTCGGCTACGACGGCCACCACCCCTGGGCACTGCTCCAGGGCCGCTACACCATGGCCGTGCTGTTCGAGTACGCCGCACCGCTGGGGCTGATCGACGTCGAGTACGTGGACGCCGCCGGGGCGCGCGACGACTACCAGCACAACTGGGGCGGCGACTGGCTGGAGCGGATCAGCCGCTACGACGGCCTACGCGCCATCCGCCTGACCCCTCTCGGCGCCTTTGCCACCGGCCAGACATCCGCCTACCACCCCGGACCGGCCCCCGAACCAGCCACCGCCGGGGGCGCCGCGGCGCTGAAGGTCCTCGCCAACCACGACCTAGTCGCCCTCGACGGCCTGCCCCCGGCCCAGGCTCTGCTCCTGGACGCCTTCGCCACCCGCACCGGCGACCGGACCTGGGCCCTGAGCCCCGCCTCGCTGCTGGCCGCCGTGCACGCCGGACGCGACCTCGCCGAACTGCGCGCCTACCTCGACCGCGTCGCCACGGCCCTGCCGGACACGGTCGCCACGCTCCTGGCCGACGCCGAGCGGCGCGTCGGCGCGGCCCGCGATATCGGATCCGTCCACCTGATCGAGTGCACGGACACAGCCACCTGCGTGCTGCTGGCCAGCGACCGGCGCATCCGCGCGCTCGCCACCCGCCTCGGCGACCGCCACCTCGGTGTCCCGGCCGACAAACTCGACCGCTTCCGTAAAGCCGCCCTCGCCCTCGGACACCCTGTCACCTGAAGGAGATGCCACAGCCCCAACCACGCCCAAAACCAAAACTTCAGACCGGCGGTACTCCATCTCCTGCAACGAGCGGCGCAAGGGCAGGGTGGGCGACGGCCGTAGCCGGCCGCTGGGCCTTCCAGCACCGCCATTCCAGCCGCCGAGCCGCACCCCGCGCATCCGGCCTGACACCGCGCCCAGGGCACCGGCGGCGGCCCAGCAGCCACCCACCCGCATCCGCCGGACGAGCCTGCCGGTCGGGACGCTGCCCATGGCTGTGACCTTATGGCTGTGACCTTGTCGCCGCTGCCGTCGGCCGGGCGTCCCGCGGGGCCGGGCCGATGCCGCCAGCGTGGATTGCTGGTCCGGGGGGTCAGGCGCATGGAGGCGGGGTGCCGGTGAATTCGGTGGCTGTGGTGACGAGGAGTCTGGCCACGCAGTCAGCTGCGCCCGGGGCCAGGTGGCGGCCGCGGCGCAGGGAGCGTTCGATGCCTTCCAAGACCTAAATTCAGGTACTGGGCCATCATGGCGAGTTCGTCAGCTCTGCGGCCCACGGGCGCGGTCCTGCCCTGCGGCAGGAGAGTCACGTGCCGGGCCTTGGCGCTCCGGGCGGTTGCCGTGACCGAGAACTCGACCGGCTGGCCGGGCGTGAGGGTGTCCACGCCGTCCGGCAGTGCGGAGGCGTGGACGAACACCTCGTCCCCATCGTCACCGGTCAAGAACCCGAAGCCCTTGGCCTGGTCGAACCACTTGACCGTTCCCCTGAGCATCTGAATCGGCTGTGCCGCCGCTTGTGGGCGTAGCGGTGGTCTTGCAGGCGGTGGCCGTGCCGAGGATGGCGACGGCGGCGATCGTGCAGGCGAGTGCTCTGCGGTTCATGGTTCCCCCCTTTGTGCGGGTGTTGCGTTGGTCGGTGAGCGTACGGCGGCTCAGGCGTGGGGCCGTCACTTGTACCAGACAGCCACCCCGTGATGGTGGGAGCACGTGCCCTGATGATGCTGGCTGTACGACAGCGTGCCGTCATTGCACAGGGCGGTCGCGCCGCCGTGGTCGTCAACAGCCGGTGCGGTCGTGTGCTGCACGGGCGGCCGGGCGGCTGCATTCGGCGTGGTGTGCGTCGGGGTAGGCGAAGGGCTGGCCGCGCGCTCCGCCTTGATCTGCTTCTCAACGGCCGACAGCCGCGACGCGCACTTCACCTTCTCAGCGCCCTGCGGGAGGCCGGACACAAGCTGGGTGAGTACGGGGTAGACGTCCTGGTGGTCGTGTTGCGCGTCGACCAGATCTGTCGCCGTGTTCGTGGCGGTGAACTCCAGGGCCAGCGCGTCGTCCGTGCAGCGTGACCGCAGTTTCTGGACCAGGCCCTCGACGTCTGCCCGGGGGCGGTCGTGCTGGTCGACGTCGTACAGGTACTTCACCGGGTCCCCGGCCTGGGACTTGCTCGGGCTCGCTGCCGCGGGCTTGCTGTCGGTGGCGGTCTGGCTGCTGGAGCACGCGGTGAGCCCGGCAGCGAGCAGGAGAGCGGCGGTCACCGCGGTGAGGGTTCGATTCATGCGGGCGATCGTGGAGGCTGGGGAGGTGTTGCGGGGGCAGTGTGGCTGACTTGTGACGGAGTGTTCGGACGGCCTCGCACACGGCCGAGGCCCGCTTCCCGGACGGAATTGAGCTCTACCCTCACATCGCCACCTATGCCAGAATCAAAATAGGAGGTGAAGGATGAAACTACGCATGAAGGTTCCTCCGCTCGTTCTCGTAGCTCAAGAGTTCCTGAGGGACCCGGCCAAACCCCGGTACGGCTACGACCTCATGAAGGAAACGAGCCTGTCCAGCGGCGTCCTGTACACCGTCCTGCACCAGATGGAAGAAGCAGGATGGGTCACCCGCGAGACGGAGACCGTCGACACGTCGGTAGAGAAGCGGCCGGCCAGGAAGATCTACACGCTCACGGGAGAGGGCGAGCGTGCCATTCGCCTAGAGCTTGCCGAGTTCCGCTCCCAACTCCAGTCCACTACGCGGGAACCGGCACCCGGCAATGCGATGCCAGCTGAGGGGTGCTGACGATGGACCTCGTGCGAGAGCTGGTGATCGCGTTCGGCATGGCGGTACTCGCTGCCTGGTTCCTTGAGCTCTTCAAGCCGGGCAGGCTCACCCGAGCACTGGTTTGGACGGTCTCCCGTTTGGTACCCCACGAGATCCGCCAAGATCATTACTCGGACTGGTGCAGCGAGGTGGAAGGCATCCGAGCCGATCCGCAGCGCAAGGGCCCTTTCGCAGCGGCCCGCTTCGCGCTGGGCCAAGTGCCCTTCGCGATGCACCTGGCAGAGGCCACGCGGCGTCTGAAGAGGGCTGGCGATCCCCACTACGTCCCGCTGTGGCGCTGGACCCTTCTGTTCCTGTCAATTCCCGGCGTCCCCCTCCCCGTGATCCCGATCGTCGCGGCCATCGGGATTGAAAACCTCGCAAACGGCAACCTCACAACAGGACTCGTGATGCTGGGAGTTGCTGCGTGGCAGGCCGCAGGGGCTTGGTACATCCTGTCCGGGGCGATCGCCCTGGGCATCCCCGTGACGCTGTCACATAAGAAGCGGTCGGCTGTCGCCAGGGGGCACTGACCAACCACTCATGGTCAGAGATCCACCGGAACTACGGGCCACACAACGTCCGCATCGTCGGCGCGGGCCCGCAGCGCCCGGCGAGCAGTGAGGAGAAGACCGATGGAGTGTGAGCGCTGCGGCGGCACGGGCGTCGACCCGGAGACGTACATCGTGCAGCGAGGCAGTGATGGCGGCCTCCGGGGCTACGCCAACGCGCCGTGTACCGAATGCCAGCCGGACGACGACATCGCGGGCCCGGTGCGCCCGGACGATGAGCCCACATGAGCACCCGCCCGCCGCTGATCACCGACCACTGGTTTCGCGAAGGACCCGTGCGACCGGACGGCTCAGACGGCTACTGGATCTGTGCCCGCTGCGGCCAGCATCGAGGCGACCACCTCCAGGCCGAGGGCCAGTGGCGACTGCCGCTGCACACGTTCACCCCGCAGCGGATCCGCCCCTCGCACTGCAAGCCCTGCGGTCGGGAGCGGCGCCACACGACGCACACCCCATGGGCGTGGGAGCAGCCGGCACGGCCCACCGCATGACGACGGCCCCGCCCGGACACCGG
This sequence comes from Streptomyces sp. NPDC002573, assembly GCF_042889625.1. NCBI lineage: Bacteria > Bacillati > Actinomycetota > Actinomycetes > Kitasatosporales > Streptomycetaceae > Streptomyces > Streptomyces sp. NPDC002573. Next base: position 1,542 of record NZ_JBIARC010000098.1, on the reverse strand, counting down.
AGCGGGGCCACTGTATGAGGCCCCACTCGTGACATGGCGAGGCCCCACCGCGACGGGGAGACGGCGGGGCCTACACCAGGAGCATCCGGAACGCGTGAACCGGCTGCAGCCTCACTCTGGCAGCACTATCAACTCCACCAGCGCACCACAGCCTCCGCCACGACCAACACCACCAGAATGGCGAGCACCGCACCCGTGGACACGTACCGGCCGTCCGGATACGGGCCACTGCCGGCCACACGCTCGATCCGCTCCCCGTCCGGCACGAGACCGCCATGCTCGACATCCCGGTGCTGCTGCCGGTACGCCTCGGCCTTCCAGCGTGGCCCCGGCGGGCTCGACGCACGGCACTGGCGGCAGCGGTACACGTACGGCATCAGGCGCTCTCCATCCCCTCTCCAACCGTGGAGAGCGGCGGAGAATCCACGGCCTGACCTGCCTCTCCACCACTCTCCACGCCCGACTCTCCACCAGGGGCGAGGAGAGGCTCAACATCGGCCCTGGCGAGGCCCGATCGGCCGGCGATCCCGCCGGTGCGGAGGCTGCGACGGACGGGGATGCCAAGGGCGCGCAGCGCGGCCCGCAGCTGGGTGTCGTCGCGGTCCTCTTGGCCGGGTAGTTGCCGCATCGCTGGGTACAGGTCGCGCAGGTGGATTCCGGGCTGGTCGCCGATGAGTTGCAGCAGCCACACGACGAACCAGTCTTGAGCCGTGGGCTCGGCGGTCGGTTCGGGTTCGTCGATGGCGGACCGGACGACCCACCAGGCCGGCACGCACCACGCCACGGCGGCCACCGGGATGACGAAGTGGGCCACCTGCGGGGCGTGCTGGCACGCGTAGACGGCGAGGTACCCGCCGATCGCCAGAGCAGCGAGCCGTTCCCGCCAGTCGAAGCGCCGACCGAGCGCGGCCCAGCCGAGGCGGACCAGCTCGCAGGTCCCGGCCCATAGGGCGGCGCCCGCCCCGGCGAAGGCCAGGATCGGGCGCACCTATGCAACGACCCACCGGGGGAGGCGTGGTCGCCTCCCCCAGCCTTTAACGATCTTCACTAGTAGGACTTCGTTAGGTACTCCAGCTGCCGTCTAATGGACAACGCCGTTGCGTTTGAGTCTTGAGTCGCAGGTCAAGTCCTGGTGGATGACGCAACGGGACGTCCTGATAGATCAACTTGTGTCGAGCAAGAAGATCATCGGGAGTCCCGTTGCAGGAGAAGTCTGGCATGTCAGGTTCACCTCCAGGTTCTCAGGACGTACCGTCCATTGTGGATGCCGCCCTCGAACTGCTTCGCGGTGTACTGGAAGGCACGGGTGCTGTAGGGCGTCATCACCACCAACACCTCCTTGGCTGTGTGGTAGACGACCTCTGAGCCCTTGGTGGTGTCACGGTACGTGAACTTGCCGCGCCCGCTCGCGAGGTAGTCGGCGAGCGCCTTCAGGTTGTGGCCTCGTATTGAAGTGCTCTCCCGGCTGAAGCCGGGAGATTCCTGCTTACCTTGCGGTAGCGGGCTTGACGCGCTTCGCGCGCCTGACGACTGCCCTCCCGG
>NZ_JBIARC010000097.1:0-19802 GCF_042889625.1 Streptomyces sp. NPDC002573 | reverse complement strand
GGGACCGTGGACCGGCATCAACGACATCGAGATCGCGGTCGCCGAGTACATCGACTGGTTCAACCAGCGCCGCCTCCACGGCGAGCTCGGCCACATCACCCCCGCCGAACACGAGGCCGCCCACTACCTCGCGGCCGAACCCCCCTACGTCACTCCAGAAAACCAGCTAACGCAGTCTCCACGAAACCCGGGGCTTGACACAAGCACCGTTGCAGTACTAGTGCAGCGCCGCATTGATCTTGCGGGGGTAGGTGCCCGCCGTCAGCGGCGACGCGGGCTGCTGACGGCGGGCGGTGATGCGTCAGTTCTTAATGAGCACGGTCGCAAGGGCGGATAGCTCGGAGTTGACCTGGGCTGCGTCGAAGGCTGCGGGGTCGAACTGGTCGGCAGAGTCGAGGCCCAACCATTCCAGGCGGTCTTCGTGTTCTTCGTGGCGGGGGTCGGCAAGGATCTCGATGAGGTAGTCGTATCCCCAGATGCCGCCGCAGTCCTCGGGCGGGCAGGCTCGGCGGCCGGTGAGGCATCGGGGGTAGGCGGTGCCGGCCTCCGGCGCGGTGACGTCCTCGATGAGGATGTCGTGTTCCCAGTCGTCGCCGAAGTCGTACGTGTAACGGAGCCGGTCGCCGGTGTGGGGTGCCACCTGGCCGAGCCGCTTGGAGGCAGCGCTGCGGATTCCCAGGTCGCGGTCGGCGACGCCGTATCGGTCCCGGCCGCTTTCGAAGGCCCACATGTGGTAGCCCTCCCAGCCGAAGGCGGCCTGGATGACGTCGTGCAGCTCGCGCAAGGTGATGCCTGACGGCACCTCCAGGCGGCGCCAGATCGGAGGCCGGGAGTCCCGCAACGTGATCTTGATCTTGTGCACGGTCTTGCCCGGTGCCGTCCGCGGGGTCTTCGCGCTCGTGCTGTTCGCCATGACGGCCATCCTGCCACCCAAGTTCGACCTGCCCTGGTGGAACGTGTCCCGCCGACCGCAGCAATGATCAACGCCATTCATGGATTCGAAGGGGTGGAGCGCGTGCCGGCGGAAAGTCCGTTCCAGGTGGCTTGGGACGGTGAACAGCGCAAAATTCTGGAGGAGTTAGCGCGGTCACGGACCGCGCCGTTGCGCCGGGTACAGCGGGCCCGGGCCGCACTGGCCTGTGCGGACGGTGGAGCGAACGCGGCCATCGCCCGCGCCCTCGGCGTGCATGTGGGCACCGTGCGACGCTGGCGCAAGCGGTTCGCCGCCGACGGCCTGGCCGCGCTGGAGGACAGGCCCCGGCCGGGTCGCTCCCGCCGTTACGGCCCCGACGTGCACCTGGCCATCGTCGCCACCGTCACCTCCGCCCGGCCTGCAACCGACAGCCACTGGACTCACCGCGCCATCGCCCATCGCCTGGACGCCATCGGGATCTCAGCATCCCAGGTCGGGCGGATCCTGGCCGGCCTCGACCTCAAACCGCACCTGGTACGTGGCTGGCTCACTCGCCCGGAGGATCCGGACTTCTACACCAAGGCCGCCGAGGTATGCGCACTCTATCTGCGCTGCCCGCCCCACTCCGTCGTGCTCAGCGTGGATGAGAAGACCGCGATGCAGGCTCGCTCCCGCCGCCATCCGACCCGCCCGGTGAAGCCCGGCCAGATCGAGCGGCGCGAGTTCGAGTACCGCCGCCACGGCACCCCCTCCATCACCGCGGCCCTGGACGTGCACACCGGCCAGGTCCTGGTCGAAGACATCGTCCGCAACGACTCGGCCACCTTCATCCGCTTCCTGCGGATGCTCGACCAGTCCATCGACCCGAAGCTCACGATCCACCTTGTCCTCGACAACGGGTCGTCCCATGTTTCGAAGGCGACCCGGGCCTGGATGGCAGCGCACCCGAGGTTCGCCGTCCACCACACACCCAAACACGCCTCGTGGCTCAACCAAGTCGAGATCTTCTTCTCGATCCTGGCCCGCCGACTGCTGCGGCGCGGTGAGTTCACCTCGCGCCAGGACCTCATCGACCAGATCCGCGAGTTCACTCTCGCCTACGACGATGGGGCCCGACCGTTCCGCTGGACCTACGACGGAACCCCACTCAAAGCCGCATGACCCTCGCAAGATCAATGCGGCGCTGCACTAGTACTGCAACCGCACTCATGGAATCAGCGCAGGTCAGTTTAGGCGTCTGGACACTTCGAAGCTGACGGGCTATCAGATATAGAGAGCCGTTGACCTGCCAGTTCGCGATCGGCCCGGCGCGGCGACTATCACCGTGCGCCGTCGGATCGCCACCGCCCAAAAACCGCCGCGCTGCGCCTGACCTGCGGTGACGCGACAGGTGCGGTTGCAGTACTAGGGCTGGTCTGGCGGAGGTGTGCCCTGACTTGTCATCGCTCGTTGATCGTCTGCTTCCCGGCGGACTGGCAGACGAGGGCGTGCCCGGACGCTGTCGCGTTGAAGACGGTGGAGGTGCCATGGGGCGGCACGGGGTGAGTCGGGGCGAGATCCGTAGCCAGCACCCGGCGCAGATCGTCGACGAGGTCGGGGCGCGTGGCGAGCAGGGGGCGGAAGCGCATGCTCCACTCCTCGGCCGAGTCCGCAGCCGTCGCGTCCTCGTCCTGCAGGTCGGTGAGGAGCAGGTTACGGGTCTCCGCGAGCTCGGCCTCCACGGTGGCGGCCCGCTCCGGGGACGCACGCCGCCACAGGGCCCCTACCGAAGACTGGGCCCGCTGCTACAGGTCGGTGGTGAGCGAGGTCACCAGCGCGCTTCCCGCGGACGAGGCAAGCGCCATCAGCTCGGCGTCCGCTACCCCTCCTTCTTGGGTCTGATCGTCAACAGCGGTGCGCCATCATAGGGCACCAAATGATGGGCCGCGCAGCACAGTTGGGAGAAGGCGTGGCGATGTCGGGCAGGTGCGCATGGTGTGTGAGCAAAGAGGAAAAGGCTTTCGCGTAACGCGCGCGACGGGCCGTGTGGGGTGCAGGGGACAGCGGCCGGGCTTGACGGGCAGGGATGTTCCGGCGCGGGAGGGGGAGCGATGGCGGACGGAAACGGCGGATCGTTGCAGAACGGAGGGTCCGCGGATCCCGGTCCCGGGGATGCCGGATCCGGGGATCCGGGACGCGCGGATACCGCAGCCGGGGACCCCGGTTCCACGGCGGCGGACCCGGACTCGGACCCGAGTGCAGCATCACCCGAGCCCGGCCATGGCCCGGGTCCCGCCAGGCGTACCGTCGCCTGGGTGCGTCGGCACGGACCCCAGACCCTGCTCGGTTCGCTGTTCGTCACCGTGGCCGGCACGGTCGTCTCGGTGCTGCTCACCTCGGTGGTCGGCGGCTCCACGCAGGACGGCACGAGCGCGAGGACGTCGGCCGCGCAGAGTGCGGGTGACACGGCGTCTGCACCCTCCTGTTCGGGCGAGGGGTGCGACGGCCTCGATCCGAAAGCTGCGGGGTGCGCGGACAACGCACGGACCCTCGCGAAAGACTGGGCCGGCACCATGCAGTTGGAGATCCGCTACAGCGCCGGGTGTCACACGGTGTGGGCCAAGCTGACCGGGGCGGCGGTCCGCGACACGGTAGAGATACGGACGTCACCGACCCGACGGCAGATCGCGAGCGTGCGCACGGGCAGTACGAAGTACACGCCGATGCTTCCTATAACCATCTCAAAGGACTTCACCGCTCAGGCGACCGCCGTCGCGGTCAACCCCGAGAAACGCGCGGTCGCCCAGGGCCACGTGCTGACGGTCGCTGCCGACGCCGGGAACCTACCTCCGGCAGCACCGACTCCGGCCGCTTCCGACAACTAGCCAGGCACCATGGTTCGTGAGGCGGCTCCTCCCTCATCTCCCGCAGGGTCTGAGCTGCCACTGCAGCAGGCCGCATGACCCCGTCCCGGCGGCCCGGACATCCCAGGCCCCGGCCATTGGATGGATCAGCTCCCGGTGCGAGGAGCACGCCTACGCCCGTTCCCCCGGCGGCGTCACGGCCTCCCCGCACCGGGTTGCCCGCCTACGAAATACACGAACCACACACCGCTTGGTCGCCGGCCCATTCCCGGAGCAGTACACCTCGTCGAGGTCCGCACCGGAGACCCCCGGTTGCCACTCGGGCACACTCGCCCACAGGCGAATCGGCGCCATTGCACAGGTCCGACCACAGCCTCCACAGTTCCCGGCCGCGACGGCCAACACACCGACGTCGGTGATGCCCTGAGCCTTGAGGGGGTTGGTGTAGGAGGTCGGGGGGCGGACGGTGGCGGACCAGCCGGACACGCAGATGGTGCTGTGGATGTTCGACTGGGTGACGTCCGGGTTGTAGGCGCCGGGCGTGCAGGAGGAGCCGGGCAGCGGCAGGTAGGCGTGGGAGCAGGCCGAAGCCTGGGCAGTGCCCGTCGAGGCGGCGATCAGGCCCGCGGCCCCCAGGGCCAGAGCGCTGATGGTGGCAGTGAAGCGACGCATGTGGGTCTCTCCCGCAGGGTCGGCCCGGCCAGTGGGGTGCCGGGCCGCTGACGGCATGACACCATCACCGCGGTCTATGCGAGTAGACCCGTTCGGTGAACAAGAAGCGACCTGCGCAACCCTTACCTCAACCTGATCAAACCATTTCGAAGTTCCGTGTTTCGTCGCCGAGTTGGGTGCCGTTCAGACGGACAACACCCAAGGCCGCTCCGCGGGAGAGGTCGCCTTCTGCCCGTCCGACGGGGTCATCTCCTGGGAGGTACACGACAGGGCTCCTGGCGCGAGGGATCAGTAAAAGAACCTCAGCCGCTGCCCCGACATGGCGGCCACCGTCACCCCTTCGCGCGCTGAACGAAGTCGGGCCCGTCACCTCGGGGGTGTGACGGGCCCGGTCCGGGTCCACGGTGCCACACCCTCCCCATCCCCGCACGCGCTGGGAAAAGGCCGCTGCCCCAGACGGGCGGGTTCTCTTCCGTGGCGGGTCCGGCCGGGGCGGTGTCAGCCGATACCGAGGCTGCTCAGGGCAGTGGCCCAGTCGGTGACGATGGCGCGCTGGGCGGCGGCGAGGGAGCGCCAGAGCGCTGGTGCCGAGGCATGACCATGCCCGGCGAGGAAGCTCCGGTCTCCGGGCGACCTGGCCGGCGCAGACCGCGGTGTGCAGCTGCGTCTCCACCGGATCCTTCTCGTTGTTGATCCCCCGCCCGGCGTGTGGCCCGGGTCGGCCGGCTCCACCCACAGGTTGCGGGCGTCGTTCGGATCACCGAGTTGCAGGGAGATCAGATGGTCGTACTCGGCGTCCCCGAGGCTGCCCCTGTAGCCATAGGAGGCGGCGTTCGCCCGCTTCTCCTTGCGGGTGATCGCCTCCGGGGGCCGGATGTTCTTGGTGTAGCCGCCCTTACGGCAGATCGTGGACTTGAGGTTCGCCTGTGTGACGGCCGCGGAGATGGCACCGGGGGCACACGCCGAGTCCTCCAGCGGCCCCCTTCTTTGTGCGGTAGTGGCAGCTACTCACCGCAGGCTGCTGTTGCACGGTGTACGTCTTCTGCGGCCCGGGAGGTGGCACTTGGCGAGGAAGAGGAGAGGTGAGCCCTCTACACCGACGGTCTCTTCGCCAGCATCTTCTGCTGCACCCGCCTTCCCTGCGCGACCGCCAGGGGGACGGCACGCAGCCCGAACGAGGGCAGCGCGTCTGCCAGGCGCGCCTGCAGTCCCCGCCAGGCCGGTACCGCGGTGACCGGCCGTGGGCGGTCCAGCACCTGGCGCACCGCGTCTACGGCCTCCTCGGGCATGAGCAGTTTGCCGGAGAAGGACAGTGCCGAGGCGGGGTCGTCGAGTTTGTCGTGGAGCATCGGGGTCCAGATGCCGTCGGGGCAGACGCAGGAGATGTCGATCTCCTTGATCCCGGCCAGGCGCAGGTCGGCGAGTGTGCTCAGGCTGAAGCCGATCGCGGCGTGCTTGGAGGCGGCGTACACCGCCTCGCCCGGGACCGCGGTCAGTCCCGCCAGCGATACGACGTTGACGATGTGCCCGCCCGTGCCCCGCATGGCCTCGATTGCGGCGACGGTGCCGTTGACGGTGCCGAGCGCGTTGACCTCCAGCATCAGGCGGCGTACGTCGGGCGGCTGCTCCCAGGCCGGCCCGGTCACGAGCACGCCGGCGTTGTTGACCCACACGTCGAGGCGGCCGGCCTCCGCAACGATGCGGTCCCGCGCCGCGGCGACCTGGACCTCGTCGCGCACGTCGACGGCGGCCCACAACACGTCAGACCCGAGCTCGGCCGCCGCGGCGCGCGCCGCCTCCTCGTCGATGTCGGTGACCAGCACTTGGTGGCGGCGCTGGACCAGCGCCGCAGCGATCAGCCTGCCCAGGCCGCGGCCCGCCCCGGTGACCACCGCGCCGGCGGGGGGACGGTTCATCGCCGACCGCCCTTGATCTCGCCGTAGGCGATCCCGCCGTGGACGTAGGTGGGCACCACCGGCCAGAACCGCTTCCACGGGGCCAGCTCGGTGGACGGCAGGATCTGCAGCCAGCGCGGGTCCGCCTTGCATCGGTCGGCGAGCGTCTTCTCCTTGACCATCGAGTCGTACTGGTCCAGCGAGTCCTCCAGCGTGTTGGCGTTGGGGCATATCTCGCGGCCGAAGGCCTCGTGGTAGCGGCGTACGCCGGGGATCCTGGACAGCTCCGGCTGCCAGTTGTCCAGCGAGATGCCGTTCTCCGAGGACACCCACACCCCGTCGGGGGTGTTGAGCACCAGCGAGTGGTTGCCGTCGGTGTGCCCGGGGGTCCACAGCAGCGCGACGCCGACACCGAGCTCGACGTCCCCGCCGAAGGTGACGAACTTCTCCGCATCGACGCCCTCCAGCCCGCCCTCGACGTACCACGCCCACTGCATCGGGTGCAGGGACTTAAGGGTCGCCAGCTCGCGGTTGTGCACTAGCATCTTCGCCGCGCCGAACAGCGGTTTGCGTGCAGCCGCCTCGCCCTCGATGACCTCGGTGGAGCCCAGGATCATCCGCGGGTCCTGTACGTGCAGGTGGTCGAAGGTGCAGAAGTCGATGTCGTTCGGGGTCAGCCCCAGTCGGCGCAGTACGTCGCCGGGCTCGGCGTAATACCTCAGCACCACCCGCTCGAGCAGCTTGCCGCCGGGGACCTTGTCCGTCACCTTCTGCAGGTTCCGGTAGAACGGCGCCTTTGCGGAGCCCTCCGGCACTGTCGGTTCGAAGACCAGCGTGCGCGCCCGGCCGTCGAAGTCGTCGTACTGCACGACGATCATGCGGTTGATCATCGAGATCAGCGGGAGCGTGGGCACCGAGACGGCGTCGTGGAAGGCGTACTTCACCGGGTACGGCGCCGCGGCGATGTCAACCGACTTCACCGCGCGCACGTGGCCCTGGGCCTTGAAGCGCTCCTTGTACGCCGCGGCGGCCTCGCGGACCGCCCGCAGCCGTTCGCCGCGCGGCCACACGTCGTGGACGCCGTCGAACTCGGGGATCGCTCGCGCACCGATCCCGCTCAGGTGGTCGGTTCCGGCTGTCGCCATGGGCCACTCCTCGCTCTCGTTGTGGGACAGCACAATGCCCTCCCCAGCAAGGTGAGATTTGTTCCAGCGCGACAATCTCAGCAGGTGCCGCGCACCCGGCGGCGCACCTCGCTCGGTGTAGCGCCCCGCCACCGTCGTACGGCGTGGCTGAGGCCCGACTGATCGGCGAAGCCCGCCATCGCGGCCACCTGCGCAAAGGGCAGGTCGGTGGTGGTGATGTAGCGCAGCGCGAGATCCTGCCGTACGTCGTTGAGGATCTCCTCGAAGCTGGTCGACTCGGCGGCGAGCCGCCGTTGCAGCGTGCGGGGATGCATCGCAAGGAGCCGCGCGACGTGACCGATCGCCGCAGGGGTGGTGCCGACGCTCCCGGCCAGGGCCCGCCGGACGTGTGTGGAGAACAAGCGCTCCGGGTCGGCGTGGTGACCGGCCAGGTAGTCGACGGCGAGCCGGCGGATCGCCGCGTCAGCGCTGCGGAACTCTTCGTCGAGCATCCGCCGCTCCACGCGCAGCGCGGCGGTCGGGCACCCGAACTTCACATCCACGCCGAAGAAGTCGGTGTACCGCGACACCGAAGACAGAGGCTGGTGCGGCAGCTCCACCGCCCGAAGGCCGGCCAGGCTGCCGACCAGAGCCACCGCCACCTGGTGAAAGAGACCGAGTCCGAGCTCCATGGCCTGCGGGGAGTACGGCGACTCGCGCAGATCCTTCCGATAGGTCAACGCGACCACCTCACGGCACCCCCGCGGATCCGGTTCCACACCGACACTCAGCGCCGGGCTGTGCACGAACATGAACCGCGAGGCACACTCCAGTGCCTCCGCCACCGTCGATGACGCCTGGATGGCCAGCGCCAATCGGCCCAGGACGCTGAGGTCCTGGCGGCAGGCCAGGCGGAGGCCGAAATCAGGACATCGAAGCTCACGCGCGACCGCGTCGAGCATCAGGTCGTGACTGGTGATCGGGATGAGCCCCTCCTCGCAGGTGAGCGCCTGCCAAGGGATCGCGAACCGCCCCATGAACTCCCCAGGGTCGCCGCCAAGCTCGTCCACGAGATGTGCGAACCCGCGCAGGCTGGCTCCCCGAATCATCGCACCCACCGGGCGATGCTAATTCCAGCAGGCATGCCGTCAACAGGAGAGTCCTGTCTCCGTCGAATCGCGTCAACGTGACCCGGCCCTGAAGGACCGGGTCCCGGCCATGGGCCCCACCACGCGCAGGCCCGCCGTGGCGGCCACCCGTGCAGCGCATTGCCAGGGTGGAAGGCATGGTGCGTGATGTGGACGTTTCCCGAGCCGATGCCGGCCGCCCCTGTACCTGATCCTGCTCTGCAGCCGGGCTGGGCCGGCGAGCCGAAGTGGGATGGTTCTCCAGAGACTTGAAGTTGGTGTCGGCCGCGAAGGAGTGAAGTTCGCCATGGCGGATTACACCTACGAGCGCGTGCTGGTCCTTACTGACCTGGCGATATAGCAGTTCGCTCACAGCCCCCTGCGAGGCGAACGCTCGCCGGGAACGACGGTGCGAGGGGGCGTACGAGAGCCGTGCAGTACGACAGGACTGTGGGTGGCTCCGCTGTGCGGTTCGTTCAAGTCTGCGGACCGAGCAGCGCCAGTTCATCAGATGTCGTGCTGCATGCTCGGCGCCGGTGGTCGCGGAGGGCAGACCGGCGTCCGGCTCGAACCCGCCGTCGCCGCCCCTTGTGCAGATCCGGCTGAGCAGTTCGGCATCCCGTGGTCCTCTCAGCCGGGCCATGGACCGAAGGAGCCACAGTGGACCAAGTGATGGCACACGAGGTCGACAACCATGTCTCCCCTGCTGCTCGTTCAGCTTTCGCACGCGCCTCGTTCGGTGCGTTTCATCGTCAAGACCCCTTGACGGGTGGCGCCCGCCGTCCTGGTGCTGTGACTGCTCGGGTTCGTCACGCTCTACTCGCGCGCGGGTGGCGGCCGCGGACGAGGTCAGCGGTGGCGATCTGACTCGCACGGACCATAGGAATGGGGCCCGGCCGTTCACGGCCGGGCCCCACTCATGTCGCTTACGCCGGTGCCGGCGCCCAGAAGCACACGTCCTTCCTATGGCCGCAGCGACGGAGGGACTCGAGGTATTTCGTGCCCTGAGATGCCCTGCCGGAGAGGCCCCATGTCTTCTGGCGCTCCCGACGGCTGTATAAACTCGGTGGCTGCGGCGGCACGCACGGTCGTCGGCGCCGCCGCTGGCCAAAACCGCCGGGCGACGGTGCTCTGCTGATCATCTGTGTGTACGGCGTCCGACTCCACGCCCTCAGCCGATTCCGGGGGTCGCCGTGTGCCCGCACACCGGCGGGGCTGCGCTCGCCCGAAGGTTCGGTGTGACGACCGGTGTGACCGCGACGCGGTCACACTCTTGTCTTCGCTGGGACGGGCAAGCGCATCGTCTTGCGGCGCTCAGATCTGGTTGAGTCCGCCATCGACGAACAGCTCGGATCCGGTGACGAAGCTGCTCTCATTGCTGGCGAGGAACAGTGCGGCGGCTGCGGCCTCGTCCGGGTGCCCCATCCGGCCCAGCGGTATCTGGCTGGCCAAGGCGTCCCTCATCTTCGCGGCCTGGTCTGCGTCCGCGGCCAGGCCGGTGATGCCCGGGGTGACGATCGGGCCGGGCACCAGGGTGTTCACTCGGATTGCGCGGCCGCTGAGTTCGTTGGCCCAGGTGCGGGAGAAGGAGCGGACCGCGGCCTTGGACGCGGCGTACACGCCGAAGGCGGCGCCACCTGAGGTGGCAGCAGTCGATCCGGTCAGGATCACCGAGGCGCCGTCGTTGAGCAGCGGAATTGCCTTCTGAACGGTGAAGAGCATGCCTCGCACGTTGATGTTGAAGGTGGCGTCGAAGTGCTCCTCGGTGACCTGCTCAAGCGCGGCGAACTCACCGCCGCCCGCGTTGGCGAACAGTACGTCGATGGACCGGCCCCGCTCGGCGACAGCCGCGTAGAGGCGGTCGATGTCCGCGAGGTTCGCGACGTCGCCACGGACGGCGGTGGATTCCCCACCGATCTCGGCCAGCGCGGCGTCGAGAGCCTCCTGCCGACGGCCGGTGATGAACACGTGCGCGCCCTCACGCGCGAATCGCTTGGCTGTGGCCAGTCCGATTCCGCTGTTGCCTCCGGTGACGACTGCCGTCTTCCCGTCAAGCTGTCCCATGATCGCTTATCCCTGTCCGGTGCAAACGCCAAAAGTCGTGCACCATGTGTCGCTGCAGTGTTACAGTCCGGAGCGGACAGCCCCGTGCCGCTTATGGACTGTACGGTAAAGAACCACGTTATGGACCGCTCAGGCAAAAACGTGACTGCATCCACACCGCCGAACGGCAACGAGCCGGCCGACGCCGGTCCGCCCGCCGGGACGCTAGGGCGCCGGGGCGCCGGGGCGCCGGGGCGCCGGGGCGCCGGGGCGCCGGGGCGCCGGGGGGAGCCGTGCGCCACACACCCCGCCACCACCCAGCCTGTCCCCTGTGTGCCGCATGCAGCCGGGCGCTCATGATCTGGACCGATAGGTCAAGAAGGACGTATGCTGTTGAACATGGGACGACCGCGGAATTTCGACGAGAACCAGGTTCTGGAGTCTGCGCGCGAGCAGTTCTGGAATCAGGGGTATGCGGCTACGTCACTGCAGGACCTGACGGACGCCACCGGACTGGGCAAGGGGAGCCTGTACGGGGCCTTCGGCGACAAGCGGCAGCTGTTCCTGCACGTGCTGGACGGCTACCGCGACGAACAGCTCAACGGCGTCCGGGCGGTCCTGACCGGGCCCGGTACGGCCTTCGAACGCCTGACCCTGCTCGTTGAGGGCGTGGCCAAGGGATTCACGGAGGACCCGCAGCGGCGCGGCTGCCTTCTGGTCAACAGCACGTCCGAGCTGCACAGCAATGATCCGGACGTCGTCTCCCGGGCCCGGAGCAGCTACCAAGCGGTCGAAGATCTTCTGATCGCCTGCGTGAAGGAAGCCCAGGACGAGGGGACGGTCGAACCGGGGGCGGACGCCCAGGAGGTCGGGCGGCTGCTCCTTGCCGTCATGCAGGGCATCGAGTTCCTCGCGAAGACCGGCATGGACGGCTCAGCTCTGCTGCAGATAAGCCAGGCCGCCCTCAAGCAGCTCTCCCGACACTGACCATCCTGCGAGCCAGCACCCTTCACAGGTGACGTGCCGACCGGCAGGGACCCGGGTGGGCCCGCTTGAGTCGGCTGCGAGCACGCGCATTACCTGCCCTCCGAGCACCCCCACGAGTGGCCCGGGCGCCCGCCCCAGCGCGGTTGACGGCCTGCCCCTTTCACCATGCCCTTGAGCAGGCACTCCGGCCGGGCGGCTGCGCCATCGACTGCGCCGCAACGCGGGCCGGACGACGCTCCGGCAGCCGACGGCGCCGGCCCATTGCGCACGGGCCCTGACGGCAAAGTCTCCAGGCTACCCAAGTCCGCGCGGGACCTCGCTCGCGCCTCACTTCCGCACGCCGACGGCGATTCGCCAAGTGGTGCATTGATCCACTGACTTCGCGATGCACCTGAAGAGGACACAAGTTCTTGACTGTACGGTCCATAACGTCTACGTTTGGCCTACGACCCGCGGATTCGCTATTGCAAGTAGACGTCGGGGCCGGCGGCAGACGGGCACAGACTGTTCCGCTGCACGGCACAGAGAAGCCGGGCGGAATGCGCGAGGGGTCTCGCGTGCCCCACCGCAAACGCCTGCACCCGCCCAACGAAAAGTGATCACCATGACCACCGCTGCCCAGCCGCCCTTCCCCTACAGCCTCCACAACGTGACGATTTCCGTCAGTGACCTCGACGCGTCGATCCAGTGGTGGAACCGGGTGTTCGGCCTCACCCTGCTGGCGAAGTCCCGCTTCGACGCCATCGGAGCGGACGTCGCCTTCCTGGAGGGTCCCGGGTTCCGGCTCGAGCTCCTTCAGCCCGCGGACGGTGTGCGGATCCCCGAACTGACGGCAGAGCCCCCCGCCCACATCCGCCCGATCGGCAACAAGGCCCTGGTCTTCCGCGTCGAGGACCTCGCCGGCGTGACCCGCACCTTCCGTGACCTGGGCGTGACGACCGTCTGGGAGCAGATGGACCTTGGCGACGGCAGCATCTCGACCGCGATCCGCGACAACGACGGAAACCTCATCAACGTCTTCCAGCAGGGCGCAAGCCCGATCGGCTGACACGGCGAACCGATCGCCCAGGCTGCCGAGCCAGTTTCAGGCGCTCCGGACATGGTTGCCCGGGACATCATTGAACCGTCCCTCCCGGGCGGCCAATTCACAGCGCCACTGGCTGGCAGTGTCCTGGGTTAACGCCAGCGGCGCCGTTGACCCAGGGCCGGGGGACGGCGCTAACTACGCGCGAACTCAAGCAGGTCTCTGTTGAAGATCTCGGCATACTTGGGCACCATCGCAAGGCCATGAGGTGCGCCCTCGTAGACCTTGTACTACGCGTCCTTGACGATCTTGGATGATTTGTCACCCGCGGAGACGATGGGCACGATCTGGTCGTCGTCGCCGTGCACGATCAGTGTCGGCACATCGACCTCATCAGGTCCTCGGTCGTGTCCGTCTCGGAGAACGCCTTGATGCAGTCGTAGGCGCCCTTGATCCCGACGGTCATGCTCCACAGCCAGAATTCGTCACGCGTTCCCTGGGAGACGGTCGAGCCCTCCCGGTTGGCTGAGGTCCTTGTAGTACTGCGAGCGATCCGTGAGCACACCCTGGCGGATCTCGTCGAACACCTCGATCGGCAGGCCCTCGGGGTTGGCTTCCGTCTTCAGCATCAGCGGAGGGATGGCGCCGAACAGGACCAGCTTGGCGACCCGTGCCGTGCCATGCCGGCCGCACGCCCTCTGGGATGTGGCGGAAGCGGCACCGCATGTGGTCGACATAACTGCGGGCGCCGATTCAGCGCGTCTTCAGTCACCGCTCTGGTGCGAGTGGGTGGACCGATGTCTGACAGGCGGGGAAGTGGCCCGTCTCGTACGGTGGTGCTTAGACGCTGCGGGCACTTCCACGGTCAAGCGAAGCCACGGGTTACGCCACCCGAGTGAAGTCCCGGGCACGACGGCCCAGTCGCCCTCAACATCACCACTGGTGGTGGGCGCTAGCCAGATAATCACCCGTCGTTCTACTCGTTGTGTGGCACGCGGAGGACAGAGTATGGGATCCGACGTTGACGTGCTGGTCGTCGGTGCTGGTCCAGCGGGGTTGCTGCTCGCAGGTGACCTGGCCGAGACCGGAGTGCGCTGCACCGTCGTGGAACGGCGGGAAGGGGAATCCCAGCTGACCCGCGCATTCGCCGTTCACGCCCGAACGATGGAGCAACTGGACGCCCGGGGCCTTGCCGACGACCTGCTGATGACCGGCCTGCGCAACCCGATCCTGCAATTCCTGCGGATCGATCTCTCGCACCTGCCTACGCGATACCCTCACGTACTCGTGACGCCCCAGTACAACACCGAGCGTCTGCTCCTGGCCCGCGCCCTGGAACACGGCGTCAACATCATGCGAGCGCATGAAGTGACCGGCGTCCAGCAAGACCCCACCGGTGTCGACGTCACCGTGAAGACACCAGCTGGCACTGAACAGAGCCTGCGCGCGGACTACGTCGTCGGCGCGGACGGACGGAACAGCTGCGTACGCCAGTCCCTCGGCCTCCCGTTCCCCGGCCGCTCCGCCGTTCGCTCCATGATGCTCGCAGACGTCCGCATGGCCGACCCGCCGAAGAAGCCGCCCACCGTGGCGGCAATCGGAGACGCCTTCGCCATCGTCGTCCCGTTCGGCGACGGCTGGTTCAGGGTCATGGCATGGAATCGCCACCACCCCATGCCCGACAACGCATCGGTCGACCTGGAGGAAATCAAAGACGTCGCACGCCAGGCGCTCGGCAGCGACTTCGGCATGCACGACCCCCGCTGGCTCTCCCGATTCCACAGTGACGAACGCCAGTCCCCCCGCTACCGGGTAGGCCGGGTGTTCCTCGTCGGCGACGCCGCCCACGTCCACTCCCCCGCCGGCGGCATGGGCCTCAACACCAGCATCCAGGACTCCGCGAACCTGAGCTGGAAACTCGCGGCCGTTCAGCGCGGCCGCGCACCAGACACTCTGCTCGACAGCTACCAGAACGAACGCCACCCGGTGGGACACCGGGTCCTGCGGATGAGCGGCGCACTGCTCCGCGGCGTCCTCACCACACCACGGGCACTGTGCGGCCTCCGTGACCTCTCAGCGCGTACGGTGCTGCAAACCCCGCCAGTGGCCCGACGACTGGCCAAGGCGATCTCGGGAATCGACATCTCCTACACCGCACCGGCCGGCGCACACCCCCTCGTCGGCAAGCGGGCACCTGACATGCCCCTCACCGACGGACGCAGACTCTACGAAGCCCTCCGCAAGCGACGGTTCGTCCTCGTCACACCGTCCGACACCGACCGCCTTCCCTCACTCATCACAGAGTGGACCGACGAGGTCGAGATCGTGTCCCCGAAGGGCGCCACCAAGAAATGCGTTCTGGTCAGACCAGACGCCTACATCGCATGGGCCATCTCAGACGAGTCACCAGAACATCGCATCACCGCGGCCCGCCGAGCACTGACCGAATGGTGCGGCACACAGGGCACCAGCTCCGTCGCTTCTTCACCGCGTTAGAATCCGTCTTCACACGGGTCTCGTTTTGAGCAGGAACGACGCAAAGGAGACCGCCGTTTCGCAGGAAGTGGCGGTCTTCCTGTCACGCTGGCCGCATCGGCCGCTCTCGCCTCAGCAGTCGCAGACCGACCCACCCTTAAGGGCAGCGGGTGCCCGGGGGCACCCTCCACGCGCTCGTTCGCTACTCACCCGTCTCGTGTTCCGGACGGTCCGTGGCGAGAGGCTCGTTGTAGGTGACCACGACCGGCGCGTTCGCCTCCGCCCGTGCGCGGTCGGAAGCCGCCACGATCTCCTCGTAGGTCCATTCCCTGTACAGACGCTCTCCGTGGGCATCGGTGATGTCACAGCGATCTCTCTGGCTCGAAGCGGGCCGTCACCCGTGGATCGCTGCTGTTCCAGCACGCCCAGAATCCGCTGATAGTCCGGGGCCAGAACCGTCACCGGCAGTCCTTCCCGCCAGGACGGCACCGTCGAGCCCGGCACCGGCGCGAGCGACGGCGCCGCTTCCTCCTCCGCCTCGGTCGTGGTCACGGCAGTGGACTCGGCCGCAGAAACTGCCAGGGCCTCGAGCAGTTCCTCCCGCGCGATCACCCGCCGGTCCAGCTCGATCTCCGCGGCCTCCAACACCTCAGCCAACCGCGCGTCTTCCTCCCGCAAGCCCTCCACCCGCACACGAGCAGCCGCCTCTCGCTCCTCCAGCATTCCCAGCACCGACGCCACCGCGCACCCCTCGACCATGAAGCGGACACAAGACGTCGAACTCCTTCGAAGAGCTACCCCTTCGGCTCTCTTGACCCTGGACGGTGTCCTCCGCAGCCTCAACGCCGCAATAGCCAAAGCGCTGGGCAGGTCAGCGGAGGAGAGTGTGGTCGTGGCTTCGATGACCTGTTGCCTGAAAGTCAGCGAACCTCGGCCATGAGTCTCGTGGTTCACGCCACGACGACGAAGACGGTCGCGATGCGGGTACTGGAGTTCCCCGGGCCGGATGCCGTACCTGGGGTCTGCCTTGTCGAGGCGCGACCGGTGAAGGATCCCGCGGGTGGCGAACGGCTGGTATGGGTGCACTCGTTGGACACGCGAAACGACCTGGGCAGTCTGCTGATCCCGTTCCAGTTGGCGGCCAAAGCCGCCGACCTCGGTCTGTGCGTGTATTCACCCCAGGAGCAACAGCTGGAGTGGCTGGGTGGTGCACCCGCGTTGGCGACACTGTTCCCGGAGACCACGGTGTCGTTGTCCAGCGTGGTTCGGCGAGTGCACCCCGATGACCGGGGGGCCCTGCGGCGACTCGTGCGTTCGACCGCCGACTCGTCCCCCCGGATCAGGTTGCGGTTCCTCACCGAGCACGATGGCTGGCACATTCTGGCCTGCGAGGCCTGTCGGGTCCGGCTGGGATATGGCGGCCCTGAGCGGGTCTTCGGGATGATCCACGACGAGACCAAGCGGGAAGCACGCCGCCGCAGAGCGTTGGCCGCGCTGAGCGGCAGCGCGCCGACGAGATCGCCGTCTTCTCCTCCGCCTTGATCACCGCAGCCACGGAGCAGGAACTGCAGCAGGTCGTCCTGACACGGCTCGCCGCGACCTTCGGTGGTGCCGGCACTGCTCGAACTCGTGGCCGAAGGCCGTCTGCGCGTCTCCTCCGATGCCGGGATCCCGATGCTGATGGCCGCCGTCGTGGACGGCCTGTCGCTGGATGACCCGGCGCCCTTGTCCGATGCGATCCGAACCGGCAAGCCGCAGTTCATTTCCGACCGGGAGGAGTGCATCCACCGCTGGCCGCAGATGGCCAGTGCGCCGTGGCTCGGTTCCGACTGCGCCTTCTCGATCGCCCCCCTCGGCCCGGTCGGCGATCAGCCGCTCGGCGCCTGGTCGGTGGCCTACGGCAGCGAGCACCGCTCGTCCCCGGACGAGCGGGCCCTCATCAGTACGCTGGCCGACCTTGCCGGCCAGGCGCTCTGGCGCGTCAGGTTGCAGCAAGCCCGCATCGAACTGGCCACCGCGCTCCAAGAGAGCATGCTCCCCACACTGCCGAGCGCCTCCCGGGCCTGGAGGTCGCCGCCGGTTACCGACCGAGCCGCGACGGGCTGGACATCGGCGGAGACTGGTACGACGCCTCCGCCATGCCCGACACGGCGCGGTCAACCTGGAGATCGGCGACGCCCAAGGGCACGACGTGGACGCCGCCGCTGTCATGGGGCAAGTGAGTTCGTCCATGCGCGCGATCGCCGCCCACGAACCGGACCCCGGAACCGTGCTGACACGCACCAACGAGCTGCTCATCACGAAAGGCACTGCACGATTTGCCAGCTGCACCATGCTGCACATCGATCCCGACGGCCAGATCACCGGCAGCAGCGCCGGCCACGTGCCGTTGCTGCTCGCACGCGAAGACGGCAGCCACGACATCTGCAAGCTGCCAGGCGGCCCAGTCCTGGGAGTCGTGCCCGACACCGACTACCCTGAGGAGACCTTCACCCTGGACGTGGGGGACGCGCTGGTCATGGTCACCGACGGGGTGGTCGAAGGACCAGGCCTGACGCTGGACGCCGGACTGCAGCGGGCCGGAACACGGGCCGCCGAAGCACTCCACGACGGACGGAACACCCAGGAGACCGCTGACCGAATCCTCGACGCAGCCCTCGCAGTGGACCACCTCGACGACGCGGCCGTGCTGGTCGTCCGACGCACACGATGACAACCCTCTGCTCCCGCAGCCACGTGCTCCCGCCGCGAACAGCGACACCAAGCCCCATCGGGTCGCACTCCACTCCTGGGCCTTCGCCCAGCTCGCAGATTTCATCGTCGACAAGGCGCGACGGGCTGGAGTCCCGCTCGTGTTCGTAGACCTCGCCTACTCCTCCAAGGAGTGCGCGCAGTGCGGACACGAGGACCGGCTCAACCGCGTCTCCCAAGCCAAGTTCGCATGCCGGTCGTGCGGCGTCGTTGCGCGATCGAGGCGGTGGTGCATCTGCTGGGCGCCGTCATCGAGGAGGTCCGGGGCCTGTCCTCGATGACGGCATCAGGGCCGACGCCGCTTACCGTCTGCTGTCGGCCTCACGGCCCGGCCTCACTTCAGGTGCCGGGTGAAGAACTGGTCCGCGGCGTCCCCCGCGAACTGCGGCACGCCGGTGTGGCCGCCCATGCTGGCGTGCAGCGTCTTCTCCTTGGAGCCGAAGGCGTCGAACAGGTCCAGGGCCGCCTGCCTGTCGTTCCCTTCGTCGTCCCACTGCAGCAGGACGTGCAACGGAATGGTGACCTGGCGGGCCTCCATGAGGTCACGACACCACAGCGGCGGTAGGCAAGTTCAGCGCCGCGCTGCTCGACGGGACCGAAGTCCAGTCATTGGCACGGGCCCAGCGCAGCGCGACAAGCGTGAGCTGCGGCAGGTATCCCGCCTGGGCTTTGTGCCGCCCGACGACGGCGCCTTTCGGCTCCGTGACTGGGGGCGTGGCGCCCAGCCGCGTCGGCTCGCTCGTCCGGATGCCCGCGCATGCTGCAGCGCCGTCCGCCGGGTTAGATTAGCCCGGCCAGCTCTACCACTGCCTCAAGAACCGCCGAGGGGTCGTCTTCCGCGACTACGACCAGCCGCAGCCGGGGCACCCTGGCCTTGCCCATACCGTCACCGTACGGACACGGGGCAGTGTCCGGGGCTGTGCTCAAGAACTCTGGTGGTCAGGACCGGGAAGCGGCTTGCCGGTTTCAAGGAGGGTCTTGAGGCTCGACAAGAGGGCGGGCCAGCCGTGCTGGATCATGTCTCGCATGGTGCTGTCCCGTTCGAAACCGTCGTGTACGACGGTGAGCTTGGTCATCGCTCCGGCGGGTTCGATCTCGAAGGTCACCTTCGACCTCTGCTCGGTGGCCAGTTCGTAAGGACCTCCTCGCTTACGCTGACGGTCTTGGCCCACTCGGGGGTGAAGGTGTGCCAGGTGTAGGACAGGCGCCGGTACGGGTCTGATTCGAGCACGACCTGGTCGGGATGGGAGGGATTCGTTCCTCGCTCCACCCAGGCCATGGTTGATCCGGCCTTCCAGTCCGTTTCGAACTCCACCCCCCAGTAGCTGCGGGTGAAGGCCGGGTCGGTCAGGCCCTGCCAGAGTTTTCCGGCGTCGTGTTGATATAGGTCGGGTAGACGAACGCGTTGTTCACGGGGCTTGCCTCCAGTGCTTGCTTCAGATCAGCGAGTGCGCGCACCCGCTCACGGTCGTAGCGACTGATCCAGCGATCAGCGATGGCGTTGATCGGCTCGGCATTGAGGTAGTGCAGCTTTTCCCGGCCTCGGCGCACAACCGTCACGAGGTTGGCCGCCTCCAGCATGGCCAGGTGTTTACTGACCGACTGCCGCGCCATCTCCAGACCGGAGCACAGCTCTCGCAGAGTCTGCCCGCTACGGGCATTCAGGCTGTCCAGCAGTTGTCGCCGACTGTGGTCGGCCAATGCCTTGGAGACCTCATCCATCTTCACCCCTCAGATTACGCAGCCAATCGGGGCGACTGCACCCGTCATGCCCGCAACGCTACGCCCTCAGTGGTATGGGAGTATGGTTAATTTTCATGACAGATTCTCGGACCAATTCCGCGACCGGCCCTCCGCCCCCTGCGTTCGGCGCCGACCTGCATCTGGAGCTGCACGGACCCAGGCTGCGTGCAGGGCTCAGGGACGCCTTGAGGGAGGCCGTGCGCAC